>CBFIIP010000056.1:0-46371 GCA_965662705.1 Flavobacteriaceae bacterium
CATTTCCTACAGGGATGAAGCCAGCGGAAGTGAAATAACGCTTATTCCCTCCGATGAATATCAAGTGACCACCATGGTTGATTTTGAAACCAAAATATTGGGCACTCAAAACGCCTCCATTGAAAGCTTAGAAGAATTTAAAGATAGTATTGCACCCTCCAGAACATTTAGCTTTTTGCATGAATTGGAAATGCTTTTGGAAAACGGATTGATCAAAGGGGGCGACCTAAACAATGCCATTGTTTATGTTGATAAGCCATTGTCTGAGAGCAATATGGACCGTCTTAAAGAAGCTTTTGGAAAAGATAATATTTCCGTCAAGCCCAACGGCATATTGGATAACCTGAGCCTGCACTTCTCAAATGAGGCTGCACGTCACAAGCTCCTTGATGTGATTGGTGATTTGGCCTTAGTGGGTATGCCCATCAGGGGGAAAGTTTTTGCCCACAAACCAGGTCACAAGGTCAATACCAATTTTTCTAGAAAACTCTCTCAGATCATTAAACAAGAGCGCCGTCAGAACGCCCCAAAGGTAGACATCCACGCCGCACCTCTGATGGATACTAACGATATCATCAAAATGTTGCCCCATCGTCCACCGTTTTTGCTTGTGGACAAAATTTTTGAGCTGTCCGAACACCACGTAATTGGATTGAAGAACGTCACCATGAACGAACGGTTCTTTGTGGGACATTTTCCCGGTGCTCCTGTTATGCCTGGGGTTTTACAAATTGAGGCAATGGCACAAGCAGGAGGGGTTTTATTGCTTAATACCGTTCCCGATCCCGAAAACTACCTGACATTGTTTATGAAAATGGACAATGTAAAATTCAAAAGGCCTGTTAAGCCGGGGGATACATTGATTTTTAAACTGGAATTAATTTCACCCATCAGAAGAGGAATATGTCATATGAAAGGGATGATTTTCGCCAATGGAAATCTAATGACTGAGGGGGAGCTTATGGCACAAATCATCAAACGCAAATAATATAATGAAACAACCCTTAGCTTACATTCATCCAGAAGCTAAAGTAGCCAAAAACGTTGTTATTGAACCATTTACAACAATTGATAACAATGTAGAAATCGGAGAGGGTACATGGATTGGTTCCAATGTGACCATTATGGAAGGCGCTCGAATTGGTAAAAACTGTAGTATCTTTCCCGGAGCTGTAATTGCTGCAGTTCCTCAGGATTTAAAATTCAATGGAGAAGAAACCCTTGCCGTCATTGGAGACAACACCACCATCAGAGAGTGTGTTACCATTAATAGGGGTACCTCTGATCGACAATTAACCAAAATCGGTAACAATTGTTTGATTATGGCCTATTGTCATGTTGCTCACGACTGTTTTGTTGGTGACCATTGTATTTTTTCAAACAACAGTACGCTTGCGGGACATATCACCATTGGGAATCATGTGATTTTGGCCGGGTTGGTTGCCGTTCATCAGTTTTCTACTATCGGTGATCATGCATTTATTGCCGGTGGGTCACTCGTCAGAAAAGATGTTCCTCCGTTTGTAAAAGCAGCAAGAGAACCCCTGTCGTATGTAGGGATCAATTCTGTTGGATTGAGAAGAAGAGGGTTTAAGTCCAATAAGATCACGGAGATACAAAACATCTACAGGATTCTTTACCAAAAAAAATACAATAACACTCAGGCGACTGATATTATTGAAGCCGAAATGGTCGCCTCTCCGGAAAGGGATGAAATTTTACAATTCATCAGAAATTCTCAAAGGGGAATCATGAAAGGTTATTTTCAAAAAAACTAAATCGACATGGCGACAACCTCCGACATCAGAAAAGGACTCTGCATCAAGTACAATAACGACATTTATAAAATCGTTGAATTTCTTCATGTCAAACCTGGAAAGGGTCCAGCTTTTGTCAGAACAAAGCTCAAAAGCGTCACTACGGGAAAAGTGCTGGACAACACCTTTTCAGCCGGTCATAAAATTGAAGACATTCGTGTAGAAACCAAAAAATACCAGTATTTATACAATGACGGGGACGACTACAACTTTATGAACGTTGATGATTACAACCAGATCATGGTCAACATAAACTCCATCGACAATCCCGGTCTTTTGAAAGAAGGCGAGATCGTTAGCATTTCTATCAATACGGAAGACAGTTTGCCATTATCTGTGGATATGCCTGCCAGTGTTATATTGGAGGTCACCCATACTGAGCCAGGGGTTAAAGGCAACACTGCAACCAACGCCACCAAACCCGCAACCCTTGAAACCGGTGTTAAAATCAATGTCCCATTGTTTATCAACGAAGGAGACAAAATCAAAGTCGATACCCTTAAAGGAAATTATCAAGAAAGGATCAAAGAATAACCAAATATTAGTCTTTCAACCCTTCTAAATAACTTAATTTTACAAAAAAATAAAGTACAAATGAGTGTATTGGTAAATAAGGATTCTAGAATAATTGTACAAGGATTTACTGGAAGTGAAGGAACTTTTCATGCCGAACAAATGATCGCTTACGGAAGCCAAGTAGTGGGGGGTGTAACTCCCGGAAAAGGGGGGCAAACCCATTTGGACAAGCCCGTTTTCAATTCTGTAGCACAAGCCGTAAAAGAAGTACAGGCCGACACCTCTATTATTTTTGTTCCTCCGGCCTTTGCAGCCGATGCCATCATGGAAGCTGCTGAAGCGGGAATCAAGGTCATCATTGCCATTACTGAGGGAATTCCTGTTGCTGACATGACCAAAGTATCTGATTATATCAAAAAAAGAAATTGTACACTTATAGGTCCGAATTGCCCCGGTGTGATCACCCCGGAAGAAGCCAAAGTCGGCATCATGCCTGGGTTCGTTTTCAAAAAAGGTAAGGTTGGAATTGTTTCCAAATCGGGAACACTCACCTATGAAGCCGCCGATCAGGTAGTCAAACAGGGTCTGGGAATAAGCACTGCCATTGGGATAGGGGGAGATCCGATTATTGGAACCACTACCAGAGATGCAGTTGAATTATTTATGAATGACCCCGAAACAGAAGCCATAGTCGTTATCGGTGAAATTGGAGGTCAATTAGAATCTGATGCTGCTCTATGGATCAAGAACAATGGCAACTCAAAACCCGTGATTGGTTTTATAGCCGGAGAAACAGCACCCAAAGGCAGAACCATGGGACATGCCGGTGCCATTGTAGGCGGTGCATATGATACCGCTCAAGCCAAAAAAAGAATCATGAACTCATGTGGCATTCACATCGTTGACTCCCCTGCCGATATCGGAAGAAAAGTAGCTGAAGTCTTATCATAAATAATTTATGAACAAATTATTGGAAAACAAAACCGCAATCATAACTGGTGCCACGAGGGGGATCGGAAAAGGGATTGCACTGGCTTTTGCCCTTAATGGCTGCAATGTAGCTTTCACCTACAGCAGCTCGGCCGAAGCGGCTCAAAACTTGGAAAAAGAACTCAATCAACTGGGAATCAAAGCAAAATCCTACCAAAGCAATGCCGCAGATTTTGATCAAGCACAACAACTGGTGGATGAAGTCATCAAAGAATTTCAAACCGTCGATATCCTTGTCAACAATGCAGGCATCACAAAGGACAACCTTTTAATGCGGATCGGTGAGGACGACTTTGATCAAGTCATTGAGGTCAATCTCAAATCGGTTTTCAACATGACTAAGGCCATTCAACGCACCTTTCTCAAGCAGAGGCATGGTTCATTAATCCACATGAGTTCTGTAGTGGGCCTTAAAGGTAACGCCGGACAATCCAATTATGCCGCCTCAAAAGCCGGGATCATTGGTTTTTCCAAAGCAATTGCCTTGGAGTTGGGATCGAGAAATATCAGAAGTAATGTCATCGCTCCAGGTTTTATAGAAACCGAAATGACAGAAAAACTTTCCGAGGATGTTGTGCAGAAATGGAGGGAAGGTATTCCTCTCAAAAGAGGGGGAACTCCTGAGGATGTTGCAAACGCCTGTATCTTTTTAGCATCAGATTTATCTAACTATATAACCGGACAAGTCCTCCAAGTCGATGGAGGCATGTTAACTTAAAACAATAATATTATGCAAAAATTACCCAAAATTGGATTGCCCATTATTCTATTGGCCTTTGTGCTGATCATTTTTGTTTCCAAATCGTCAATCAATATTGGCTACGGAGAAGCAGGCGTTTTGTTCAAAACTTTTGGTGGTGGAGTTGTCACTGACAAACCCCCATTATCAGAAGGATTTCATATTATTGCGCCTTGGAACAAGGTTTATATTTATAATGTAAAGCAACAAGAATTCTTTGAAGGGAATATGCAAGTATTGTCTTCCAATGGTTTGGAAATTTCCCTTGATGTATCTGTTTTGTATCAACCGATTTACAGCGAATTGGGTTTGTTACACAAAACCAAAGGCGAAAATTATGTTAATATTGTTCTCATCCCTCAAATACGAGCAGTTGCCAGAAGTGTGGTAGGACGTTATACACCTGAACAATTGTACTCTACCAAAAGAGACGCCATTCAGAATGAAATCTATGAGGAAACTCAAAAGGTTGTTGAAAATCAACACATTCAACTCAATGCGGTTTTGGTAAGAGATGTTTCCTTGCCCTTGGCCATCAAAGAAGGTATCGAAAGAAAATTAATCCAAGAGCAAGAAGCCCTAGAGTATGAATTCCGAATTGAAAAGGCGAAGCAAGAAGCCGAAAAACAAAGAATTGATGCAGAGGGTAAGGCCACTGCTAACAGGATTCTAAGTGCCTCCATTACCAACATGATTTTAAAAGAAAAGGGGATTGAAGCCACCAAAGAGTTAGCGACATCTCCCAATGCCAAGGTTATTGTTATTGGAAGTGGAGAGGATGGCATGCCCTTGATCTTGGGAGGTCAATAAAATAGATTTGATTTCTCATTGAAAAAAGTATTATATTTGCTAAATGAAAAATACGAATCATCATATACATGCATCTATGACCCATCAAATGTGGTAATGATAGTGTATTGATCATACTCAAAACCCGTTTGATTTTCAAACGGGTTTTTTTATAATATTTTGACAATGATAAAAATAGCAATTCAAAAATCAGGTAGACTCAATGAAGAGTCGTTAGGTATCCTCAAGAAATGCGGTATTTCCATCGACAATGGTAAAGACCAGCTAAAGGCTCCCGCCAGAAATTTCCCAATGGAAGTACTTTACCTCAGAAATGGTGACATTCCCCAATACCTTAGAGATGGTGTGGTAGATTTGGCCATCATCGGTGAAAATCTAATCCATGAAAAAGGAAAAGACTTGGTCGTTTTGGAAAAGCTTGGGTTTTCCAAATGTCGAGTATCCATTGCAGTTCCAAAGGAGACTTCCTTTGGAGGGGTGAATGAATTGGAAGGAAAACGCATTGCGACTTCTTATCCAAATACCGTCAATCAATTTTTGGAAGCCCACGGGATTACTGCTGATTTACACATCATCAACGGTTCTGTAGAAATAGCGCCCAATATTGGATTGGCTGATGCCATTTGTGATATCGTTTCCAGTGGTAGTACCCTTTTTAAGAACAACCTTAAGGAAGTCGCTAAAATTCTCGAATCCCAAGCGGTCTTGGTGCAATCACCAAGTTTGTCCCCAGACAAGCGGGAAATCGTTGAGAAATTACTTTTTCGTTTGGGTACGGTCATTAGGGCCAAAAAATCAAAATACATTCTATTGAATGCACCCAATAACAAAATTGATCTGATCAGCGACATCTTACCGGTGCTAAAAAGCCCTACCGTATTGCCTTTGGTAAAAGAAGGTTGGTCTTCTCTCCACTCCGTGATTGATGAATCCTCATTTTGGGAAGTCATTGACGCTTTGAAAACAGCAGGAGCAGAAGACATTCTGGTTTGTCCTATCGAAAAAATGGTTTTGTAATGCAACGTTATATCAATCCCACTATTGCACAATGGAAGGGTTTGACCCAAAGGGGGTCAGCCTCCTTTGCTTCTTTGGAGCCTTTGGCCAAGGAAGTCTTTGAAAATATTGCCCAAAACGGAGATCAAGCACTCATCGACTATACTGAAAAATTCGACAAAGTTGCTTTAGAGGATTTTTCTGTCAGCACCCAAGATATTGAAGAAGCCAAGGCGCGTGTTCCGGAAAAATTAAAGTCGGCAATACAAAAAGCAAAAGACAACATCTATCGTTTTCACATGGCTCAAAAAACAATGGAAGTCAATGTTGAGACCCAAAAAGGGGTCAATTGTTGGCAAAAAAAATTACCTATAGAAAAAGTAGGTTTATATATTCCAGGAGGTTCTGCCCCCTTGTTTTCCACCATTTTGATGTTGGCTATTCCTGCTCAAGTTGCAGGATGTAGTGAAGTTATAATGTGTTCACCACCAGATAGAAATGGTAAGTTGCCTGATGTAATACTTTACACTGCTAATTTGTGTGGTGTAAGTAAAATATTTAAGGTTGGAGGGATGCAAGCCATTGCTGGAATGACCTTAGGAACAGCGACCCTACCCAAAGTAGATAAAATTTTTGGTCCCGGAAACCAATACGTCACCGTTGCCAAGCAATGGGCTACCCAATATCAAGTATCCATTGATATGCCGGCAGGGCCTAGTGAACTGATGGTGGTAGCCGATGCCTCTGCGAATGCGGATTTTGTCGCTTCAGACCTCCTCTCTCAAGCGGAGCACGGCCCCGACAGTCAAGTGCTTTTGGTCACCACAGACCGAGAAATGATCGACCAAGTTGACGAAGAAGTAGAAAAGCAAATTTCCGTATTAGCCCGAAGAGACACTGCACGAAAGGCTCTAGATAACTCAAAAATTATCTATTTTGATAGTGAAGCAGATGCTCTGGCATTTACCAATTTTTATGGGGCAGAGCATTTGATCGTTTGTCTAGAAAACGAAGAAGAATTTGTCAATCAAATCAAACACGCCGGTTCTGTGTTTATTGGGAATTATACCCCGGAAAGCGCAGGGGATTATGCCTCCGGCACCAATCACACTTTGCCCACCAATGGCTATGTAAGGCAATACAGTGGTGTGAATTTGGATAGTTTTCTCAAGGCCATTACCTATCAAAAAATTACGGCTCAAGGTTTGCAAGACCTCGGCCCTGTAATCGAAGAAATGGCAAAGGCTGAAGGTTTACAAGCCCACAAAAATGCGGTTTCCATCCGCTTAAAATCGCTTGAAAATGGAGGATGATATCATAAAACCACTCATTCGGCCCATGGTTCGGGACCTTACTCCCTACCGTTCGGCCAGGGATGAGTTTGAAGACTTTGAGGCCCAAAAGATATTTTTGGATGCCAATGAAAATCCCTTTGAAAGCGAGGCCAATCGATATCCTGATCCCTTACAGCGAAGACTAAAAAAAGCCTTGGCTGAGGTAAAGGGAGTTAGTCATGACCAAATTTTACTAGGCAATGGCAGTGATGAAGTCTTGGACTTGATTTTTCGTGCCTTTTGTGAGCCCGGATTAGATGAAGTAATCCTTTTGCCGCCCACCTATGGAATGTATAAGGTTTTGGCCCAACTCAACAATATCAAAGCCCACACAGTACCTCTCAATGCGGACTTTGAATTGGATTTGGAGGCCATTACAGCGAAGATTGACGAAAAAACCAAAGTGATTTTTGTCTGTAGCCCCAACAATCCCTCAGGAAATAGCATTCCCTTGGATCAGATTGAGGCGCTTTTAAACCGCTTTAAAGGCTTGGTAGTGGTGGACGAGGCTTACGTTGATTTTTCCGGACAAACCACTGCGATAAGCCTTCTAAAAACCTATCCCAAACTGATGGTCTGTCAAACCTTTTCAAAGGCTTATGGCTTAGCGGGTATCCGATTGGGTATTGGTTTTGCTGATCCTTCCATTATTGGTTATTTGAATAAAATTAAACCCCCATACAACATAAACATACTCACTCAAAGAGCCGCTATGACAGCTTTGACTCAAAAGGAGGTTATTGAACTTCAAGTCAGAGAATTGATCGCTGAGCGTCAAAAGATGGAAAAGACTTTATTAAAATTTAATTTTGTGAAGAAAATTTTCCCCAGCGATGCCAACTTCCTACTGGTTCAGGTGGACGATGCAACCAAGCGATACAAACAATTCATCGAAAATGACATTGTGGTTAGAAACCGCTCTTCACTTACAGGGTGTGAGAACAGCCTGAGGGTAACCATAGGAACGCCCCAAGAAAATATTAATTTTATAAATGTTTGTAAAATCATAGACTAATGAAAAAAGTATTGTTCATCGACCGCGACGGCACATTGACCATAGAACCAGGGGATTACCAAGTAGATGCCTTTGAAAAATTGGTTTTTTATCCTCGTGTTTTCAGGTACTTGGGCAGTATTGCAAGAGCCTTGGACTATGAGTTGGTAATGGTCACCAACCAAGATGGATTGGGAACCGATAGTTTTCCGGAAGAGGAGTTTTGGCCCTATCAGAATCACTTGGTCAAGTCCTTTGAAAACGAAGGTATTGTCTTTTCTGAAATTTTTATCGACAAGACCTTCCCGGAAGAGGGAGCCGATACCCGCAAACCTGGAACCGGAATGTTGACCGCATACATGAACAATCCCCAATACGATTTAGCCAATTCCTACGTCATTGGAGACCGGCTCACCGATATGCAATTGGCCAAAAACTTGGGTTCAAAAGGCATTTTTATTGACAACAACCCAGATTTGGGAGCCGATGAAGTGAGTGATAATGATTTGGAGGGAACCATTGCCTTGACGACCCAAAGCTGGGAGGAGATCTACCAGATGCTGTTATTAAAAGAACGGGCGGTTCGCTATGAGCGAAACACTAAGGAAACACAAATCTCTGTTGATTTGAATCTAGATGGCTCAGGTAAAAGTGAAATCAATACTGGAATTGCTTTTTTTGACCACATGCTGGATCAACTGGCACGACATGGGGGAGTGGATCTGATTATCAAAACCGAAGGCGATTTACAAGTGGATGAACATCACACCATTGAAGATACCGCCATTGCTTTGGGGGAGTCTTTTGCCAAAGCTTTGGGTGATAAAAAAGGGATTGAACGCTATGGGTTTACACTGCCCATGGATGATGCCTTGGCCCAAGTGGCAATTGATTTTGGTGGCAGAAGCTGGTTGGTTTGGGAAACAACTTTTAAAAGAGAAATGATAGGACAAATGCCTACCGAAATGTTCTATCACTTTTTTAAATCCTTTGCCGACGGCGCCAAAGCGAACATCAACATCAAAGCAGAGGGCACCAATGAACACCACAAGATCGAATCCATATTTAAAGCTTTCGCCAAAGCCATAAAAATGGCGATCAAAAAAGACATTAACCAAATGACTTTACCTTCAACCAAAGGGGCTTTATAAAATGAAAACAGTCATTGTAGATTATGATGCCGGGAATGTAAAAAGCCTCCAGTTTGCATTGGAACGCTTAGGTGTAGTGGCTCAAATTACGCACGACACCGAACTTATTTCCGCTGCAGACAAGGTGATCTTTCCAGGACAAGGAGAGGCTTCCAGCGCCATGGAAAAGTTACAATCCAAACGTCTGGACCGCCTGCTCCCTCAACTCAAGCAACCTGTTTTGGGGATTTGCTTAGGGATGCAACTGCTGTGTGATAAGACCGAGGAGGGGGACACTAAGGCATTGGGCATCCTCAAAGAGACCGTCAAACGATTTCCCGATACGGTTAAGGTGCCACAAATGGGATGGAATCAGGTTAAACATACATCGGAGGGCCTGTTTGAGAGCATCTCACAAGATTGCTATATGTACCTTGTTCACAGTTATTTTGTTCCCTTAACGGCGGACACAACTGCCAAAAGCGATTATGCGGGTACTTATAGTGTAGCGGTTCAAAAAGACAATTTTTTCGGAGTACAATTCCACCCTGAAAAAAGCAGTAAAGACGGTTTGCGACTTTTGGAGAATTTTTTAAAACTTTAGCATGAGAATAATCCCGGCTATAGACATTATCGATGGGAAGTGTGTTCGGCTTATCAAGGGAGATTACGCCACCCAAAAAACCTATAATGAAGATCCTTTGGAGGTCGCCAAGGCTTTTGAAGGTATTGGTATATCTTATTTGCATGTGGTGGACTTGGACGGTGCAAAGGCCAAGAGCATTGTCAACCATAAAGTTTTAGAAAAACTGGCGACCCACACTCGGTTAAAAATAGATTTTGGAGGAGGGTTAAAATCTGACGAGGACCTTAATATTGCTTTTGAATGCGGTGCGCAACAGATTACGGGGGGGAGCATTGCGGTGAAACAATCGGAAACTTTTAAGGCTTGGTTGACCCGATATGGAGGTGATAAGATTATCTTGGGAGCCGATGTCAAAGACAAACGAATCGCAATCAGTGGCTGGACAGAAACCTCAGATCAAGAATTAATTCCCTTTATTCAAAAATATCAAGAAGAGGGCGTTCGTTATGTAATTTGTACGGACATTAGTAAAGACGGGATGTTGGAAGGTCCAGCTTTTGAATTGTATCAATCCCTAATGGAGGCTTGCTCTGGAATAAAGCTCATCGCTTCGGGGGGGGTCTCCGATATGGCTGAATTGCCCCAATTGGCCCAATTGGGTTGTGAGGGCGTCATCATTGGTAAGGCGATTTATGAAAAAAAGATCAGCTTAAAAAGTTTAGAAAATTATATTGTAGAAAACAGTTGACCCATGTTGACCAAGAGAATCATTCCTTGTTTGGATATTAAAGACGGAAGAACCGTAAAGGGAGTCAATTTTGTCGATTTACGCGATGCGGGCGATCCTGTAGAACTGGCTACACGATACACCGAGGAGGGGGCGGATGAATTGGTTTTTTTGGATATTTCTGCAACGGAGCAAAAGCGTAAAACTTTAGCTGATTTGGTTTTAAAAGTTGCTGCGGCCTTAGATATTCCTTTTACCGTAGGAGGAGGAATAAGCAGTGTAGAAGATGCCAAAATATTATTGAGAAACGGTGCGGACAAAGTATCGATCAACTCTGCCGCCGTCCGCCGTCCGGAATTGATCAATGAATTGGCAGACACTTTTGGCAGTCAGTGTGTCGTGGTGGCCATAGATGCCAAAAAAATCAATGATCATTGGCGAGTCCACTTGGTAGGAGGGAAGGTACCCACACCCATCGAACTTTTTGAATGGGCAAGGGAAGCCGAAATTCGCGGTGCAGGAGAAATCCTTTTCACGTCAATGGATCACGATGGAACCAAAAACGGATTTGCCAATGGCGCTTTGGCTGAATTGACACAAACGGTTAACATTCCCATTATAGCCTCCGGCGGGGCAGGAGATACAAAACATTTTGTGGAGGCTTTTAAAAAAGGGAAAGCTGATGCTGCCTTAGCGGCCAGTGTTTTTCACTTCTGTGAAATTGCTATCCCCGAACTGAAAGAGATTTTAAAAAACGAGAATATTGCAACAAGAATCGTCAAATGAAAACCGCTGATTTTAATAAAAACGCCGATGGCCTCTTACCGGCCATCATCCAGGATGCTCAAACCCTTAATGTTTTGATGTTGGGCTATATGAACGAAGCAGCTTTAGATAAAACCCAGTCCACAGGACGGGTCACTTTTTTTAGCAGAAGTAAACAAAGGTTATGGACGAAGGGAGAGGAGAGTGGTAATTTTTTAGAATTTAAATCCTTTAAGGTCGACTGTGATCAAGATACCCTTTTGGTTAGGGCCTCTCCGGCAGGGCCCACTTGTCATAAAGGAACGGATACCTGTTGGGGGGAAGTTAATGAATCCGGATTGAATTACATCAGGGAATTGGAGGCTGTTATCGAAGACCGTCAGAAAAACCCTTCAAAGGAAAGCTATGTCAGTAGCTTGTTTGATAAGGGCATTAACAAAATAGCCCAAAAAGTAGGGGAGGAAGCCGTAGAAACAGTTATAGAGGCTGTTGATGGTAATGAAGCCTTGTTTATGGAGGAGGCGGCCGACTTATTTTTTCACTACCTCATTTTGTTGAAATCCAAAGGGAAGTCACTAGAAGATATTTTGGCCCTTTTAGAAGAAAGAAAACGCTGAGCCAGCTTTTCCATTTTTGGTATGTTTTATTTTTGTAATTTTCTAGCTATCAAAAGTTTCTAAAATGAAAAACACACCTCTTATTCTATTCCTGTGCTTTCTTACTGCCTGTAATTTCTTTTATCAAGAAAAACATTGGAAAAGCTTTGATCAGCTTTTGGAAAATTACTTCCAAGGCTCATTGGAGTTGTATCGCATCAACGCAACCTTTATGGGGGACGACCGCTACAATGATACCCTTCCTGATTTTTTATCAGATGCGTTTAAGGCCAAAGAAAGAGAGTTTTTGAGTTTCTACATCGACAGCCTCTTCCATTATGATGACCAATATTTGAGCCCGGATGAGCTAATGAGTAAGAAAATTCTTCTCCGTGATTTAGAATTGGAGTTGAAAGGCATGACTTTTAAAAAAGATTTGATGCCCATTGATCAAATGTGGACATTTCATTTGACCATAGGTCAATTGGCCTCTGGAAAAGGAGCACAGCCTTTTGTTACAGCCCAAGATTATCGGAATTGGCTGATCCGCTTGGAAGGATATTTACAATGGATGTCCAGCGCAGAAGAAAAAATGAAACTGGGGATAGAAAAAGGGTATGTTTTGCCGAAATCCCTTATTGAAAAAGTAATTCCTCAATTGGCAGCGATGACAGGGTTGGAGGTAAGGTCTCATTTGTTTTACACTCCCATCAAAAACATACCCGATGGATTGACACAGGAAGAAAAAATGGAATTGACAGCTGCCTATGAACAGATGATCGAAGATAAAATCATTCCAGCTTACCAAAAACTTCACGATTTTATGGCTGGGCCTTATTATGAAGCAGGAAGAGAAACCAGTGGCTATGCTTCGTTTCCCGATGGAGAAGCATATTACAAGCATGCGATTCAAGTGTACACAACTACGGACATGTCGGCAAATGAAATCCATCAACTTGGCTTGAAAGAAGTGGCTCGCATTCGTGGAGAAATGAAAAAGGTCATGGAAGAAGTGGGATTTAAAGGCACCTTAATGGAATTTTTTGAACACGTTCGAAGTTCTAAAGAATTAATGCCTTTCGACAATCCGGAACAGGTGATCGAGAACTTCAATGTGATGTATGAGAAGATGAAACCCTATGTGGATCAATTGTTTGATCTTCAACCCAAAACCCCCTTTGAAATAAGAAGGGTGGAGGCTTTTCGGGAAAAATCCGCAGCTGCCCATTACAATAGAGGTTCTTTGGATGGCACAAGACCGGGTATATTTTATGTCCCTATTCCCGATGTAGAAAAATACAATGTCTTTGACAATGAAGCCCTGTTTCTTCACGAAGCCATTCCCGGACATCATTATCAAATTTCCATACAACAGGAGAATCAAAACCTTCCTAATTTTCGTAAGAATTCCTTTTACAGTGCTTATTCTGAGGGCTGGGCCCTCTACACTGAGTCTTTAGGGAAGGAATTGGGACTGTATGAGGATCCTTATCAATATTTCGGAATGCTGAATATGGAAATGCATCGCGCTATCCGATTGGTAGTAGACACTGGTTTGCATTCCAAAGGCTGGACAAGAGAGCAAGCCATCGCCTATTCTCTGGAAAATGAGGGAGACTCCGAAGCCAAGTTGACTTCTGAAATCGAACGTTATATGGCCAATCCCGGTCAAGCGCTTTCCTATAAAATCGGACAGCTGAAAATTCGAGAACTCCGAAGTTTGGCTGAAGAAAAAATGGGGGAGCGTTTTGATATCAGAACTTTTCACAGAAAGGTTTTAGAAGATGGTGCCATACCTTTAAGTATATTAGAGGAAAAGATTTTATCTTGGATATCAGAATAAAAACTTTAAAATGCTTACCATAAATCCAGAACTATTTTCATTTTTTTCCAAACTCAAGCAAAACAACAACCGAGATTGGTTTCTCGACAATAAGGCTGAATTTAAAAACTTGGAGGCCGAGGTAAAGCTGTTTATGAAGGCCGTAGAGGAAAAACTGCAAAACTACGACAAGATCGAAAAAGCCAAGATGTTTAGGATCTATCGTGATGTTCGTTTTTCCAAGAACAAATTGCCTTATAAAAATCATTTTGGCATTGCTTTTCATCGAGAAAAACCTGCCCTTAGAGGGGGGTATTATATTCATTTAGAACCTGAAAACAGTTTTTTGGGGGTAGGTTTTTGGGCACCGAATCCAGAAGATCTTTTTCGTATTCGCAAAGAACTGGAATTGGATGGCGATGAACTAAGAACAATTATGGCTGATGCTAGCTTTAAAAAATTTTGGGGCAATCTCTCAGGAGATCAGGTCAAGACCTCCCCAAAGGGTTTTTCTAAAGAACACCCCAATATTGATTTGATTAAAAAGAAACAATACGTTTTTATTAAAAACTTTTCGGATCAAGAAGTCTTTGCTCCTCATTTTATTGAGCTTATCGACGCACATTTTCAAAACATTCGTCCCTTTTTTGATTATATGAGCAGCGTGCTTACCACAGATCTTAATGGAGAAAGCTTACTTGATTGATTCTCATTCTGATTTATCGAGCATTATCAGTTCCGAAACTAACCTTTTCATACTTTCATAGTCAAAAACCTCGCTATGCCCCCCTGAATTATAAAAATATTGTGTTGACTTGCTTTTTAAAAAATTTATTTCTGCCTCACTCCATCGTCCTACTGCATCATCACCCGAATTACCATAAAAAATTGTTTTTGAGAGATCTACATCTTTTAGCGCCTTAGTATAACGTGTAGTTCCCAATCCACTTGCTAGAATTGCGCTATTTTGAGCTTGCTGCAAGTTGGCTCCAGGTGGGGGATTCGTTAAGTCTTGTTCTTTAGGGTTTTTTCCGGAACTGTCAAATACATAAGCTTTTCCATTTTGCCCTCTTTTCCAAACAACCTCGTCCATATCCAAACGACAATTCAATACTGCGCTGGCATGAGATAAGTTTCCGTGCTCCTTGAGAAACTCTTGTACCATAAAAGCTCCGTATGAATGACCAATCAGATAGACTACTTTATCTTGATCTTTAAAATGCTGAATTACTTTTTTAACCACTTTTACCGCAGTATTGTTTTCTTTTACGGAGTATTCGTAATTAAAATCGGTGTAATTGAAAAGATCGGTGTTCAGGTGTTGCGCCTGTAAAGGGTATACCCTAAGGTCGTCTAGAAAAAAGTCAAATTCTTTACCATCATCTGATCCGTCCTCCAGTTCGAGGTTTTTTTTCTGATCCGGTCCCCCTTGGAGATAGACCCATACCGTGTCTGCCGATGATTCTCCTCTGACATCAAATAGTTTGTTGATATCTTCGGGCAATTGGGTTGCTTTGTATTTAAGCTTTTCGGTTGTTTTTGAACTTTCTTCCTTACTACAGGAATAAATAAGAATGGAGAACAAAAACAAATAGGTAAGGCGTAGATTTTTTTTCATGGATAAAATAGATTTGAGGTTATTGAATTGTATCGCAATATTAATCTAAAACTATCTCAAACCTGCGATGATGAGAAAATTCAGGCTCCCTAAATTTATTTGAAAGGATGTAGGACCAAGGAGATTCGACTCCAACTGTATTTTAATACGTCCCAAAAACAATTATTGGGAATTTATATAAATGTTTTTTTTGAATCTAATCGTAGGAAAAACCTTACTAAACTCCATAGATGAGATCGAAATAAGCTGTTTCCTTAAATTACAAATCAAAGGTTGTATCAGTTCAAACAAATATTGTTGTAGCAAATAATTAAATTTATTACTCTGCAACGGCTACTTCAAAATATTGTACCTGATCCTTAAGTCGGCTCATTAACATATGGATCATCCGCTTGTTGAGAGAGGAGGAAGCTTGGGTATAGGCTTCATATTCTGCTACCGTAAATAGGCCAATGATCATTCCTTTGAGGGCATTTCTGAATTTTTGATCCTTGTATAGTGCATTTTCGATATAAGCTAATCTTTTTTCAATGGAAAGCTCATAAAAGACCCCTTTGTGTTTGACGATATAGTTTTGAAAAACGGAGAGCAACAGCGGGTTTTGTAGTTTGAGTATGGGCCGGAGGGTATTGTTTTGGAAGCGTTCCTCAAATCCCATTTGATCAAAGGTTTTGGCTTTACCTATCTCGGGACGGATGCGTTTGATATCATTCGGACGGTCGTTCATCGTTTATGGTTTTATTAAAATTACAAACTGATGAGCAAGCCCGCTGAATCATGGAGCGGCTGTTTTTCACATTTTTATCAACACTTGAAATGGCACTGATTAATACTGATCGATCAAAAAACGAATCAAATCTGTAGTGGTAACAATTCCCACCAAGGCACCGTCTTCGACGACGGGAACACAGTGAAATTCACTTTTTGAAAACAATTCGGCCACTTCCAGTATGGGGGTATTGGGATCTACCGTTACTGGGTTGTTGGCCATCACTTGATCCAGCGTAAAAAGTGAATATACCGAGGGATCGAGCGTATCTTGTTGTGGATTATAAGCATCGACAAAACTGATGCGATTTAGATCCGTAAGGCTAAGGATGCCTTTGATTTGATCCCCTTCAACAACGGGAAGGTGTCTGATTTTGTGTTTTTTAAAAATTTTTTCTGCCTCGTGAAGTCCCTTGTTCATTTGTAGGCTAAAAGGCTGGTGCGACATGATATGCCGCACGGGTTCTCTTTTTTTCATGATTTGGGTTTTAACCCAAGTTAAGAAATTTTGCTATGATAAAAAATTATTCGGAGGATTGTGAAGCCTTTACCATGGCTTTGAGTAAACCATTATTAGGTCGGTCATTGGCCAATTCCCAAAACATGATTCCTTTCAATTTATTTTCCATAGCATATTGGGTTTTTAAAGTAATGGATCGGGCATCGTCAAAAGAGAGGAATAGCTTTTTTTCGGGATGGTAGCAATAGGGAGCTTTGGCCACATCGTCCCAATAAAATTCATATCCAGGCTCCAAACGATCAAAGTTTTTGTAACCAATGGCACGTTTGAATTGAGCAGGTTGAAACAGTCCATTGTTTTGGTCGGGAACATTTTCCCAAATCCGCCCATAGAAAGCAGCACCAATAACGATTTGGTCGGCAGGAACCCCAATGCTGAGAAGGTATTGCACGGAGCGATCGGTGGAACGCGACTCAGAAGTGTTGGAGTAGAGGGGGGTGTGGTGTCCCGTTTTCTTTGAATTATAAAGATCATAACTCATAATGTTGACATGACTGATCAGCGGCATTACCGCTGCCCAATCGATCGATTGCTCCATAAAGGCGGGAAAACCCCCGGCAGCAAAACTCAAGATATCATTCGGCTGCATTTCTTTTTTAAGGGCTTTGACCAGCTCAGTAAAGTTATCTTTGTCGTCTTTTCTTACAGGGTGACCATGGGATCCTTGAACTACAGGATACTCCCAATCCAAATCAATACCATCGGCATTATAATCAGCAATGATCTGGGCTGTTGATTCAGCAAAGTCCTTTCGGCCTTGTGGAGACGAAAACACATCAGAGCAGGTTTTGCAACCGCCCCAACCACCTAAAGACACCAATACTTTTAATTGGGGATATTTTTTTTTTAATCCGGTTAGGTGCATTAAGGTGAGGCTGTCGGCCGTGTTGTCAATGGCCAATTCATTTCCTTTTAGGTGCAAGAAACTATAGATCAATTGAGAAACGCCCTGAAGGTCATGTTGATCAATCGCATCTTTTCCGCCGGAATAGTAGGCGATCACCTCTGGCTCAGTCGACGATTGGAGAGAGGAATTGACGGTACGCTGATCACATCCTAACGCGATAAGAAAGGAGACGACGCAAAAAGTAATTGATAGCGAAGATTGGATTTTCATTATATAAAATTAATTAACTTAAGGTACAAAATTTTATATAAAGTCGGAAAATTTCAAGCTTTTGTAAAATGAAAAAAATTATTTTTGTAGTAATTACTCACTTATGACAGAAAAGCAAAAAAATATATTGGACAGTGCCATTCAATTGTTTGCAAATGAAGGGTTCAATGCCGTTTCTACCCGATCCATTGCCCAAAAAGCTGGGGTTTCAGAGGGCTTGATTTTCCGACATTTTAAAAACAAGATGGGGCTTTTGGAAAGTTTACTAAAAAGGGGAGAGGAAAGGCTCGAAAAAACCATTTTATCGATTGAAGAGCTCACACACCCTAAAGTAATACTTAAACATGTGATCAGTCTTCCGTTCAATATGGATCTGGATCAAAAAGATTTCTGGAAGCTGTATTACAGCTTGGGGTGGCAAATTGAAATGCCACAGTTAAATTCTTTAGATCGCGTTAAAAATAAGGTCATTACCGCCTTTAAAGCCTTGGGGGTCTCCGATGCTAATACCGAAGCAGGCGCCCTTATGTTGATTTTAGATGGTGCCATGTCGCTAATGCTCACCAAAAAGCCAAAAAATGCTCCTATGTTATTTCAGGTTTTGATCAAAAAATATAATTTGTAAAGGATTTTCAAGGCAAAGAGAGTAACCAATCACTTTTTTTGCGTCTTTTTTAAAATTGCAGAATTAACCGTTTTCAATGCAGTAGTTATTAATTCATTTTTTTTTGCTTCTATTTTAATTAATTTAGAAGAACAATATCAAACCCAAATCCGCATGAGAAATATTTTTTTAATCTCTTTTGTTTTATATTCCTGTTTGGCACTTTCACAAACGCTTGAATCCAAACGTGTCAATGTTAATTTAAGTACAGAAACGATTATCAAATCCATGCCTTGTTGGAATATCCTCTTGGTAAAGGATATTCTATAGGAGTCTACTACGGTTATTTTAAAATTTCTGAAGTTGATCAATCCACCAAACTTAATACTCAGCTCTCCATGATGGGGTATGGACTTCGGGTTAACTATTATATGGTGAATACGGATCCATGGAGCGTTTATACTGGATTGGATTTTGGACTCAACCGATTGGATTTCGATATCAATCAAAACCGAGAGAATTTTTTAGGCTTTGATGCAAATACCTTTAGCAGTGAAGTTCATTTGGGCAGTCGATATGCCTTTACCAATAATGTCGGTTTCATAGGTGAAATCGGATGGTTGGACATCGGTGAGTCTTTTTATTGGGTATTTAAACTAGGTCTCGGTATCAAGCTTTAAGAAGGTTCTAATTCAAACCCACTAAATTCTCGTATTAAATGAAAGCACGACAAAAAAGAAATCTTTTCCGATGGATTCATATCATTGCCGGAATCTTGTTGATTGTTTATGTTTATTCTCCCTTAAAAGAAAATATTCTTTTTGAAAACCTAATTAAATATGGCATCATTCCATTGGTTGGAATTAGCGCTCTAGCCTTATTAAAAGGCTTTTTCATAAATAAATAACCACTTTCTTATCACTGGTTTTGATTTTTATATTTTCTATAATTAATATTATGTAAAATAAATATGTTCAGTTTTAACAACACTACTACTCTATATATGTAGAAAATTTATGGAAAAATAAAAAGTGGAGTATTGTATCATCAGTATAGATTGCTATTATTGTAGGAAATAATATAAAATCCTTCATGAGCAAGAAACTGAACAGTCTTTCTGATTTAGCTCACATCCAATTTGACGGACTGGCACCTGATCCACAACCCACAGCGGAAACGGAAAACGAATTCACAAAACAATACTTAGAAGCTCATTTCAGTAAAAAAGGCAGAGCTGGAAAAGTGGTGACTTTGATCAAAGGTTTTGAAGGAGAACCCGAAAACCTTAAGGAGCTGGCCAAAATCCTTAAACAGACTGTTAATACCGGTGGTACCATTAAAAATGGTGAAATCCTTATTCAAGGGAATTACAGGGATCAAATCATTGAAAAGCTGGAGTCTATGGGTCATGCGGTCAAGCGCATTGGAGGTTGAGCTATAAAGTCCAATCTATGGGTACTTTCCCTTGTGCTGTCAAATAATCATTGGTCTTGGAAAAATGACCATTTCCAAACCAATATCCCCTATTGGCACTTAAGGGAGAAGGATGTCCGGAGGTAAGCACGCTGTGTCTTTGGGTATCAATCCATTTTGATTTTTGCTTGGCATAACCACCCCACAATAAAAATACGATCCCCTGAAAACGCTCGGAAAGGGTTTGAATCACATGATCCGTAAAGGTTTCCCAGCCCTTCTTCTGATGGCTCCCCGCACTATGGGCCTGAACCGTTAAAGTGGCATTGAGCAACAACACCCCCTGTTTGGCCCAAGGGGTCAGGTCACCACTTTTGGGATAAGGGATCCCCAGGTCTTTCTCTAATTCCTTAAAAATATTAACCAATGAAGGTGGATTCGACACCCCTTCTGGTACAGAAAAGCAAAGTCCGTGGGCCTGTCCGGGGCCATGATAGGGATCTTGACCCAAGATCACTACCTTTGTTTGTCCGGGGGGACATAAGTCAAAAGCATTAAAGATCAGCTTTCCCGGGGGGTAACAGCGGTTGGAACCATAGGCCGATTTGACAAAACCGATGAGTTGCTGAAAATAGGGTGCTTCAAATGCCTCCTGCAAGAGATTTTCCCAATGGGGATGTATGCTTACCGCCACGAATTCTTAATTTTGTACTGCTAATTTAGAGAAATAGATGGGGCATCTCCCAAAAAAAACATTGGAAGACCTTGAATTTTATAGGGTCACCGAACAAATTGCAGATTTTGCGGTTACCCCCATGGGAAAACTTGCTTGTGAAGCACTCGCCCCACTCCCCGATCAAAATACCTTACTGCCTGAACTCAGGGCAGTTTCTGAATATTTAGCCTCTTTCGACAATGACAACAGGATTCCCAATCATGGCTTTGAGGACCTATCTACAGCCTTCCAGCTACTGAAAATTGAAAACAGTGTGTTGGAAATCAATGCCTTTAGAAACATAGCCGCAGCTTCTCTTACTGTCAACACACTGCTGAAGTTTCTACACAAATTCAAGACCTACTACCCCACATTGCAGCAGTTGGGTTACGAAATCGGGATCAATACCGAAATCAAAAAGGAAATTGACAATGTGATCGATCGATTTGGAGAGATTCGTGACAATGCATCGGAGACACTTTTCAGTCTGAGAAAGCAAATCCAAGCTTTAAAAGGAAAAATCGCTCAAAGTTTTAACAAAGCATTAACCCGTTATCAAAATCTCGATTATCTTGATGATATTCGGGAATCGGTGTTTGAAAATAAGCGGGTATTGGCGGTCAAAGCCATGCATCGCCGCAAGGTCAAAGGAGGCATTATGGGCAGCTCCAAAACCGGAAGCATTGTTTTTATTGAACCCGAAGCCACACTGAATTTTTCGAGGGAACTTCAAAACCTTGTTTTTGAGGAAACAGAAGAGATCAAAAGAATCCTAAGTCAATTGACTGATTTTCTTAGACCGCTCTTGGATTTGATCAAGCATTATCAAAGTTATTTGATCCATTTGGATACCATTTTTGCAAGGGCACGATATGCTCAGGTAATCAATGCGTTACTGCCTGTTTTTTCGGATCAACAAGAGCTGGAGCTTAAAAATGCCTACCACCCCATCCTCTATCGCACCCATCAATTGGAGGGTAAAAAGACCTTTCCCCAAGACATTCATTTGCATCCCCAAAGCAGGATCGTTGTCATTTCTGGGCCCAATGCCGGAGGAAAAAGTATCACCCTTAAAACAGTGGGCCTCCTCCAACTGATGCTTCAAAGCGGTATCTTGATCCCGGTTCATGAAAAAAGCCGAGTGTGTTGGTTTGACAGCATACTCACTGATATTGGCGACAATCAATCCATCGAAAACCATCTCAGTACTTATTCTTATCGCCTAAAAAACATGAAAGGTTTTCTCAAAAAATGCGATGACAAAACCTTGTTTTTGATCGATGAATTTGGAACTGGTTCTGATCCCGAATTGGGAGGAGCACTGGCCGAGGTCATTTTAGAGGACTTTTACGAACGCAATTCCTTTGGTTTGATCACTACCCACTACGCCAATCTTAAGCTTTTGGCGGACGAACAACCCGCCATGATCAACGCCAACATGCAGTTTGACAACAAAACCTTGGAACCCATTTTTAAATTGATCCTCGGAGAGGCCGGGAGCTCATTTACCTTTGAGGTGGCCCAAAAAAACGGCATTCCTTTTAGCCTGATCAACAGGGCAAAAAAGAAAATTGAAAGGGGAAAAGTCCGTTTTGATGCTACCATTGCCAGGATGCAAAAGGAAAGGCACGAGATGGCCAAAACCGGAAAATCACTAAAAGAAAAAGAAAATAAGTTTGAAAATGAATCCGAGCGTTTGGAAAAACTCAATGAAAAATTAAAATCCAAGTTGGTCAATTACCAGGAACTTTTTGATCACAACCAAAGGATGATTGTTTTGGGGAACAAACTCAACGATTTGGCAGAGCGTTTTTTCCAAAACAACAAAAAAAGACCTTTGATCGCCGAGCTATTACGTTTGGTGGAATCAGAAAATGCCAAGCGCAAACGCAAAACTGCTGCCCAAGCCAAAAAAGACCGTCAGCTAAAGAAAGTAGTGGCCCAGGAGGTGAACCAAAAAATAGAAAAGATCCGAAAGGAAAAGAAACAAAAGAAATCCCAGCCTACCCCTCCACCCCGACCTAAGGTAACCCTCAAAGTGGGTGATAAAGTGAGGATGTTGGACGGAAAATCAGTAGGTAGTATTGATGCCATCGAAAAGCAAAAGGCCATTGTTAACTATGGCTTGTTTACTACTCAGGTTAGCCTGGATCAATTGGAAATTGCCCAATGAACACTCCCCTACTGCTTTATGACGGCCACTGTCCCTTTTGCCATTTTTGGGTTCGATTCCTGATTAAGTTTGATAAGAAATCCGTTTTTCGTTTTGCTCCCCTAACGGGTAGCAATGCAACTGCTTTTTTTAAAAAAGAAGGCTTGGAAGTCCCCGATAGTATAGTTTTGGTTCAAGACGATCGCTATTTTGTTGCCTCCCGAGCGGTTTTTGGGATTCTCAAAACATTGGGTGGCGCTTTTCGTTTGGGCTTGTTGTTTCAAATACTCCCCTACCACCTTACCGACTGGATCTATAAGGGAATTGCCAAAAATAGATTTGTTTTTGGAAAACCTTATCCTCAATGCTTTATTCCCGATAAAGAACAACAGACCCGTTTTTTGGATTAAAGAAGAATTGCTATTTGTTTATAGGACTTACGCTCGAGTCTAATTTAATTACTAAACATATTTATAGATGATATAACGGCTTCCAAATAAAACCAATATCCTCCACATTTTTTACCTCGGCATCTGAAATTTAAAGGCTGGATTTTTCAAAAGTGCTAAAGATTTGGGCTTAGGGGGCTAAGCTATTATTTTTTTATTAAATACCAGAATTTGGAATATTACCCAATGAACGTACTTCACTTCTTAGGATAGTAATCGTCCCATTTCTTTTCTTTGGGACGTTTATGCAGTTTCCCCACAGCTTTGGCCACCATCATAGAAACGGAGGCGTCTCCGGTTATATTTACCACGGTTCGGCACATATCAAGGGGTCGGTCGATGGCAAAGATCAGTGCCAACCCAGCTTCGGGTATGCCCGCTTGTGCCAAAACAATCACCAACATTACCATCCCTGCTCCGGGTACTGCTGCAGAACCTATAGAGGCAAGTGTCGCTGTAAGAATGATCCCCAGTTGGGTACTCAAGCTCAAGTCCATTCCAAAAGCCTGTGCTATAAATACCGCTGCCACCGCTTGATACAGACTGGTGCCGTCCATATTGATAGTGGCTCCAATGGGCAAAACAAAACTTGCAACTTCTTCATCCACCCCCAGATGCTCCTCTACCCTTTCCATGGTAACGGGCAAGGTGGCCGCACTGGAACTGGTGGAAAAAGCCAGCAACTGTGCCGGTGCAATGCCCTGAATGAATTTTTTGGGCTTAAATTTTACAAACAAACGAACCAACAGCAGGTAGAATAGCCCCATCAAAGCCAAACCAATCACCAAAGTGAGGGCGTACATGCCCAAGGCACGGAATAAATCCAAGCTGGGGGATTCAACCACCAAGGCCGCCAATAAGGCAAAAACACCATAGGGTGCCACCAGCATGATCAGATCGATCAATTTAAGAATCACCTCGTTAAAGGCGTCGAAAAAGTCTTTGACCGGCTTTGATTTTTCAGCCGGGATTAGGATCAGCCCAATCCCAAAAAACAAAGCAAAAAAGATGACTTGCAGCATATTGCCGTTTTCTGTTGTGGCTTTAAATATGTTATCGGGAACCAGATCCACCAGTGCCTGTAGTGGTCCTGCGTCTTTTTGTTTTTGAGCCACGGCTTGTTTTTCGGCTGCATCGGACTGATAGGCTTGCACCAGTTCCTGGCGGTTGCTCTCACTGATGCTGTTGCCGGGTTTAAGGGTGTTGACCATCACCAAACCGATCATCACCGCTACGATGGTGGTCATGAGGTAGATGCCTATGGTACGCCCTCCCATCAAGGAGAGCTTGGAAATGTCTTTTAGGTCAGAAACCCCTTTGATCAAGGAGCCCAATATCAAAGGCATTGCGATGAGTTTAAGGGCATTGATAAAAATGGTGCCAAAGGGTTTTACCCAATCGGAGATGAATTTGGGCCCCGCCTCAAATGTGGTAAAAACAACACCCACCCCAACACCGAGAATCATGCCTAACAGTATGCTCCAGTGCAGTGGGATTTTTTTCATGGATTATTTTTTAACCGCTCGGTTGAGCAAGGTGAAATCTGCCAAGACTAGCGCAGCCATAGCTTCTACAATGGGAACTGCTCGCGGTACCACACAGGGATCGTGGCGGCCTTTGCCTTGCATTTCAACACTTTCTCCTCTGTTGTTGATTGTTTTCTGGGATTGCATGATGGTCGCTACCGGCTTAAACGCCACCTTAAAATAGATGTCCATACCGTTGGAAATCCCTCCTTGAATTCCTCCGGAGTGGTTCGTTTGGGTGGTGCCGTCAGCATTGTATAAATCGTTGTGATTGCTGCCTCGTTTGGAAGCACCAGCAAAACCACTGCCATACTCAAAACCCTTTACAGCATTGATGGAAAGCATGCCCTTGCCCAATTCGGCATGGAGTTTGTCAAAAACAGGCTCACCCAACCCAGGAGGGACATTTTGGATCACACAACTGATGACTCCCCCTACGGTATCTCCCTCTTTTCGAATTTTTTTTATGTATTCCTCCATCTCCAATGCTTTTTGAGGGTCTGGACAACGAACAGGGTTTTTTTCTATGGTATCAAAATCTACATCTTGGTAGGATTTATCCATTTGTATTTCTCCTACTGCAGACACATAGGCGGTGAATTTGACGTCAGGGAGAAACTGCTTGGCAATGGCACCGGCCACTACCCTGCTGGCTGTCTCTCT
Organism: Flavobacteriaceae bacterium; assembly: GCA_965662705.1. Taxonomy (GTDB): domain Bacteria; phylum Bacteroidota; class Bacteroidia; order Flavobacteriales; family Flavobacteriaceae; genus UBA8316. The sequence goes on from CBFIIP010000056.1 coordinate 25,368, forward strand.
GGCAGAACTCCTACCACCACCACGATAGTCTCTCACGCCGTATTTGTCGTCATAGACCTTATCGGCATGAGATGGGCGGTATTGGTCTTTGATGTGATCGTAATCTCTCGATTTTTGATTGGTATTAAAAATAGCGAAACCAATGGGGACACCAGTGGTTTTGCCTTCAAAAATCCCGGAAAAAAATTCAACTTCATCGGGCTCCTTTCTTTGGGTAACGATGGCGGATTGGCCGGGTTTCCTTCGGTCGAGATCTCTTTGTATGGCTTCTTTGTCCAATTCGATTCCCGAAGGACAGCCGTCGATCACCCCGCCAATGGCCGGGCCATGAGACTCCCCGAATGTGGTGAGTTGAAACAGTTTTCCGAATTTATTTCCTGACATAAAGTTTTAAAATGCAAATATAATGGGAAAGTTTTGATTAGGCCGGAGGCTGTGGCTCAGATCACTCAAGTAGAAATAAATAGTTGATAATCCGCTTGGGAACCTGCTTGATCCCTTGGGTCATATACAGCAATACCCAATTTAAAAAAGTTGACGGTAAAGCGTATGCCTTTTTGCGTACAAATGTCACGCCACGCCCGCCGCATTCCACTGCTCCAATGGATGTCGTCAAAAATAACCAGGGCACCCTTGGAAAGTCTGGGTTTGAGCATATCAAAGTATTTCAAGGTGGCTTCGTAGCAGTGGTTCCCGTCGATAAAAACTAAATCAAATAAAATGTCTTTATTAACTAAATCTATTAATGTTTGGTCATATAATCCATGTACTACTTCAAAATCTTGTCCGGAGGAAAGGGTGGTAAAACGGGTATTGGCAATTTCACAAAGGTCCTTTACCCCTTCAAGGGTAATGAATTGGCTGTCTATTTTTGAAGTCAATCCTTTTAGAAAATACTGCCCTGAAATTCCTAAATTAGTGCCTATTTCCAAAACATTTTGAACAGTAGTTGTTTGGGTCAAATGGTAAAAAAAACGGGCCCAAATTTCAGGGGAGGCTGCCTTTTTTGCCACTTCGGCTACGGTCATTGCTGTATCTGAGCCAATTTCTTTAAAGAATATGGTACGCTGATCCTCCTTGAGTTCTGCTCTAAAAGCTTCTAATTCCTCAAATACAGCAAGGGTTTCTGGGGATGGATTGCCTGTGGTTTTTGAGAAAGCCCGAACCATGTGCTCCCCCTCTTTTCCCTGCTCATTCAGTCGTTTAAGTGTAGGGGTTTGATATAGTTTACTTTTTATTAAATAATTAAATTTTAGTAACTTAATAATATTCATCTAAAGCTATTGTTTATGTAATATAGGGTTCAGAGCCGTTTCGATAACCGCTCCCACTTTGGCACCCGGACACCAGGTTTTCCAGTCGTTCACTTGTCCTTCGTTTTCTGGGGACTTGAGCTTCATGTCTTTGTCCATATAGATGACGGTCATTACTTTCCTAACTTTTTTGGTGGTATTGGGTCCAGCACGGTGAAAAATCCAACCCGAATGAAAACTGACTTCGCCCAAATCAAAGGGTTCTGATACCTTTTTAAAATCTCTAACCCTTAGTTTTTGTTCTATTTTTTTCTCACTTTCATCACTGATGGCGAGGGATCTTCCTTCAATGATTTTTTGACTGCCAGCACTGAATTCCAATGGCCCCATATCGGCATCTATTTTTTGCAATGGTATCCAAGCGGTGATGGCCTTGTCACTGGTCAATGGCCAATAGTACTGATCGGCATGCCAGGGGGTAAAGCCCCCGTTCCCTTCTTTGAATAAGGCTTGGTCGTGATACATCCTTACTCCCTTTACCTCCATTAACGCAGTGGCAATCTTTGCTAATCTCTTGGAAAAAACAAACTTTTTGATTTCCTCACTCTCCGTCCATAGATTAAAGATTTGCAAAAAAGCATTACCATAGGTGTCTCTTTTTGAGAGCGCAGAAATATCGGCTGTTTTTTGGGCTACTTTTTTGCTGATCAAATCACCAAAATAGTTCAATGTGGGAGCATCAAATATATTTATCAATTTTATGAATCCATTTGTACGATAGAATTCAATTTGATCTTTGGTTATCGGGTAATCACAATCTAACATGGGGAAGTTCATTACTTTTGGTTTAAAAAAATTAATTTAAGGCTTGGTATAATAGTGAAACGGGGTGTTTTCCTTCTCGATTGGCGCCATCTAGGATTTGGTGCCGGCAACTGGTTCCATTGGCAGCAATCCCTGCTTCTGCCTCCATTTTCCTGATGGCTGGAAAGAGACGTTCCTCTCCTATTTTTTGACTGATTTGGTAGTGTTCGGCCTCATATCCAAAAGAACCAGCCATACCACAACAGCCAGTTGCCAAAAGGGTAACTTTGTAGTTTTTCGGCAAATTGAGCATTTTAAAGGTATCGGCAGGGTTGCCTAATGATTTTTGATAGCAATGGGCGTGGATCTTTATGGTTTTTGGGTCTTCAGTAAAATCCTTGCTGGTGATGTAGCCATGATCAATCTCTCGGGCGATAAATTCCTCAATTAAAAAACAGTTTTTTGCCAGTTCTTGGGCATTGGTTTTATCGTCAGCCAGTTTTAGGTATTCATCTTTAAAAGTATATAGGGCTGAGGGTTCGACCCCCAAAAGAGGAACTTCAGATGAAATCAGGTCTTTGTACAAGGCTACATTGCGGTTGGCACAGGCCTTGGCTTGCTTCAAAAAGCCTTTGGAGACATAGGCACGTCCACTTTCTGTGGAAGGGAGGATTAACACCCGATAACCCAAGCGAGATAGGAGTTCAAAAGCCTCCTCTCCTAGCTTGACGTCCAAATAATTGGTAAACTCATCGAGGTATAGATAAACCTCCCGCTCCGATTGGGTTTTCTTTTTTTTCATCAATCTTTTATCCAAAGCTGCGTGCAATTGGGGCAAAGTACGCTGCTTCGCAATCCCCAAGGTGATTTTGATTAAATTCCCAAGAAAAGGGGTTTTAAAAACAGTGTTCTGAAAAAGTCGAATGGGTTGTAGCCTTTTACTCAATAGGCCATTATAGGCGAACAATCGATCCCTAAGCGAGGCTGGGTGAGCTTTTTGATACTGAAAGAGGAACTCGGCCTTGTAGGTGGCCATATCAACGCTACTGGGACATTCAGAAGTACAGGCTTTGCAGGAAATGCACAACTGCATTACTTCCTTGATTTGTGGATTATCGAAAGGGTTTTGGGAGTCGGATGTTGTTAGGACCTCCCGTAATACATTGGCCCTACCACGGGTACTGTCTTTTTCATCTTTCGTGGCGCGGTAGCTTGGACAAAGAGTAGCGTCGGAGGTGGTTTTGCGACAGTCACCAGAGCCATTGCATTTTTCAGTGGCCCTCAGTAGGCCTTCATCACTGCTGAAATCCATGAAAGTTTCCACCTTCGGTTCTTTACGATCAGGAACATACCGCAGGTTTTGATCCATGGGAAGGGCGGCCACTATTTTGCCTGGGTTAAAAATGCCGTAAGGGTCAAACAATTGCTTGATACTTTCGATAAGTTGGTAGTTTTTCTCACCCAACATCATAGGAATATATTCCGAACGAACGATCCCGTCTCCGTGTTCACCACTCATTGAGCCCCTGTATTTTTTGACCAAATGGGCAACGGCGGTGGTGATCGCTTTAAAATCTTTTACCCCTTTTTTCTTTTTTAAATTGAGAATGGGTCGTAAATGCAATTCTCCAGCACCGGCATGGGCGTAATAAACGGGTTGTTGGTCAAACTGTTCCATTAAGGTGGTAAACTCCGCTATGTAATCTGCTAATTGATCTACAGGAACGGCAGTATCCTCAATACAAGCAACGGCCTTCTCGTCACCGATTATATTTCCCAACAATCCCAGTCCGGCACTCCTGAGGGTCAAAGCCTGCTTTATTTCTGCTCCTCTAAGAATAGCGTAATCATAAGCAAGACCAGATTCCTCCAAGGTTTTGATCAATTCAGCCAGTTGTTGATCCAATAGGTCGGGATCATCAGCACGGAGTTCGAGCATCAAAATGCCCTGAGGATCGCCTTTTATAAAAAACCTGTTTTTTGCTTGTGCCCTGTTGTTTTTGGTACAGTCCAAAATGGTTTTGTCCATCATCTCACACGTATGAAGGGGATGTTGCATTAGTGGGGCTACTGCATTTAGGCATTTCGAAATAGTATCGAAATGAGCTGCAACCATTATCCCTTTTTTGGGCGGAAGATCATCCAAAGCCAAGGTGATGGAGGTGACGAAAGCCAATGTCCCCTCACTCCCGGTGAGTAATTTGGAAAAGTTGAACCCCGTATTTTCTGAATCAACAAAACCCTCCAACAGTACATCCAGCGCATACCCAGTATTTCTGCGGTGAACTGAAGCTTGGGGATATTCTGAAAGTATGCTCTTTTGGAGATCCGGGTCGTTGAGTTTTTCCCTAAAAAATCGGTAGAGTTCGCCCTCCAAATCTTCTTGTTTTTCTTTTTCACGACATTGTCGATCGTTTAGTTTTTCAAAAGTTACGATGGAGCCATCGGATAAAACGCACTCCAGCGATAAAACTTTATCACGGGTCACGCCATATTGTATTGAAGTGGTTCCGGAGGAGTTGTTTCCCGTCATACCTCCTATGGTACAACGATTGGAGGTTGAAGTGTTAGGGCCAAAAAACAATCCATGTGGCGCCAAAAAATCATTGAGTTCATCACGAACAATGCCGGGTGCCACGGTTACGGATTTGGCTTCCGCATCAAAATGGATAATTTGATTGAAATGTTTTGATACATCTACGATCAAGCCTTTACCAACCACCTGTCCAGCAAGGGAGGTGCCTCCCGCCCTAGGAATTATCGGGATTCCTTTCTCACGTGCAAAATGAACCAATACTACTATATCCTCACGGTTGGCAGGAAAACATACCCCCTCCGGATAGATTTTATAAACAGAGGCATCTGTAGCGTACAATTGACGGTACAATGGGTCTGTTTTTACACTGACTCCTTCTAAAGCATTAAAATCGGTTTTTGACATCAATTAATCGGTAGAATAACTTTGATCTATTATTTGTAACCACATAATCAATATATGAAAGCTTATTTAGAATGTAAAAGAATTTTGTTTTAATTTAGCTAAATGAAGAATTTACTGTTTTTTTTAGTTCTTACCCTATTTATCAAAGCCTGCTCAACCCCTTCCGGTGAGTTTAAAATTGATGGTGCTGTGGATCTCAAAGACGGTAGCATGGTGTATCGAGTGGTGGCAGATGCCAACCAACAGCCTATGATCATAGACTCTGCTGCTTTGATGGGTGGAAATTTCCAAATGAGTGGAGTGGTGGAAAGCCCCGATGTTAACTTTTTTTCAGTTCAAAGTCTCAGAGGAAACTTTCCTTTTATCGTTGAATCTGGCAGTATTAAGGTTTCTTTGTACAAAGACAGTTTAATGAGTTCTCAGGCAATCGGAACCGTCTCCAATGATGCCTTTATGAAATATAAAATCGAAACCAAAGCATTTGTCAATTCCATGAATGGCATTGGCAGAGACCTTCAACAGGCTAATATATCTCGTGATACGCTGCTGGCTGCGGATCTCCAAGAGCAATACTTGGATGTTCAGCAACAAATAAAAAGTTATGAAGTTGATTTTGTGAAAAGCAATCCTAATTCCTATGTCTCGGTTCTGATACTGGAACGGTTTATATCGACCAAACAAATGACCAACGAGGAGGGAAAGCCCCTTTTTGACAGCTTTACCGACCGAATCAAAAACAGTAACGTGGGAAAAAGACTGTATGAAATCATCAATGCTCCAGCTGCACCGGCAGAGGTAGGCCAAATGGCCCCCGATTTTGAAGGACCCGGTCCTTTGGGGCAAGTGGTCAAATTGACCGATCAATTGGGTAAAATTACTATTGTTGACTTTTGGGCCTCCTGGTGTCGTCCTTGTCGTGTAGAAAATCCCAACCTTGTTCGTACCTATAACAAACTTAAAGCCAAAGGCTTAAATGTTGTTGGGGTATCACTCGACAGAAGTAAGGATAATTGGTTGAAAGCCATAGAAGATGATGGCTTACAATGGTCACATGTATCGCACCTACAATATTGGAATGAACCCATTGCCAAGTCCTATCAGGTAAGATCCATTCCCGCTACTTTTATTTTGGATGAAAACGGTAAAATAATCGCAAAAAATCTCAGGGGAAAAGAGCTTGAGAAAAAAGTAGAGGAATTGCTCAGCCAATAAATAGGTTAAATTCTTAGTTTAACCTTCTAAACACCCACGCTGCAACAATTAATATGCTCATCAAAATGATGAGTGTAGATCCGGAACTCACCAACACACTCGGAAGAAAGGCAATGGTGGCGATTAATCCAGCTACCGCACCACCAAAATGCGCTGTATGTCCTATGTTATCTCTTTGTTTTTTCATTCCGTACAAGGTGTAGATCAGGTATAGCGTAGCAAAAATATAGGCCGGGAGTGGAATCGGTAAAAAAAGCAGCATCATCTTCATCTCAGGGTACAAGAGGACCGCACTGTAAACCACCCCAGACACAGCACCACTGGCCCCTACCGCTGTGTAATTATCTTCTTTGTTGTGATAGAGATAGGAAAGGTAATTGCCCAAGTACAAGCTGGTAAAATACAAAGCCAAAAACTTCAGCTCTCCTAAGTTATAAACCACCGGGCCTGCAAAAAAATACAAAGACAACATGTTGACGAACAAATGATTGAAATCCACATGTAAAAAGCCGGATGTCCATAAACGCAATTGATCGCCAGATTTAATTTTGGCCATTTGGAACTGATAGCGTTGGAAAAAAGCTGGATATTTAAATCCGATAAAGGATACAAGAACATTGGCAATAATGAGTGCGATAACTACGGTGGGAAGGGAGGGCATATTAGCTTTTTTTCAATAACAAATATACTATCTTTGGAAAAAATATCTCTTGCAAAAAGTTGTTTACCTGCTTGCCTACCCCTTTATTTATTTAATTGCTTCCATCCCTTTTCGTGTATTGTACATTTTTTCAGATGTACTGAGATTTGTGATTTACAATATACTGGGATATCGAAAAAAAACCGTTCGGGCAAACCTCAAAAAGGCCTTCCCTGATAAAGGGCATGAGGAACTTCGATGGATTGAAAAAAGATTTTACAAACACATGTGTGATATCTCACTGGAGGCCTTTAAATCTTTCAAGATGAGTGAATCGGATATGAAAAAAAGGATGGTTTACAAAAACGTTGATATTCTTACACAGTTTGAAAAAGAAAAAAGGAGTGCCATCATCATGTGTGGACACTATGCCAGTTGGGAGTGGATGTTATCCATAGGCTATTTTACCCAATCTCCAGGCTATGGTATCTACACACCCATTATGAATAGATACTTTAATAAACTCGTTATCAAAATCAGAAAAAAACACCGAGCCAATTTGCTTTCAAGATATGGAGCCATTGAAAGCATTAAGAAAATGCACCAAAATGGAACGGTGGCCATCTATGGCTTTGCCAGTGATCAATCTCCCCTTCCCAAACCCAATTCCTACTGGAGGTATTTTTTGGGGGTAAAAGTTCCTGTTTTTTTGGGAGCAGAAGTTGTTGCTAAGGAATTTGACTTTGGCGTGGTTTATGCCAAAATCAAACGCTTAAAAAGAGGTTATTATCAAGCTTCCTTTGAGTTGATTAGCGATCAACCCACTAAAACTGAAGGACACCGAATTACGGATACTTTTACAGAGTGGTTGGAACAAGATATTTACTGTGATCCCACCCAATACCTTTGGACCCACAAACGGTTCAAACATGCCGACAAGGCGCCTGCTGATTAAACCATCGTCTGAATTTCTTTTAAAAATCGCTCTGCCAGATCCTTTGATTCTTTTTCGCTTTCAGCTTCGGTATAGACCCTAATGATGGGTTCGGTATTTGATTTTCTAAGGTGAACCCATGAGGAAGCAAACTCGATTTTTACACCATCAATGGTAATGGGTTGATCTTCATTATATTTTTCTTCTATTTTTTTGAGTAGAGCATCTACATCCATCCCCTCGGCGAGATTGACTTTGGCCTTGCTCATAAAATAGTTGGGATAGGAAGCCCTCAAAGTGGATACAGCGGTGTCTTTTTCAGCCAATAAACTTAAAAAGAAAGCCACACCTACCAAAGCGTCGCGACCATAATGCAAATCAGGATAGATCACCCCGCCATTGCCTTCGCCTCCAATGACTGCATTCACGGCTTTCATCCTTTCGACCACATTTACCTCGCCTACGCCACTGGAGAAGTATGCTCCTCCCCGCTGCTCAGTAATGTCAGCCAAGGCTCGGGTAGAAGACAGGTTAGAAACGGTATTTCCCGGGGTTTTGGACAAAACATAATCCGAACAGGCAACCAATGTGTATTCTTCTCCAAAAACAACTCCATTTTCGTCTACAAAAGCCAGCCGATCCACATCCGGATCCACCACGATACCAAAATCGGCTTTTTCGTTGACCACTTTTTCACTGAGTGCGGTCAAATTCTCTTTTAACGGCTCGGGATTGTGTAGAAAATATCCTGTTGGATCACAATAAATGGGAATTACCTCAACCCCCATGGATTTAAGAAGTTGGGGGATGGCGATCCCTCCAGTTGAGTTTACAGCATCCACCACGACTTTAAAGTTCATTTTTTTGACACCATCGACATTGACAAGCGGAAGGTTCAAAATCTTAACTATGTGGTCCTTGATGGCATCCCCAATCTGGTGTATTTTTCCCAATCGATCAACTTCTTCAAATTCAAAATCTTTGTTTTTGGCAATCTCCAGAACGGCTTGACCAGAAGATGCATTCAAAAACTCTCCTTTGTGATTCAACAACTTCAGGGCGTTCCATTGCAATGGATTATGACTGGCTGTGATGACGATACCTCCCTGTGCTTGGTGCTGAGTTACAGCCATTTCCACCGTAGGGGTGGTAGAAAGTCCTAAATCCATTACCTCAACACCACAGCCCACCAAGGTTTGATTTACCAATCCTTGGATCATGCTTCCAGAAATCCTGGCATCTCTCCCCACCACTACGCGGTAATGATCTAATGTTATGTTTTTTTTTAACCAAGTGGCATAGGCTGCCGCAAAAATTACGGTATCAACAGGGGTAAGGTTATCAGCGGTTTTCCCTCCTATGGTTCCTCTGATTCCAGAAATGGATTTGATTAAAGTCATACGCAAATATAATGATAACTTCTGGCCAAAGTAAAAAGGTCAAAAAAGCTTGAAGGCTTTTAAAAATGAATCATTCGTTTTCCATATCTTCCATTCACTTTAAAATAAAAAAGTAGTGAATTATTTGGCTCATGCCTATTTATCGGGAGCAGATCGGGATTTATCCGTTGGTAATTTCATTGCAGACCACGTCAAAGGAAAGGCTTATATGGACTATCCCGAGGCAGTACAAAAGGGAATTTTACTGCATCGAAATATAGATCATTTTACCGATCTCCACCCCTTGTTTAGAAAAAATGTCAGCTTGTTGTTTCCAAAATATCGCCACTACAGCAGGGTGATTGTGGATATGTTTTTTGATCATGTTTTGGCAGCACAATGGCATCGGTTTCATCGATATTCATTGGAGGAATTCAGTCAAAAATTTTACCGTACGATGAACGATTCAAACCAACTTATTCCTCCAGCATCTAAAAAAATATTACCTGTTCTGACAAAATACAATTGGTTTGTTACCTATCGTTCGCTCGAGGGCTTAGAAACGATTCTCTATCAAATGTCACAGCGAACTCGATTCCCAATCGATATGTCTTTGGCCATAAAGGACTTGAAAAACAATTACTATGATATTGAAAACGACTTCTATTTGTTTTTTGATGAAATTGTTGATTTTGTCGCTGAGAAAAAGGAGCATTTATTAAAATAGAAACCAAAATCGTTAATTGAATTTTATTATAAGATTAACAATGTACACAGGATAAATAAAGCCTACTAAATTGTTAGTTTTGCAAATTAACCATGAAAGAAAAAGACAACTGCATTGAAATTCAAGGAGCAAGGGTACACAATCTCAAGGATGTAAGCCTAAAAATACCAAGAGAAAAGTTAGTGGTCATTACTGGGCTTTCTGGCTCAGGAAAATCATCACTGGCTTTTGATACGATATATGCAGAGGGACAACGACGTTATATGGAAACTTTTTCGTCCTATGTCAGACAGTTTTTGGGAAACTTGGAAAGGCCCGATGTGGACAAAATCGATGGCTTGTCTCCTGTTATCGCTATCGAACAAAAAACCACCACTAAAAGTCCGCGATCCACTGTTGGAACCATCACTGAACTTTATGATTATATCCGTCTTCTATTTGCACGTGTGGGGACTGCATTCAGTTATGTGACCCAAGAAAAAATGGTTAATTACAGCGATGATCAAATTCTTCAATTGATTTTAGAGGAATATTCTGATAAAAAAATCATTATTTTATCTCCCTTAATCAAAGCCAGAAAAGGTCATTACAGGGAGTTGTTTGACACGCTTTCCAGACAGGGGTTCTTGAGAGTTAGAGTGGATGGAGAGATTTTAGATCTCAGTCCAGGAATGAAGTTGGATCGTTACAAAACCCATGATATCGAATTGATTGTCGATAGACTGAGAATAAAAAATGAGGAAAATAACCTCAAACGACTCAATGAATCCATCAAAACCGCCATGCATTTTGGCGAGGAATCTATGGTTCTTATCGATGCTGAAACAGATAAGTTGCGCTATTTCAGTAGAAAACTCATGTGTCCTACCTCTGGTGTCTCCTATGCGCTTCCCGAACCCAATTCCTTTTCCTTTAATTCTCCAAAAGGGATGTGTTTGAACTGCAAAGGTTTGGGAAATCAATTTGAAGTGAGTAGAAAAAAAATTATTCCTGATGACAGTATTTCTATCGAAAATGGGGGTATTTCCCCATTGGGACAGAAGAAAAGCAATTGGGGTTTCAGACAGATGGAGGTCATTGCCAAGCGGTATAATTTTTCACTTTCGGACCCGATCAATAAAATTCCTCCCAATGCAATGGAGGTTATTTTAAAAGGGGGATATGAAAAGTTTTCGGTCTGCTCTAAAGTTTTGGGAGTGACTCGGGATTATAAAATTGATTATGAGGGCATTGAAAATTTTATAAAACATCAATTTGAAAATACAGATTCCGCTGGGATCAAACGTTGGGCTTTCAACTATATGGATGAAAATCAATGTAATGTTTGTAATGGTGACCGACTCAACCAAGAATCATTAAATTTTAAAATCAATGGTTTAAATATTGCTGATGTGAGTGCCTTGGATTTGGGAGATCTTCAACAGTGGTTTGAAAATTTGGAAGAAAACCTTTCAGCCAAAGAAGTCAATGTAGCCTCTGAAATAATCAAAGAGATTAAGGTGAGATTGCAGTTTTTACTCGATGTTGGATTAAACTACCTCTCGTTGAATCGCTCCTCTAAATCCCTTTCTGGTGGAGAGGCACAGCGCATAAGATTGGCTACTCAAATTGGTTCTCAGCTGGTGGGGGTGCTCTATATTTTAGACGAACCTAGCATTGGATTACATCAAAGGGATAATGAAAAATTAATTAACTCTCTGGAATCGCTCAGAGATATTGGAAATTCGGTTATTGTCGTTGAACACGACAAAGACATGATTTTACGCGCTGATCATATCATCGATATCGGTCCCATGGCAGGGAAGAACGGTGGTGAAATTATCTCTGAAGGAAATCCGGAAACACTTAAAAAACAAAAAACCCTAACTGCACAATATCTCAATCATGAAAAGCAAATTTCCGTACCCCAAAAAAGAAGAGTTGGTAATGGAAAGCGAGTTTTACTCTCTGGCTGCACAGGTAATAACCTTAAAAATATTGATGTAGAAATTCCTTTGGGGCTTATGATAGGAGTTACAGGCGTTTCGGGAAGCGGCAAATCGACCCTAATCAACGAAACCCTATACCCGATTCTTAATGCCAAAATTTACAATGCGGTCAAATCTCCCCTACCCTACAAGAAAATTACAGGCTTAGAGCATTTGGATAAGGTGGTGGATGTAAATCAGTCTCCTATCGGGAGAACTCCTAGAAGTAATCCTGCGACTTATTGTGGGGTTTTTAGTGAGATAAGAGCTTTATTTACGCTTACCACCGAAGCGCAGATCAGAGGATACAAACCGGGTAGATTCAGTTTCAATGTTAAGGGAGGAAGGTGCGAAACTTGTCAAGGGGGTGGAATGAAAGTCATTGAAATGAACTTTTTACCTGATGTTCACGTTGAATGTGAAACTTGTGGTGGCAAAAGATTCAATCGCGAAACCCTTGAAATTCGATTTAAGGGGAAATCCATTGCAGATGTTTTGGAAATGACCGTCAATCAAGCATGTGATTTTTTTGAAAGCCACCCCAAAATATATCGAAAATTAAAAACGGTTCAAGATGTTGGTTTGGGTTATATCACTTTGGGGCAATCCTCTACCACGCTGTCCGGAGGAGAGGCGCAACGAATCAAATTGGCCACGGAGTTGTCAAAAAAAGACACAGGCCAAACCCTTTATATTTTGGATGAACCTACCACAGGACTTCATTTTGAGGACGTACGGGTTCTAATGGAGGTATTGGATCGTCTTGTAGACAGAGGCAACACAGTTTTAATAATCGAACACAATATGGATGTGATTAAACTCGTGGATCACCTCATTGATATTGGCCCAGAGGGAGGGAAAGATGGAGGGACTTTGGTAGGACAAGGAACACCGGAAGAAATAGTAAATATTAAAAATAGTTATACTGGAAGGTATTTAAAAAAAGAGCTTAAAAACTTTTGAAATGAATCTTTTTATCAATCAAAGTAAAAATTGGAGTGAAATTAAAGCCAACGACTCATGGGCCTTGTTTAAAATTATGGCAGAATTTGTCAATGGTTATGAAAAAATGAGTAAAATTGGACCTTGCGTCTCCATTTTTGGTTCGGCCAGAACTGCGGAGGATCATCCACATTACCAACTTACTGTTGATATTGCAGAAACCATTGTTAATGCTGGGTTAGGGATCATCACTGGTGGAGGGCCAGGAATCATGGAGGCAGCCAATAGGGGTGCAAAAAAAGGAGGAGGAATATCCGTAGGACTCAATATCAAACTGCCTTTTGAACAGCAGCATAATAATTACATCGATGATGACAAATTGATGAATTTTGAATACTTTTTTGTCCGAAAGGTGATGTTTATGAAATATGCTCAGGGATTTGTGGTCATGCCAGGAGGTTTTGGTACATTAGATGAGCTGTTCGAAGCACTGACCTTAATCCAAACAGAGAAAATTAAAAAATTTCCCATACTGCTTGTTGGAAAAGAATTTTGGGGAGACATGATCGATTGGATAAAAAAAACGCTTGCGAAAGAAAATAAAATAGATCCCAAAGATTTAAATTTGATACAATTGGTAGAGACCAAAGAAGAAGTGGTACAGCAATTAGAAAAGTTTTACAAACAAGAGTTCTTCAAGCCAAACTTCTAAACGCATTACCATAAAAAAGCTGGGGAATTTTATCGTTGTATTTTTGACCTTTGGGTGGCTCTGTGCTCAGGAGGACATTTCCTATGACATCCAAGCGATTGTTGCTCCTTCGGGAAAAAAAATCAATATTACTCAGAAAATCAGTTTTAAAAATATCCCCAAAGCGTTGGCTGATACCCTATATTTTACAGATTGGTCAAACGCCTACTCGAGTACTAAATCACCATTGGCACAAAGACTGGTTGAAGAATACGATCGAAGTTTTTTCCTCTCAAACAAATCAAGGCTGGGTAAAACCAATATTAACTCTTTCAAAATCAATGGGGAAAAAGCCCAGTGGACAAGGCTCGAGGATCAATTGGACATCATTCAACTCATACCAAACCATCCAATCGCTAGCAAAGATATCATCCACCTTGAGATTCAATACGAATTAGAATTACCCGACTCAAAATTTACTGGCTATGGTTATGATGAGGACGGTAATGTTTTTTTAAGGTACTGGTATATTAGCCTCAGCCCTATATACAAAAATCAATGGCAAAATTACAGTCATCTCGACTTAGATGATTTCAGTATCCAAGCTGCGTCATACAACCTAACACTCTTAGCTCCCTCTGGCTATGATGTTTTTTCAAATCTAAACATTTTGAAACAGGATAATAATCATTTTGAATTTTCGGGAAGACAAATCAGAGATTTGGCTATTTATTGGACTTCAAAAAATAAATTCCAAACTTTTAAGACAGATGACAACAGCATCTTTTATTCTGATATTTTCAAGGACACAGAGAATCACGAGGTCAACCGAACCAAAGTCCAAAGAGTTGATGCTTTTGTCAGTGAAGTATTTGAGGTAAAAAATGATAATCCGTTTTTGTTGCCTGAATTAATCTATAAGAAAAACCCATTTTTTGGACTCAATGACTTACCAAAATTTCTGGCACCTTTCAACAATAATTTCTTAGAAGAAATCAGTTTTTTAAAGTCCTATCTGCAAATTTATCTGAGCAACAATATAGCCGTCGATTTGAGAAAGGATCATTGGTTGATTGGTGGGCTACAAACTTATTTAATAATGAAATATATAGAAAAATACTACCCTGATCAGAAATATCTGGGAAGCTTGGGTGATTATAAACTGATGAAAGCCTATACCCTTGCTGAAATTGATTTTAATGAGAGTTTTTGGATGTATTATGAGTTTATGGCGCGTGCTAACCTGCAACAGTCTGATTTATTACCCAAAGATGAATTGGTCAAGTTCAATCAAAAAATAGCCTCCCCCTACCACGTTGGGGTTGGTATTAGATACCTTGAACATTACCTTGGAAAAGAAACCATAGACAATTCACTAAAAAAGCTAATCAACAAAGCCCACGAAAAATATGATTGTATAGGGTTTTTAAAAGAAAACAGCCCAAAAAACATCGATTGGTTCGAAAACTTTTACCTCAAGCAAAGGTTACCCATTGATATTAAGATCAAAAAAGTCAAAAAATACAATGACAGTTTAGAGGTCGATTTAACCCAATATTCTAAAAACAACATTCCCTTCATTGTCTCACAAATAAAAAACGACAATGTCATCAGCCAGCAATGGATTGAGAATATGGGGACAGCAACCAAAGTGACATTACCCAATTTAGATCCAGATTTTATAGCTGTCAACCCTGAAATACGATTACCAGAATCCAATAAAATGAACAATTGGAAATATGTTAACAACTTTCTAAACCTGAAACCTATACAGTTCAACTTTCTAAGAGATTATGAGTCACCAAAAAGAAATCAAATCTATTATAATCCAGTGGTCAACTACAATCTGTATGATGGACTATCATTAGGATCAAGGTTTTATGATAAGAGTCTTTTAACTCAAAAATTCACATTTGAGTTAATGCCTCAGTATTCCTCTTTGCAACAAGATCTGGTTGGAAAAGTAATGATGTCCTATTTGATTTATTCGAATGACAAAAGCAATTATGCCACCACATTGAATTTCTTTGGCAGTAGCTATCACTATATGGAAAAACAAAGGTACCAGGTTCTCACTCCTGGGATCAATTTCTTTTTCAGAACCAATAATTTTAGATCGAACAAGCAGTACAGAATAGGCTTGTACTATTATTATGTGAATCGAGAAAGCCCTCCAGATCCAGTTTCCACCCCTAATTATGAACTTATAAATTTGAGATATACATACTCGAATAAAGGGGCCTTGAAGCACACTACTTTTGATGCCAGTATCCAGCGATCCGTCAAATTCAGTAAGTTAGAAATGACTTTTGATTTCAGAAGGTTGTTGTCCAACGGAAGTCAATTTACTACGCGGTTTTTTGTGGGTAAGTTTTTGCACCATAAACGAAGAGAAACAACTTTTTTTGATTTCAACCTCAACCGTCCACAAGATTATCTCTTCCGTTATAATTATTTTGGAAGGTCTGAAAGTGCCGGTTTTTTTAGTCAACAATTTGTTATGGCTGAAGGAGGGTTTAAATCAAAACTTTTCCCTGCCACCGCCAATGATTATTTGTTGACCAACAATTTAACAATGGGTCTCTGGAAAAGGATTGAAGCCTATCTCGATTTGGGTCTTCTCAAAAACTTTGACCAAAACGCTCATTTTTTATATGGTTCTGGTATACGATTAAACCTTGTTCCTGACTATTTGGAAATTTTTCTTCCGGTTCACAGTACAGCAGGTTGGGAATTTGATGGTCAACCCTATGAAACAAAAATCAGATTCATTCTGACAGTAAGTCCTAAAAAGTTAATGAACCTTTTTTCAAGAAGATGGTTTTAAAAACACTTTTCAATTTGTTCTTATCTCAAAGCAAAATTGACCCCAAAACTTTATTTTGTAAATTTATCATCCAAAATGAAAACCAATCTTCAGGAAAATCAACAAACCATTAGTTTTGAGGACTACAAAAAGCAGATCCTTGAAGATTACAGAACCATTGTAACCAGCCGTGAGTCGAGTATTTTAGGGAGAAGAGAGGTGCTGATGGGCAAAGGAACCTTTGGTATTTTTGGAGATGGAAAGGAATTGCCACAAATCGTACTCAACCGTTTTTTTGAACCCGGGGACTTTCGATCGGGCTATTATCGTGATCAAACTTTAATGATGGCTCAAGGTCATCTGAACCCACAACAGCTTTTTGCTGCCATCTATGCCCATCCCGATATTGAGAATGAACCGATGTCTGCTGGAAGACAAATGGTGGGTCACTTTTCCAATACCTTGGTTGATGAAGATGGAAATTGGTTGGACCAAACACAAACCAGAAATCATATATCCGATGTTTCCTCTACAGGTGCTCAGATGCCTCGCTTGATCGGGTTGGCTCAAGCTTCTAAAATATACAGGAATCTAAAAATTGGAGGAGCCGAGAAATTTTCTAAAAACGGAAATGAGATTGCATGGGGTACCATTGGAAATGCAAGCACCAGCGAAGGACTTTTTTTTGAAGCCACCAACACTGCTGGAGTTTTACAAATCCCAATGGTTCTGAGTGTTTGGGACGATGGTTACGGTATATCAGTCGATAACAAAAAACAAACCACTAAGGAAAGCATTTCCAAAGCCTTGGAGGGATTTGGTAGAGATGGTGATTTAGATGGATTGGAAATTTTAGTGGTCAAAGGTTGGGACTACCCTGCTTTGGTCAAAACTTATTCCTATGCATCAAAACTGGCTCGTGAAAAGCATGTCCCCGTTATAATCCATGTCACAGAACTGACACAGCCCTTGGGCCATTCCACCTCAGGCTCACACGAGCGTTACAAATCCAAAGATCGCTTGGAATGGGAAAAGGCCAATGATTGTAATCTGAAAATGAAAGAGTGGATCATTTCAAACGGCATCAGTGATCTTGAAACCTTAAACACTTTGGAAGCCGATATTAAAAAAGAAGTAAGGGATGCAAAAAACAAGGCTTGGCTTGGTTATCAAAAACCAATTTTAGAAAAAAGAGAAGAACTCAATTCTTTTTTGAAGGCATTTATGTCTGTTTCCAACAATGATGTACAGTTAAAAATACTCTACAAAAATATAAACAATAAGACGGAGCTTTTTTATCACGATATCATATCCACAGCCAGAAAAGTTTTTCCACTATTGATCAAAAACAAGGTGGGTAATACTCATGCATTTAAAAGTTGGTTAGAGGAAACCAAGGCCAATTTACAAGACAAATATTCCTCTCATCTCTACAGTGAGGGTATCAATGCCACAAGTGAAGTAAAAACTATTGCTCCCAAATACAAGCCTGATGCTCCATTGGTCGATGGCAGGATCATTCTAAGAGATAACTTCGACGAATTGCTTAAGCATGAGGATCGACTGATTATTTTTGGAGAAGACAGTGGGAAAATTGGCGGGGTCAATCAAGGATTGGAGGGCTTGCAAAAAAAATACGGTGAGTTGAGGGTTGCCGATGCCGGAATCAGAGAAGCGACAATCGTTGGTCAAGGGATTGGAATGGCTTTGAGGGGCTTAAAACCAATAGCTGAAATACAGTATTTGGACTATATATTGTATTGCATTCACATCTTGAGCGACGATTTGGCCACCTACAGTTATAGAACCAAAGGACGGCAATTGGCACCATTGATCATTAGAACCAGAGGGCATCGACTGGAAGGTATTTGGCACTCCGGTTCTCCCATGGCTGCTTTGATTCACCTCACAAGAGGCATCCAACTTCTGGTGCCTCGAAACATGACCCAAGCTGCGGGCTTTTACAACACCCTACTCAAAGCCAACCAGCCGGCAATCATCATTGAGTCTTTAAACGGCTATCGCATCAAAGAAAAAATGCCTTCTAACCTAAGGGAGTTCTGCTTGCCCGTGGGGAAAATAGAGGTTTTAAAAAGTGGAAATGACCTAACCATAGTATCCTATGGGTCTACTTTGAGAATCGTTCAACATGCTGCTGATCAATTGGAGATTTACGGGATCAGTACCGAAGTAATAGATATACAAACTCTTATTCCTTTTGATCTACAAAAGGAAATCAGAAACAGTATTGCTAAAACCAACCGTTTGCTTGTCGTCGATGAAGACATGCCTGGCGGTGGATCGGCATACATACTTCAACAACTATTAGAAGAACAAAATATTTTCCCTCTCTTAGACGCTGAGCCCAAACTGCTCAGTGCCAAAGAACACCGACCGGCCTATGCAGAGGATGGCGACTATTTCTCTAAACCTTCTGCTGATGATATTTTTGAGTGTGTTTATGAAATGATGCACGAGAGTGACCCCAAGGAATATCCAATGTTGTGATTTACAACGCGAAAACTTTGATGAGCAAGTCCTGAAGGATGTCATAACTTTCATTTGACTTTACTCCTACCCCTTTACTTTTCAGATCAGCCTCTAAGGTGATGCTTATCGCTTTACTGGCTTGTTTGAGACTGAATTTTTTTGAAGCTCGCTCATAATCCCCTACAAAATAGGGATTAACCCCCAATAATTGAGGTGCTTTTGACTTGTCTCCCAAGCCATGATATAGGAGAACCCTTCTGAAAAAATTATAAAAACCGGATAAGGTCAAAACCAATGGGTGGTTTTTGGGGTTCTCAGACATGTACTTTGCAATTTTACAACATTGATGAAAATCCCTTTTCCCAACAGCCTTATACAACTCAAAATTATTGTAATCCTTACTAAAACCAATATGTTTTTCAATGATCTCGGGGGTGATCTGTGTCCCCTCGTCTAAAAAAATTTTTAGTTTCGAGATCTCCTTTTCGATTTTACTCAAATCGTTACCCAACGCTTCTGTTAAAAGCTGTAGGGCCTCGGAGTCGATCTTGAATTTTGCCAATTGTATTTTTTGTACCAGCCATTGCCCCACTTGATTATCGTACAAAGTTTTGGTTTCTAATATGGCCCCAGCCTTTTTGGCGGCTTTGTATAACTTTTTTCTTTTATCAAAAGTTTTGTATTTATAACAAAAAACAACAATGGTTTGCTCTTGGGGGTGGGTCAGATAATCCGCTATAACATCAGTTGACTTGTCTAAATGTTGTGCTTCACGGATCACCACCAAATGATATGATGACAGCAATGGGAATCGCTTGGCCGTCTCAACAATCTCATTTGCATCTGCTTCTTTACCATAAAACAAGGAGTAATCAAAAGATCGGGAGGCTTCATCGGTTAATAATTCGGTGATTTTAGCTTCAAATTGATCGATAAAATAAGGCTCAGTACCCGACAAAAGATAAAAGGGCTTGTAGTTCCCTTGTTCTATGGAGGACATTAACAGATTAAATTCCTTCATCCTAAAAAATTATATGCAATTTTGTAACATGGAAAAACTCAATTTTCCCGATTTTGATTTCTCGCTTAAAAATAAGCAAAATAAGCCCTACATTTTTGATCCCGTGAGAAAAAAATGGCTGATTTTAACCCCGGAGGAATGGGTGCGACAGCACTGTGTCCAATTCCTTTTGAAAGAAAAAAACATCCCCTTAGGACTCCTTCAAGTGGAAAAAAAAATCAATGTAAATGGAACCGAAAAAAGATACGATTTGGTCGTTTATAATTACGACCAATCCATCGTCTTGCTCATAGAATGTAAGGCGCCAACTGTAGGCTTAACCCAAAAAGCTTTTGACCAAATGGCAAGATACAACCAAGTCTTAAAAAGTGATTACCTGATGCTGACCAATGGTTTACAACATTTCTATTGTCAAATGGATTATCAAAACAGCAAGTACGTATTTTTAGCTGATTTGCCCATACTTAAGAAAAATCAATCATGAAGTTTGCCATTGCCATATTGAATTGGAATGGAGAAAAATTGTTAAAACAATTTCTTCCTTCAGTGGTAGCTTCATCTCCACAGGCAATAATTTATCTCATTGATAATGCCTCGAATGATGGCTCATTGAATTACGTCGAAAAAACTTTTCCAGAGCTACAAATCATTGCTCTGAATCAGAATCATGGTTATGCTGGTGGGTATAACAAAGGTTTGGTTCATATCAAGGAAGATGTCATTTGCTTGTTGAATAATGATGTATTGGTGAAGCAAGGGTGGTTAGAACCTATAATTAACCATTTTAAAAACAACCCCAATACTGCGATTGCTCAGCCTCATATTATGGATTTCAATCATCCTCACAAATTTGAATATGCAGGGGCTGCTGGGGGATACATTGATCGTTTGGGCTATCCCTATTGCCGTGGCAGGATATTCAACCATTTGGAAGATGACAAGGGGCAGTATGATCAAAATGAAAGTGTTTTCTGGGCCAGCGGTGCCTGTTTTTTTGTCCGAAAAAATATTTTTGAAATATTGGGAGGCTTTGATGAAGATTTTTTTGCGCATATGGAAGAAATTGACTTTTGTTGGAGGGCAAAAAATCAAAACATGGAGGTTTACGCATTACACGAATCCAAAGTCCATCA
This sequence comes from Flavobacteriaceae bacterium, assembly GCA_965662705.1. Lineage (GTDB taxonomy): Bacteria > Bacteroidota > Bacteroidia > Flavobacteriales > Flavobacteriaceae > UBA8316. The sequence continues at coordinate 46,308 of CBFIIP010000056.1, forward strand.
CTTGGGAGGAGGAACATTAAAACCCTCTCCTCAAAAAACCTATCTCAATTTTAGAAATTCCCTA
>CBFIIP010000057.1:0-6807 GCA_965662705.1 Flavobacteriaceae bacterium
AGTAATATTTGGGGAAATTGACCTCAAATTTTTGGCCAAATTGGGACGAGACAACAGCATCATCTTTCAGGAAATCCCCAAATTTCCAAAAGTAAGACGTGATTTTGCGCTTATGATTGATTTGGAAGTAAAATTTGATCAAATTAAGAAAATTGCACTAAATACGGAACGCAATATCCTTTATGCGGTTGAACTTTTTGACGTTTATCAAGGAGAAAAACTTCCTGATGGCAAAAAATCTTATGGCGTCAGCTTTCATTTTCAAGATGCACGAAAGACTTTGACAGACAAACACATTGACAAAATCATGGAAAAATTAAGTATTCAATTCGAAAAACAATTGGGTGCAATATTACGTTGATTATAAAATTCAGCCTTTTTAGGATGAAAATTGTTAAAACCTATTTTTATTCCTAATTTTACATAGTGAAATGATAGACGATGATGATGAAATTTTTCCCACCCACACAAATTGATCAAATATTAGAGAAAGGAGCAACCATAAATTCTATGATTGACCTGAAACCTTTGATGGATCAGATTACCACCAATGCGGACAGTATCAATGTTTTTGACTTCGATCAATTGGAAACCCGCAAAATTTTCCATTTAAGCCAAATCAAGAAAGTATGTATTGATTATCGCTTGCGATTTTTGGACATTAAGTACTTCAAAGGGAATTTACCCAAAGAAGCCATAGAAAAAATCACTCAATTGGAAAAAGATCATCAAACCACCCTTGATGGGTTTAAAATAATGGCACCTTCAGTCCTTTTCAGGTTAAAAAAGACAGATGATCCCCTGTTGTTTGTCCCGCTGGGAAATAACTATTTTTATCTGATTCACAAGTGGGGGAATGATATGTCATTTTTTCGAAAAACTTGGGCTTGGCCATTTAAAAACATTTGGAATCTTTTGATTACTATATTGGTAGTTAGCTTTTTTGCGACATTGATCACTCCTTATCAAATTTTCACCAAAAACCCTTCCGCTTCCACCTTCTGGATGTTATATTTCTTCATGTTCAAAGCCATAGCTTCCATTGTGTTATTTTATGGTTTTGCATTGGGAAAGAATTTCAATCCCGCGATCTGGAACAACCGTTACGACAAAACTTAGTCTTAAATTATGCCCCAAGAGTATGTCAAGTTATACGTTGGCAGCTCCATCGCTGTCATGGCTGTTGTAGATGCATTAGAACAAATTGGTATCATTCCCGTTGTTAAAAAGCCATCAGAGTCTGCTCGTTTAGCTGGATTCGGTGTCATCTCCTCTGATCAAAGCGTTTGGGTTCACCTAGATGAGCAAACAAAAGCTCTGGAGATTCTTGAAACCCTTGAATTATAATTTTTTCAATAATCTTTATATTTGACGCCATGAAAAAATATTTCCTTCCTTTTTTGGTTTTACTGTTTTTGAATGTCAATACCACAACTCAAGCCCAGACTGACCCCGATGAGATGGGAGCGTGGTACATGTATATATTCAGTACACAGTTTAAAAAGGACAGCCTCTGGGGGATTCAAGGAGACATACAACACCGAAATTTTAATATCCTCGGGGATTTACAGCAGTTGCTGCTTCGCGGAGGCATCACCTACATGCCCAAAGAAAGTCCTTTAAAACTGACCTTAGGTTATGCCTATATAAGTACCGGTACACAGGGGGACAGTGACGAAAGCATCGCTGAAAAATCGATTCTATCAAGAAACCTCTTTCCCTGTCAAATTAGGCAAACGTATTTTTTCACTTCACCGTTTACGATACGAAATGCGATTTGTGGAAAATCAAGATTTTAGAACCCGTTATCGCTACAACTTATTCATCAACATCCCCCTAAACACTTTGGTCATAGAACCCAAAACCGTCTATCTATCACTATACAATGAAGTGTTTATCAACGGTCAGCGAAAAATAGGAAGCGAAAAAACGGTATCCTTCTTCGACCGCAATCGTTTGTACGGTGCTTTGGGTTATGTATTTAAAAAAGGGCTAAAAATGCAATTTGGAATGATGCGTCAAACTTCCAATAAATTTGGAAAAAACCAATTGCAACTGAGTTTACATCACAACTTCTGATTAAGATCAACGCCAATTCAGTCAGCGTATTTCGGAAATCTTAGGCGTACATTTTATTTCTTAATTCTTTTATCTTGGGATCCATCATATAATCGTCGAAAGTGCTGTAACGATCAATAATGCCGTTTGGGGTAAGTTCTATGATTCGATTGCCAACAGTTTGTGCAAATGCGTGGTCGTGGGTGGTACAAAGCACTGTTCCTTTAAAGTTTTTCAGCGCATTGTTGATGGCAGTTATCGATTCTAAATCCAAGTGGTTTGTGGGTTCGTCCAGCATCAAGACATTGGCCCTAGACATCATCATTTTAGAAAGCATACACCTTACTTTTTCTCCTCCCGAAAGTACATTGGATGCTTTGAGTGCTTCATCTCCACTAAACAACATCTTTCCTAAAAATCCACGAATAAAAACCTCTTCCCTTTCCTCTTCCGTTTTGGACCATTGCCTGAGCCAGTCTACAAGAGATAGATCGGAACTAAAAAACGCCTCATTGTCCAATGGTAGATAAGCTTGGGTGGTGGTAATACCCCATTCAAATTTTCCGGCTTCAGGCGCCAATTTTCCATTGATGACTTCGTAAAATGCACTTACTGCTCGAGAGTCTTTGGAATAGACAATGGCTTTATCACCCCTTGCCATGTTAAAATGAACTTGATCAAAAAGTTTCTGCCCATCCAGACTATAAGACAATCCGTCGACATTCAAAATCTGATCACCGGCTTCGCGCTCCTGTTCAAAAATAATTCCTGGATATCGGCGACTAGAGGGTCTGATTTCTTCAATATTTAATTTATCGATCATTTTTTTTCGTGAAGTAGCCTGTTTTGATTTAGCCACATTGGCCGAGAATCGAGCAATAAATTCTTGTAGCTCCTTCTTCTTCTCCTCTGCCTTTTTGTTTTGTTGGGCTCTTTGTCTTGCCGCTAGCTGACTGGATTCATACCAAAAAGTATAATTGCCAGAATAGTGGTTGATCTTTCCAAAGTCAATATCAGAGATATGAGTACAAACTGCATCAAGGAAGTGGCGGTCGTGAGATACAACAATAACCGTGTTGTCATAGTTGGCTAAAAAATTTTCCAACCACATGATGGTTTCATAGTCCAGATCATTGGTGGGCTCATCCATAATCAACACATCAGGATTTCCAAACAAGGCCTGCGCCAACAAAACCCTGACTTTTTGTTTACCATCCAAATCAGACATTGAAAAATAGTGATAGTTTTCTGAAATCTCTAAATTCGACAAAAGAGAGGCCGCATCACTTTCTGCATTCCACCCCCCCATTTCCTCAAATTCCATTTGCAACTCCCCCACACGCTCACCGTCTGCATCGGAAAAATCAGGTTTGGCATAAAGATCTTCAATGGCTTGCTTGATTTGAAACAAAGGTTGGTTTCCTCTCAAAACCGTCTCCAACACTGGATGTTCATCATAAGCATTGTGGTTTTGCTCCAGAACAGACATTCGTTTGCCGGGCTCCAAAAAAACCGATCCTGAATTGGCCTCCTGCTTTCCTGAAATGATTTTTAAAAAAGTGGATTTCCCAGCTCCATTGGCTCCTATGATACCATAACAATTTCCTGGGGTAAAAGTAACATTAACCTCATCAAAAAGTACTCTTTTTCCAAACTGAACGGATAAATTATTGACCGATAACATAACTTTTTACTTTGGTTTGGCAAAAGTAAATATTTCTCATGGAGAGAATGCTTTTTTTTAAAATTAGTTGGTGTAAATTGCATATGCATATGACCAAAAAGCTTAAATATTTCCAACCATCACTGGTGATTTACATTTTGTTGTTTTTACAATCCTGTCAACAAGATTCAAAATCAGACCGAATATTTTTTGGAGGACAAATTATCAACCCCTCCTCCAATTATGTTACCCTCTACAAAGACAACAAAACCATAGACTCTCTGCCCCTAAACATTAATTACAGATTTTTTAAGTATTATGATTCCTTGGAAACCGGGATTTATAAAATTGAACACTTCCCAGAATACCAATCTGTTTTCTTAGAGAAAGGAGACAGTATCTGGGCCAGGATCAACGCTTCTTCTTTTGACGAATCCATTGTTTATTCAGGCCATGGTGCAGCCAAGAACAATTTTATGATGGATTTGTACCTACGTTTTGAAGAGGAGAACAGTTTTCTTTCTTCCAAATATTCAAAAGACAGCAAAAGCTTTTCAAAAATCATCGATTCATTATTGCTGAAAAAAAAGAACAAATGGATTGCTATGGATTCCATCAATCAACTTTCCCCTATCGCACAAAAGATAACCCAAGCCGCCTACATCTACCCATATGCTACACGAAAAGAACGTTATGCCTTGCTAAGGGGTACTTTTTGGGATCAAAAACAGAATTCCGTCTATTTTGATTACAGGAAATATTTAAGCTTGGGAGAAACGGATTTGGCTTTTTTTGATCCCTACATCAACTATTTGTTGAACTACCTGAGTAAAAAAGCCTTGGACAGTGCTCAAAACTACTTTCTTAACCGACAAAAAACCGATTTTAACATCAAGCGATTGCAATTAATTAATACTCATATAAAAGGAAATGTATTGAGAAACAATTTATCGAGAGCAGTAGCATTTGAGGAGTTGATGAAAGTTCAAAATCAAGAAAGCCACGATAAATTCCTCAAACATTTCTTTTTGGTCAATACTTCACAGTCCTATTTGAATGAAGTTTTGGATCTCCATAACGCTACAGAGGGAATGTCCAGAGGTCAAAAACTCCCGATAATACCCCTACAAAATCACCAACTGGAAGTTGTCAATTCTGATCAATTGATCACCCAACCCACCGTATTTTATTTTTGGTCGCAAACGCAGATGAGGCACTATCGCAATACTATACTGAAAGCCAAGCGATTGGAAAAAGAATACCCCAATTATCAATTCAAGGGGATCTGCTTGCAAGCTTTTAACGAAATCGTCTTTGAAGTCCACCGCATGATGGATATCGACCCTGAATCACAATTTGCTTTTACGGATTTTAATCAAGATAGCAAAAAATGGGTCTTGTCTCTGCTCAATCGCGCTATCGTTGTGGATGAAAAAGGCATCATAAAAGAGGGATTTGGGAACTTTAACGCCACAAACTTTTCGGATTTATTAAGGGAAGATTAATTGCCCTTTTTATAATCCTCCAAAAACTTTTTCAGCCCAATGTCGGTTAAGGGATGATTCAACAGCCCCATCATGGCATTGAGAGGACCGGTCATGACATCCGCACCTATCTTAGCACAATCAATAATGTGCATAGTATGACGAATGGAGGCAGCAAGTATTTCGGTTTCAAAAGCGTAGTTGTCATAGATTTCTCTGATCTCACTGATCAAACTCAACCCATCCGTTGACACATCATCCAACCTTCCGATAAAAGGGGACACATAAGTAGCACCAGCTTTTGCGGCCAGCAGTGCTTGTCCAGCAGAAAAGATCAATGTACAGTTCGTTTTGATGTTTCGATCAGAAAAATACTTTAAGGCTTTGATCCCGTCTTTAATCATGGGAATCTTAACCACGATTTGCGGGTGCAATGCAGCCAATTGTTCCCCTTCTTTGACCATCCCTTCAAAGTCGACTGAAATTACCTCTGCCGAAACATCTCCCGAAACGGCTTCACAAATATCAACATAGTGTTTTAAAATATTTTCAGCACCGGTGATGCCCTCCTTGGCCATTAGCGATGGATTGGTGGTCACCCCATCTAAAACTCCAAGGTCTTGAGCTTCTTTGATTTGATCTAAATTGGCAGTATCAATAAAAAATTTCATTTGGATTGAATTAAGATTATACTTTATAGTGGTTCATGATAATTTTTTCAAAAAGAGTATCTGGCAGCATCCTTTTTAAAAGTAATGATATTTTTTGCAGAAATGCCCCTGATTTGTAATGAACCTTCCTTTTCTTGAGCTTGATAATACGGTCTACCATTCGAGCAAATTTAAGTGGATCACTTCCATCATCAACATGTTCATCGATAGTGTCTAATGCGTATTTGTATCGATCGTGATAAGGAGAATCCTTTTTTAAGGGGCTGTAGATACGTCGAGTAGCAATATCTGTTGCATAGTCTCCTGGAGCTAAGGTCACCACATCCACTCCAAATTGTTTTACTTCCATCCGCAATGCCTCTGAAATGATCCCTAATGCACCCTTGGATGCAGAATAAATTCCTCGATAGGGCAAGCCCATATAACCTCCAATGGAGGTGACATTGATGATCAAACCCGACCCTTGCTCCCGCATATGGGGCAGTACCTTTTGTGTCAGGGCCAAAGTGCCAAATAAATTAGTGGAAAAATGAGCTTGAACAGCATCAGGGTCAATTTCTTCGACGGGTCCTGTGATCCCTGCTCCGGCATTGTTAACCAAAACATCTATCCGCCCGGCTTTTTCAATGACCTGATCTACCAAAGACCCGGCACTTTGGGGTTGATTCAGATCAAAAGGTAAAAGTTCGAATTTTTCTTCGTCCTTATATTTTTTAGGATCTCTTGAAGTACCAAAAACCCGAAAATTGTGTTCCGCAAGATAGCTGGCCGTGGCTTTACCCAAGCCGGAAGAAGCACCCGAAATTAAAACTATTTTGGTCATGAATTAAAAATGGGCAAGCGATCTACATCACACCGCTACGACCGCCTACCCTTGCTGCGTTCCCGCCCTGGGGGGATTCGGCAGGAGCTGGTTGTGCAGGACTTGCCC
>CBFIIP010000058.1:0-27030 GCA_965662705.1 Flavobacteriaceae bacterium
TCTTTGTACATTAACCTTTTTTCCATCGAGATACATTTGAATCCCCCCAACAGTTCCGCTGCCGTCATAGGTTATGCTCACCCGAGTCCACTTTTTGGGAGGAATCGGATCAAAGGTTTCGACTTCAATGGCATTTTGTGGCCATGATCTGGCCATGATGAATTGGAGCTTATTGTCCTTTATAAAAAATGAATACCCCTTGAGGCCCAATCGAATTTGCTCACAGTGACCAAAAACAATTGATTCTTGCTCTTTATGATCGGCGTAGATGGTAAATGAAAGGGTGAATGGATCGGTCTGATCAAACCAACCTATCTTTTCCGGAAGCCTCATTTGGGTATATTCATTGATAAGGAATCCTTTTTTCTTTGGACTTTGATCCATAACAGGCTCTCGAAGCGTTGCTGGTTTTTGTCCACGAATCCGACTGGGACTTGAGAAAGACTTGTCGGTTTTGGGAAGCAGTTGATCAAAAGGATAATCTGCTACCAATTCCTTGTTGAAGTTCTCAATGATGGTCTGGTTGGCTGCATCTTTTTCGGCATACCAATCTTCAAATAAAGTTTCCTTCTGAGCCTCATTCTGCTGTATTTTTTGTTTTTGAAGGTGGAGATCATTGTTGATGTAATCAATTAAGATTTCTTGCTCTTTATTGGTAAGAAGCAAAGAGGGACCCGCAACCTGTCCTGGCCCGTATCCTGCATGTCCTATTTCATTAGTGCTGTTAAAAAAACTAGACATTTCATAAAAATTCTTTTGACTGATGGGGTCATATTTGTGGTCATGGCAACGGGCACATTCCATGGTCATGCCCAAAAAAGCTTTGCCAAAGGTAACCGTCCGGTCAGCGACATATTCAGTCCTGTATTCTTCAAAGATGATCCCTGCCTCTGAATTTTTTTTATGGAGGCGATTGAAGGCCGTTGCAATTTTGCTGGATTGATCCGCGTTGGGAATCAAGTCTCCTGCCAGCTGATGGGTTACAAAGTTTTCATAGCTCATGTTGCTATTAAAGGCATTGATTACCCAATCCCTCCAGGGGCTAAAATCTCTGTGTTTGTCGTCCAAATAGCCATCGGAATCTGAATAACGAGCGACGTCCATCCATTCCGTCGCCATTCTTTCCCCATAATGCGGTGACTGAAGCAGTCGGTGGATCAGTTGCTCATAGGCAAGGGGAGATTCATCGGCCAGAAAAGAATCAATTTCTTCCAAGCTCGGCGGAAGCCCAGTGAGGGTAAAACTTAAGCGACGAATTAAGGTTTCTTTGTTTGCCTTGTCGGAGGGCGTTAGTTGGAGTTCGTCTAATTTTTTTTTTACAAAATAGTCGATTTCATTTTCTACCCAAGTATCATCCAGGGAAATGGGTGCATTGTTTTTTTCAATTGGAATAAAGGACCAATGGGGTTTGTATTTGGCTCCCTGATCAATCCACTTCAAAATTTTTGCTTTTTCGGTATCCGACAGCCTTAAATGAGTCTCAGGTGGGGGCATTTGAATTTCGGGATCTTGAGAAAACAAACGATTGGGAATTTCGGATTTTACATCATCGATGGTTAGGACTTCCGCATCGTTTCTCGGTAATTGGTTTTTGTCGAAATCCAATCTTAAGTTGGCTTTTCTGTTGTCGGCATCAGGGCCGTGGCAGGAAAAGCATTTATCAGACAGTATGGGTTTGACGTGGTAGTTATAGTCAATTTTATCGGGTAACTTTGAAATTTCTTGCACCACTTGTTCTGGTATGGGGTTCTTGCATCCGATGGCAAACCAAACCATCGACAACAAACATCCAATCTTCTTAAGAAGTAAAAGGCGCATTTAAAATTATTTTGATAAACAATTTAGTCAAAAAAACTTTATTTTGAGTATTTGCTTTTATGAATTAGGCGCATAAAAAAAGCCTGCAAATCATACAGGCTTTTCTACTTTAACAATAAACAATTATTGTTTGTTATTTAGCAAACCATAATTTAGTTGCCATTACATCTGGACCTTGTTTAGCCACTGCTGCTTCAACATTTGTTTGATTTGAGCTATAAACTCCTGAACCATAACGTAACCTTTGAGGATATGCTCCATTAAGAGGACCCGCTAGGCTGATAATATCATCATCTGATGAAGTACTAACGGCGGAACTTGGATATCCTGTATCGCGAACGATCGCCCAAGCTTCAAGACTATTTGTATAATTTGCTATCCATCAATAAATTTTCAGGATCTATTTTATCTAAAAAAATGAAATTATCGGTGAATTCTGTTTCTTTTACTGTTTTTGATAATGGTATTTTTGAGTCTTTTTTAATCGTCTTGATGGCCAGATTTCTAACAGACGTATTAAGATAAAAGTCTATCGCTTTTATATTTTTTAATTGATGCCTTTTATCCCATAGATAAGTAAAAACGTCAGCGACTACATCCTCTGCAATCCCCTTATCTTTGGTAATGGAAAATGCATAACGAATCAGTCTTTCAAAATTCCCTAGATAGATTTTCTCAAAGGTTTCTTTTAAATGCTGTTCATTATCAATAAATCGAAATTTATTTTCTTTAGTCAAATTTGCTCCGTTTTCATCTAATGTTTATGGTTAACAATACAAAGTAAAATAATCCAGAATACTGGTTTCCCTTCTTTAAGTTGTTAATTAGTAGGATCTAACAAATATAATAACTTAGTTATATAAACTTTTATTTAACCACAATCTCATCAGCGTATATGATTGCAGGTTTACCGGCATTAATATGCCAGTCTGGCATTTTTAAAACACTTTCGGCATGTACCTTCAGGTAGCGCGCCTCTGTGTTATTGAATACCGTTTTGAAAGTCATAAAAGGCAATTTGACGATATCGGGGTTTTCTGCAGGATCGGGATTATGGGGATTATTGATCTTCACGTGCTTGCTATAGTTTACTCCATCCTTTGAGGTGGCATAGCTGACATATTTTGGTAAAATGAGTTGATGCCAGTTAGCCTGAGCCTGAACATTGAGGAAATCCATCTCAATGCTATTAATGGGCATCACTGCTCCCAAATCCAAAATGAAATTCATGTGTTTTCCTTTGTAAGCCACCCAATTGGTATCCTTATCGGGGAATCGCCAAGATTCAAAAGCTCCAAAAACCCCATCGGTCAAACGCACTAAATTTTCTACCCCCATAGCCGGCTGAGTGATTGGAATGATTTCCTTTTGGAAGGAAATCGCCTGATCCATTTGTTCCATCTTTTCAAATATTCTTTTAAAATTATCTGCGTAATCGTCAATGGTAATGGCGCGTTCACCAATTCGCTGGATCCCTGCTTTTTTGGCGTTTGTTATAAAATCCTCCACCTTATTTTTCATCTCGGGTTTGGGAATGACATTTCCGTTGTTGGCTGTGGTATAAAAACTCCCCTCTTGACCCACAGGGATCTGACCTGCAATTTGTATTTCAGCAATCAAAAGGGGCAGCCTGGCTACTTTCACACGACTTAATTTTTCGACATCCTCTGCTACCTTATGCTCAGCCTGATCAAATAATTTATGGTAATGGGTCATCATTTCCAAGGACAGATAATTATTAACTGCATCTCTGGGATCCCCAAAAATATTCAATCGGAAATTATCCTTTAATAGAGCCTCACGCATGCTATCAATATAAGCCTTAACGGATGGGGCTGCTTTTCCATAGTATCCTTCCAAAAAATCGTCAATGATGGCATTGGGATCTGCCTGTGGATTCCACATCAGCTTGGAGATGAGGTAGGCCCTCAAATGACCAAATTCTCCTTTATTTCCCGTGGCTTGCATAAAGAGAGCGCGTACATTATTTTGAAGATAGAACTTAATGTTAGGGCCAATGGTATGGAGGTTGGGAAAGGGACTCACTGGATTGGCAAATTGTATGTTGTAATCCCAAATTAATATGTCTTGGCTCATTTTTCCCCAGTCTTGTAAATCACTTGTAAAGGCCGGATCAGTATCAAAAACCGGGTTTTCTCGGGTACTTTCAATATTACACAACATTATGTTGACATTGGGTTCGGCAACAATGTTGCTGGGAGCCGCTCTGGTGTACCAATAGGCCAAAGTGGAAATGATTTTGTCGGGAAACTCACGCGCCACTTTGTTGACAAACCAGACCATAGAGCCACTTGGAAGATTGCCATATTTTTTATTTAATGCAGCACAAGGCCCACACTGACAATATTTGTCGTTGTCATTTTGACTGACTGACCAATATTTGGCTTTTGGATTCTTTTCTATTCGTAGTTTGAGTTCGGCCACTAATGTTTGAAAAACCTCTTCATTCGACAAGCACAATTGGGTGACAGGGTTCCGTTCTCCGTCGATAAGTGAGAAATACTCGGGGTGGGTTTTGCCATATTTTTCAGGTGAAATCAATAACTCAAAAGTATGGACAAACATGCCCCAAGAGTCCGTAGAAGAGAGTTTGTGCCATGATTTATATTCGGGATCACGGGCATCGTAATAGTTGGTGGTTCGGTATTTGATCCTCGGTGTTTTGATCTCATCTTTAGGTAAGCTGAACGCATTTGCGTCGGGAAGCAATAGAGGATCGTCAGCGCTGTATTTCCTGAATCCAAAAAATTCTAATAAAGAAAACACCCCATTAAGTAAACCACCTTCTGAACCTCCAGCAATGATAAGGTTATTTTCCAATCGCTGGAAAAGATATGCGTCCTCTTCCAAGGCAGTTGATCCTAGGCTGGCGGATTTTGCAAAGGCAGTATTTCCGATGTAAATAGCTTGCTCACCATTGTATTCCTTTTCATTGAACACTTTTAGGGGTTGAGACACTTTTGACAAATATAATTGCAATTTTTCCGCAGCATTTTTTTCTTTGGTATTGGCCTGTTTGGGAATCACAATACTATAAGCGGTCTTTCCCTCAATCATCAATTCTTTTAGGGAACTTAAGTCCCCCGAACAAGCAAAATGAGAAAGGGTAACCATTCCCCCCAATGCCACTCCAGAGGTTTTTAAAAAATCTGTACGAGAAATTTTATTTTTTTTTGAATGCATAATTTGGTCTTTAAATAGCTTTGTAAAGACAGAATCAAATTCCATCAAAAACACAACGACTGAACTAATATAGTAAACTCTTGGATTGGTAGGGATTATTTCTGATTACATCATAAAACAAAATCCCAACGCTGATCTAGATTAAATTATAGAAAAATTAAAGTTTGGATATCAATACACTCGAGTAAGAGGTACGGTATAACTCAGTTCACATGGAATTCATTATATTGGTTAAGGCTTCCAAATATATTATCGAATGAAAAGAAGAAATTTTTTTGGTCAGATGGGAATGGCAATATCGGGTTTTTTGGGTGTCAATTCATTACAAGCCCATCCGCAAAACCGGAATATAGTACCAAAACGTCTTAGTGATAATCCTTTCTCCATAGGAACTTGGAATTGTCCTGATGCCATCCTGACCTCAGGACAATTGATGGAGAAAGGATTTCCTGCCTTGGAGGCTGTTGTCAAAGGGGTTGCTGTTGAAGAGGCCAATGAGGAAAATACTACGGTGGGCATTGGATGCCAATAAAAACCTCAAGCAAACAGCAGGATACTGAGCTGAAATTAATGATGAGCATAATGATAAGGTTTATAAACATAAATTTTTAACTTAGATATCCCTTACATTTAAATTAATCCTACTTATGAGACAACAATTAAAACCGTTTGCATCAGTAAAATTTTTAGTGTTATTCGTACTATTTCTGATCCACCTAAGTTGTGCAAAAAAACAGTCCAAAGATTATCCGATTTCTCCCGTGTCTTTTACACAGGTGAAAATTCAAGACGAATTTTGGCAACCGCGCTTGGAAACCAATAGAAAGGTAACAGTTCCCTATACGTTTAAAAAAAGTGAAGAGACGGGTCGTATCAGTAATTTTGCGAAAGCGGGCGGTTTAGAGCCGGGTGCTTTTGAGGGAATTTATTTTAATGATTCCGACGTTTTTAAAATCATTGAGGGTGCCAGTTATTCCTTACAGGTAAACCCCGATCCTGAGTTGAAACGTTATCTGGACGATCTTATTTTTAAAATTGCAGCTGCCCAAGAAACGGACGGTTATTTATATACCAATCGCACCATTGATCCGTCAAAGGCTGCTGATAAGGGAGGGGAACAACGTTGGACTAACCTTGCGGTTCATCACGAACTCTACAATGTGGGACATATGTACGAGGGAGCGGTAGCCCATTTTCAGGCTACCGGTGAACGAACGTTTTTGGACGTAGCCTTAAAAAATGCCGATTTGATCGATCGGGTATTTGGGCCAGGAAAAAATATGGGGGTACCGGGACATCAGGAGATTGAAATTGGCCTTGTCAAGCTATACAGAGTAACCGGAGAAAAAAAATACCTCGATTTGGCTCGGTTCTTTGTCGAGCAGCGCGGCAATGCCGAAGGACATCAACTGTTCGGTGATTATTGTCAAGATCATAAACCGTTTAAAGATCAAGAGAAAGCCGTTGGCCATGCAGTAAGGGCTGGCTATTTTTATGCCGGTGCTACAGATATTGCAGCGCTTACCGGAACCCAAGTGTATGATACAGCACTTGACAAAATTTGGAGAAATATAGTCGAACAAAAGATTTATCTCACGGGGGGGATAGGTGCCGAACCCAGTCGTGAAGGTTTTGGACCCGATTATGAACTCCCCAATGCAACGGCTTATACCGAAACCTGTGCCGCCATAGCCCTGATGTTTTGGAATCACAGACTTTTTCTACTCGGGGGTGATGTCAAGTATATGGATGTTTTCGAACGAACCCTTTACAATGGTTTTCTATCTGGGGTGTCCTTCGAGGGAAATACTTTTTTCTATCCCAATCCTTTGGAGTTCGACGGGACGTTTAAATTTAACCGCGGTGTATGTGAACGCTCTCCTTGGTTTGATTGCTCCTGTTGCCCGGTAAATGTTGTAAGGGTGTTGCCCTCCCTTCCAGGCTATATCTATGCCACCAGAGGTAAAGAAGTCTTTGTGAACTTATTTATCGGTAACAGTGCAACTTTCGACCTTGATGGGCAAAAGATAGCGATCGAACAAAAAACCAATTATCCTTGGGATGGGAAAATACAATTTAAATTCACCAACAAGGCACATGCTAGGGCAAAACTCAACATTCGTGTACCGGGCTGGGCAAGGGGAGAAGTGATGCCCGGGGATCTGTATCAATATCTGGACACTAAAAATTTAGACATTCAACTGTCCGTTAACGGAGTGAAAAAAGCCTTAAACATAAAAAACGGATACATCCAACTAAAGGAACAAGATTGGAAAGCCGGGGATATTGTTGAAGTTGTCTTTGAAATGGCGGTTAGAAAAGTGGTTGCCCACGAAAAAGTAAAAGCCAATACCGGTAAAACGGCATTCGAATACGGCCCTTTAGTTTATTGTGCAGAAGAAACGGATAATGCTGGTGGGGTCTTAAACATGATAATAGATCAAGGCGAAAATTTCAAGTATGAATTCGACAAAACCCTTTTCAATGGAACTGGAAAAATCGTTGGGCAACCGCAAGGGTCAGAGGATGACGCCACGACTTTAGTACCCTATTATTCGTGGGCGCACCGTGGTCTGGGTGAAATGGCCGTTTGGTTAAACAGCAATTGAACTCTGTCTGTGTTATCAATATTGCAGGGGAAATGGGAGCATACAGTATTCATCAAGGTTTTTCTTACACTTATTATCAAGAAGGCAAAGCCATAAATGTACCCTCGGCCAGTGTCTATTGATTCTCCGGACGGTTCAGATAGCCACTTTCATCAATGGTGTAGGTCGATCCGCTGAGTTGATCAACCACCTCCAAATCAAAACCGGTAAATGAATTGATCATACTGATCTGCAATGCGCGATCCTTCATTCCCACAAGTTGAATGGAGGTCATTTTTCCCGGCGGGTCATCTCGGAGGTGTTGGTATTCACCATAGGCGATTTTTCTAAAAAGAGCATAAATGATTTGTTCCGTTTCGGCATCCGTTTTGTGAACCCAAGTTTGATCTACGTTTGTGGATTCAGAAAATTCAATGTATCCCCAATGTTCTGGTAAATGCATATTGATAACTCCCTGTGGAGACCATACCCAGTTGTTTTCCCGCAGAAATTTACCGTTTTCTTTTTTTCTATAATAACGGTTATCGATTAAATCATGTTCCCATTGCACCCTTGAAAAGTTGATGCGCCATTGTTCCCCTATTTTGGGTTGACCCCTAGGGGAGCGTTTGAGTTCTGAAAGGGCTCGCATGGGAATGGCCATTTCCACCGACCAGTATTGATCTATGTCTTTGGGGTTGTTTAATGTCCCTTCTACATGCACTGCCGATTTTAAGTCGGGTAAGTTCCAATAAAACAGAGGCTTGCCTTTGGTGTTGTAGGGTCGGTCGAGCAGTAGATCCCAAACGGTATTCAAAGCATTGATTTCAATCTCACCATAATTGTGATTGCTATTGGAAGGACTGATAAACACTTCAAAGTCATTATTGTAAAAGATAATGGTGTCCCGCTTTTTTAGCGTTGCCCATATGTGTTTTTCCTCCAAATGAGCGAAGATGTAGAGAAAGTCCTCATCCCAAAGCATTTTGAGTCGGGTCTTTTGATTGGGTGTTTTTTGCCCTTCGATATCGATAAAATCCTCGGTAAAGGGTGCTTTTTTCCAGCTTGGATCGTCCTCCCTACCGTCTATTATAAGGGATTGATCTGCCCGTGGAATGATATAAGTGCGGGGATTAATGAGCTCGCCCGAAATGTCAATGATGACCGTTTCTTTTTTACAAGAAAAATGGCATAAAACAACAATCCATAAAAAGCATATTGAAATCCGCAGTTGGGAAAACATGGCATTGGAGTTTAACCCTTTAATGTGGCGGCGAGATACTCTCGGTTCATACGAGCGATGTTCTCCAAAGAAATTCCCTTCGGACACTCCACTTCGCAGGCCCCTGTATTGGTACAATTTCCAAATCCTTCTTCATCCATCTGGTTGACCATGTTGAGAACTCTATCGGTGGCTTCTACTTTTCCCTGAGGCAAAAGGGCATATTGCGAAACTTTGGCCGAAACGAATAGCATGGCCGAAGCATTTTTACAGGAGGCAACACAGGCACCACAACCGATACAAGTTGCTGCATCAAAAGCCTTATCTGCATCGTGTTTGTCGATGGGGATGGCGTTGGCATCTTGGGTATTCCCTGAAGTATTGACACTCACAAAACCCCCGGCCTGTTGGATGCGGTCAAAAGCGGAACGATCCACTGTCAGGTCTTTGATTACCGGAAAGGCATTGGCTCTAAAGGGTTCGATGGTGATGGTGTCCCCGTCTTTGAACTTACGCATGTGCAACTGGCAGGTGGTCACCAATCGGTCAGGGCCATGAGCCTCTCCATTGATAAACATGGAACACATCCCGCAGATGCCCTCACGACAATCGTGATCAAATGCCACGGGGTCTTCCCCATTTTCAATGAGTTGTTCATTGTGCATGTCCATCATCTCCAAAAAGGACATATCCGGAGAAACATCTGCAATGGAATAGGTAACCATCTCCCCTTTTGCATCAACGTTGGCTTGTCGCCATATTTTAAGTGTCAAATTCATAACTGTTCTTATTTGTAGGAACGTGTTTTAACTTCAATTTCCTCATACTCCAGTTGTTCCTTGTGGAGCTTGGCTTTGGAGGGTTCTCCATTGTATTCCCAAGCAGAGACAAAGGTGAAATTTTTATCATCCCGCATGGCCTCTCCCTCAGGAGTCTGAGATTCTTCTCTGAAGTGACCTCCACATGATTCTGTTCTTTCCAGCGCATCTTTGGCAAATAATTCTCCTAGCTCGAGAAAATCCGCGACTCGTCCAGCTTTGGCCAACTGCTCGTTGAACTCATCGGCGGTTCCGGGAACTTTTACATTTTTGTAGAAATCTTCCCTCAAGGCTTTGATCTCTTCAATGGCCTCTTTGAGGCCTTTTTCGTTTCTGGACATACCACATTTGTCCCACATGATTTTACCCAGTTTTTTATGGTAGTAATCCACCGAATGTTTTCCCTTATTATTGATAAAAGCCTCCATCTGCTGTCTAACTTCTTTTTCTGCGGCTTCAAATTCGGGGGAATCGGTAGAAATGGGTCCAGTTCTGATGTCGTCGGCAAGATAGTCTCCAATGGTATAGGGCAGGACAAAATAACCATCCGCCAGACCTTGCATCAATGCGGAAGCCCCTAGGCGGTTGGCACCGTGATCAGAAAAATTGGCTTCTCCTATGGCATAGCAGCCAGGAATGGAGGTCATCAAATTGTAATCTACCCAAACTCCTCCCATAGTATAGTGAACGGCAGGATAGATCATCATTGGGGTTTCGTAGGGATTTTGGTCTACGATTTTTTCATACATCTGGAAGAGGTTACCGTATTTGGCACGCACCACCTCTTGACCTAGTTTTTTGACGAGTGCCGCATCATTTTCGTCCAGCCCCTTAACGTGTGCTTGCTCCTTACCGTAACGTGTGATGGCATCTGCAAAATCGAGATAAACAGCTTCTCCCGTTTTATTGACCCCAAATCCGGCATCGCATCGCTCTTTGGCCGCCCTAGAGGCTACATCTCTCGGCACAAGGTTTCCAAAAGCAGGATAACGACGTTCGAGGTAGTAATCCCGATCTTCTTCAGCGATTTCGGTGGGTTTTAATTTCCCCGCTCTGATGGCTTTGACGTCCTCCGATTTTTTGGGAACCCATATCCTACCATCATTTCTTAAAGATTCGGACATCAAAGTCAGTTTGGACTGATGTTCTCCCGAAACGGGAATACAAGTGGGGTGAATTTGTGTAAAACACGGATTGGCAAAATGTGCACCGCGTTTGTGGATTTTCCAGGAAGCCGAAACGTTACTTCCCATGGCATTGGTGGATAGAAAGAATACGTTACCGTAGCCTCCTGAGGCAATGACCACAGCGTGGGCGCTGTGTCTTTCGATTTCTCCATTGACCAGGTTTCGGGTAATGATTCCCCTTGCTTTTCCATCTACCACCACCAAATCCATCATTTCATGGCGGTTGTACATTTTTATTTTTCCACGACCAATTTGTCGGTTCATTGCTGAATAAGCCCCGAGCAACAACTGTTGTCCGGTTTGCCCCTTGGCGTAAAAAGTTCGTGATACCAATACCCCTCCAAAAGAGCGATTGTCCAGCAGTCCGCCGTAATCTCTGGCAAAAGGTACTCCTTGAGCCACACACTGGTCTATGATATTGGTTGATACCTCAGCCAAACGGTAAACGTTGGCTTCACGCGATCGATAATCTCCCCCTTTAATGGTATCATAGAACAAACGATAGGTAGAATCGCCATCCCCTTGGTAGTTTTTGGCGGCATTGATCCCGCCTTGAGCCGCTATGGAGTGGGCCCGTCGGGGAGAATCCTGAAAACAAAACGTTTTTACATTGTAGCCCAATTCGGCCAGTGTGGCTGAAGCAGAGGCACCCGCCAATCCGGTTCCAACGACAATCACATCAATCAACCTTTTATTGGCTGGACTGACCAAATCGATATTACTCTTGTGGTTGGTCCATTTTTCGGACAAACTTCCCGCAGGTATTTTTGAATCTAACTTTGCCATTTGATTATCCGTTTAAATGATGAAAAATTGCTATAAAAATAAAACCAGCAGGAATTAAGAGCGCGAAAGCAACGGTAAACCATTTGATTCCGCGCGTATATTTGTTGTTGAGTCCCACAGACTGGAAAGAAGAAGCAAATCCGTGGTAGAGGTGCAATGCTAAAAAAACAAAGGATAGTGAATAAATGGTTACCCTGACAGGGTTGTGAAACTTATGAACCAATTCACCGTAATATCGATTGGGGTCTTTGGGAAGAAACTCAACGTATTTGTAATTCATTTCTGGCACCCAAAAATCGTAAAAGTGCAAACCCAAAAAAGACAGGACGACTATTCCTGATAGGATCATGTTCCGAGATAACCAACTGGAATTGGCTGACCCCTTAAAAGAGACATACTTGGTCGTTCTGGAGCGGTTGTTTTTGTATTCCAACACAAAACCCATCAAAAAATGAAAGAGTACGCCAAAGATCAAAATGGGCTGTAAAACAAATTGCACTACGGGGTTATTGCCCATAAAATGGGAGAGAAAATTAAAGGTCTTTTCACTAAAAACCGAAGTGATGTTGATGGTGAAATGTTGCCCCAAAAAAAGGATTAAAAAAAGTCCCGATAGGGCCATAGCTACCTTTCGTGCAATCGTAGTAGAAATCATCTCTTTTGGTTTATCATAACAAAATTAGTCCATAAAGCTTGAAAAGAAAAGCCTGCATGATTAAATTTTTAAATTGAATTGTCAATTTGATTTTTGTTGAACGTTATGTGGTAATGACCATAGAATCTGTTCATTTATTTAAACAATCTTCATGAATATGGCCTTCCACTCCGTTGAATTTTAATATTTTTAGGTGCTTGAAAAATCAAAACCTCTCAGATGCGCTATCGCCCGTTATCATCAGATCTTTATTCCAAAAACAGGAATCAGTTCATGCAAGCAATGGTGCCTGGAGGTTTGGCAGTATTCAACTCCAATGACATTTATCCAATCAGTGCAGACAGTACCCTTCCTTTTGCTCAGCATCGGGATATTTTTTACCTCAGTGGAATCGACCAAGAGGAAAGTATTTTACTTTTGTTCCCGGACGCCAAAGCTCCCGAACATCGGGAAATATTATTCATCAAAAAAACCAGTGATCTGATTGCCGTATGGGAGGGACAAAAACTTACACAAAAAGCTGCGACTGAACTTTCAGGAGTGAAAACGGTCTGTTGGTTGGATGATTTTGAAAAAGAGTTTGACCGATTGGCTACGGAGGCCAAAGTTTTCTATTTCAATACCAATGAACACAGTCGGGCAAAAGTGGAAACGCAAACCCGAGAGGATCGATTCATCAAATGGGCCAAATCAAAATTCCCCAATCATCCCAGTAAAAACAGTAACTTTCTTTTGCACAAGCTACGTGCGGTAAAAGACCCGGAAGAAATTGATCAAATCAAAAATGCGATTGCCATTACAGAAAAAGGGTTCCGAAGGGTTTTGCCTTTTATTAAACCAGGGGTGTGGGAGTATGAAATTGAAGCGGAGTATGCTCACGAATTTTTAAAAAACCGTTCCGGTGGTTTTGCCTACTCCCCCATCATCGCATCCGGCAAAAACAGCAATGTTCTGCATTATATTGACAACAATAACCCTTGCCAAGCAGGGGATTTGATCCTTATGGATGTAGGAGCGGCATATGGAAACTACTCTAGTGATATGACCCGAACGGTTCCGGTTTCAGGAAAATTTAACCCTAGACAAAGAGCAGTCTATGAAGCTGTTTTACGGGTAGAAGAAGTGGCCATGCAGCTACTGATCTCGGGAGTCTTTATTAAAGAATACCACCAAGAAGTGGGTAAAATCATGACTGACGAGTTGATCGGTTTGGGGCTATTGGATAAAATCACAGTAAAAAATCAAGATCCCGAAAAACCGGCCTACAAAAAATATTTCATGCATGGAACTTCTCACCATTTGGGTTTGGATACGCACGACTATGGTTCCATGGATACCCCATTACAGGCCAATATGGTGCTTACTGTTGAACCCGGTATTTACATTCCTGAAGAAAATTTTGGAATTCGAATCGAGGACGATGTGGTCATCCAAGAACAGGGTCCACCCCTTAACTTGATGCAAAATATCCCGAAAGATCCCGATGAAATTGAGCAACTGATGCAATCAAATTAAAGCTCAGGAAAATCAAGGAGTTCTTGGAGTGAAACTTTCAAAGCTCTTGAAATTTTCAATAGGGTTTTGAATGTGGGATTGGTTCCTCCCAATTCTATCCTCCTCAGGGCAGATTCCTCCATCTCAGCCAAATCACTCATTTGTAGCTGCGTAAGGGCTCTTTCCTTTCTTAAAATAGAAATTCTTTTCCCTAATGCTTTGATTAAAATATTGTCGGAATCTTCCAAAATATAGGCTTATAAGATGTAAGCTAAGTTTTGTAGGAAGATTTTTACAGAACATATTTGTTCTGTTAGCCGAGTTTACTTATATTAGCACTGGATGTTTGGATCAGTATCCTTGGTTTTGCAACCACACCCTTTCCCGCAGCTTTGATCGGTTGCGGGATTGTTGTTTGGTGTGAGTTTATTCACCAAGAAAACCAAAGACCCAACGCCTAGTAGTATCGCTATTGTGGTTTGCAAAATCTCCATTATTTGAGCATTTGATAGGCCAATAGGGCTGCAAGATAAGCAATGAGGGTCATAGAAAAAAGCTGAGCCATAGGCCATTTCCAGCTGTTGGTTTCTTTTTTGACGATGGCTAAGGTGCTCATGCATTGCATGGCAAAAGCATAAAAAAGCATCAGTGAAATACCGGTTGCAAGGTTGAACCTCGGCAATCCGTTTTTCCTTTTTTCTCTCGCCATCCTGTTTTTGATGGTCTCTTGTGTATCACTTTCCACGCTATAAATAGTGGCTAGCGTACCGACAAATACTTCTCGGGCAGCAAATGAACTGATCAAAGCAATCCCTATTTTCCAATCATATCCCAAGGGTCGAATCAGGGGTTCTATCGTTTTTCCCAGTACACCGATGTAGGAATTTTCCAACTTGAAAGCGGCGATTTTACCCTCCAATACTTCTAGTTCTATGGGTTGATCGGCATATTCTTGGGTGATGATCTGCTCTGCATTTGAGAAATTTTTGCCAGGGCCAAATGAAGCCATAAACCACAACAAAATGGAGATCGCCAAAATGATTTTACCCGCTTCAATGACAAATGATCGGGTTTTTTCCCAAACGGTGAGCAAAACATTTTTGAGGAGGGGTAGTTTGTAGTTGGGCATTTCGACAACGAAGTAGGACTTGTTGGGCGACCTCAAAAAATTATTGAGTAAAGAAGCGGAAAGAATCGCCATCAGGAAGCCCAAAAAATAAAGACCCATCAAGGTCAATCCTTGATAGTTGAATCCCAAGAGTCGTCCATCGGGTATGACCAAGGCAATGAGGATCAAATACACGGGTAAGCGCGCAGAGCAAGTAGTAAAAGGAACCACCAAAATGGTAATGAGTCGCTCTTTCCAATTTTCAATGTTGCGGGTGGCCATCACGGCAGGAATGGCACATGCTGTTCCCGAAATCAAAGGAACAACACTCTTTCCACTAAGGCCAAATTTTCTTAACCCACGATCCATCAAAAATACCACACGACTCATATAGCCAGTCTCCTCCAAAATAGAGATGAACAAAAACAAAAATGCAATTTGTGGAATGAAGATGACAATGCCTCCCAAACCTGAGATGACGCCCTCTGCAAGAAGATCGGTTAATATCCCTGCAGGCATTTGGTTTTTTATCCATTCGCTCAACTGAGCAAAACTGCCATCAATCATGTCCATTGGAACGCTACTCCATTCAAAAATGGCTTGAAAAATCGTTAATAGAATCAAGAAAAAAATGGCATAACCCCAAAATTTATGGATCATTATATTGTCCAATCTGATTCTGAGATCCGTCGCCTCCTCTCGATTTACTTGGTAGGTTGCTTTGAGAATTTGGTTAATCATTTGGTAGCGTTTGATCGTCTCTCGCTGTTGTAATTTTTTCAGATAGGATTTGGACTGGGTTTTAAAGTGAGTAGCATCCTCCACTTTTTTTCTTTCCAGTTGGGTAAAATTTACATCTTGGGTGATGACCAACCAGAGTTTGTATAAGGATTGGTTTGGGAAGGCTTTTTCCAAATTTTCAAAGTAGGTTGGATCGATGGCTTTAGGATCCGTAATGGTTGTGGTTGAGATAGAGCGGTATTCTAGGAGGATTTGTTTGAGTAGATTCACTCCCGAGTTGTGTCTCGTACTGACCAAAACCACTTTGGTATTGAGTTTTTCCTCCAGCTTTTCAATATCAATTTTGATGCCCTTTCTTTTCATTTGATCAGACATATTGATCACCAAAACCGTGGGGATTTCCAAGTCTTTAATCTGTGTAAACAGTAATAAATTTCGTTTAAGATTTTCCACCTCAGTGACCACCACTGCAACATCGGGATAATCGGGATCGTTCTTGTTGAGTAATAACTCAATGACCACGCTTTCATCCATGGAGGAGGCGTTGATGCTGTAGGTCCCTGGAAGATCAAAAATTCTAGCTTTGGTCACCCGATCCAACCGGCAGCTTCCCTGTTTTTTTTCGACGGTAATACCAGGGTAGTTTCCTACCTTTTGATTCAAGCCGGTGAGGGCATTAAAGACCGAGGTTTTTCCCGTGTTGGGATTTCCGATGAGGGCAACATTGATGTTTTTAATCATCCACCAAAGGTTTTACCATAATGTGTTGGGCAACCTCTTTTCTGATGGCCAAATGTACTTCGTCTATTCTCAAATAAAGCGGATCCCGAAAGGGTGCCCAATAGAGCAATGCTATTTCGTTTCCGGGAAGGCATCCCATTTCAATCAATTTCAAGGGTAGCGATTCCGTTTCTATGGATTCTATGATCGCTTTTTGACCTAGGGCCAATTGATGAAGTGGAAGCATTAATTAGAATGATTTTAAAAAAACAAAATTATAAATTTTGAACCATCTTATTGATGAATAAATCGATTTTATGAAGGGAAATATTCCTCTATCAACCAATCCAATTCCTCCAATAACCTTTCGATTTCACCCAGATCGGTACCGTCATAAAAGCCTCTGATTCTGCTTTCTGGATCGACCAAGATAAAGTTTTCCGTATGGATCATATCAAAAGGGCTCCCGTCTCCATCTTCTTTTACTGCCAGATAGGACTTTCTCGCCAATTCGTAAATCGCTTTTTTATCTCCTGTGACCAAATGCCATTTATTATCGATCACTCCCTTTTCCAAGGCGTATTTTTTGAGTTGGGCAACAGAATCAATTTTAGGAGTTACAGAATGAGAAAGAAGCATCACATTGGGGTTGTTTTTTATTTTTTCTTGTACTTTGATAAGGTTGTCAGTCATGGCAATACAGATGGTAGGACAAGTGGTAAAAAAGAAATCCGCCACATAGATTTTCCCTTTGAAATCATTTTGAGTAAGGGTTTTACCGTTTTGGTTGGTTAGCGAGAAATCGGCAATGCGATGGTATTTCTTTTGATGCTGAATGGTACTGTCCACCAATTCAAAATTAACCATAGCCGGTTGGTAGATGGGTAGTTTTTTGACCGGCAACAGGGCATTGTAAAACAATAGTAGTATGATGGCAGAAAGAACTGCGAATAGGCTGAGAAACTTTCTGTATTTTTTAAGAAACGTCATACAGGTATAAAGATACACCATAAAAATATAAAAGATTTATGCCTAAGGTTTTTGAGGAAATGGGAGCGTAATGTGGCTAAAATTGGTATTTTTGGTCTCCAAAAAATGATGAGCTATGGAACCTATGGTAATAAAGGGCATTCAACTACTACTGAGTTTGTCTCTATTGATTGTTTTGCATGAATTGGGTCATTTTATTCCTGCCAAAATATTTAAAACTCGGGTAGAAAAGTTCTTTCTCTTTTTCGATGTCAAGTTTGCTTTGTTTAAAAAGAAATTTGGAGATACGGTTTATGGCATTGGTTGGTTGCCACTGGGTGGCTATGTCAAGATATCGGGAATGATCGATGAAAGCATGGATACCGAACAGATGAAGCAACCTGCAAAGCCTTGGGAATTTCGTAGCAAACCGGCTTGGCAAAGACTGATCATCATGCTGGGTGGGGTGACGGTCAACCTCATTTTAGGTTTTCTTATTTACATGATGATTCTTTTTGTTTGGGGTAAAAATACCCTGTCCAATAGTGAACTTCCCATGGGCATGGGGGTATCTCCCTTGGCAGAGGAAATCGGTTTCCAAAAGGGAGATCAAATCCTATTAGTTGATGGTCAGCCGCTGGAAGTAGCATTGGACATCAACAAAATGTTGTTGATCCGCTCGGTTGAAACCGTCGAGGTTGAACGTGCCAATGGCCAAAAAGAATTGATCCAAATCCCCCAAAATTTTGGAGATCGCATGTTCAGCACAGGTCAAATGAATGTTTTGTACCCACGATTTCCTGCGGTTATAGATAGTGTTTTGCCTGATCAAGGGGCTTACAAAGCTGGATTTAATGCTGGAGATCAAATTATCGCTGCCAACGATCAAGTGATTGAAGATTGGCAGGAACTCAGGGATTTCAATAACGAAAATCCAAGTCAAGAAATCAGCTATGTGGTTCTACGCAAAGAAAATCGCGACACCTTGAACCTGATTTTGGATGCACAAGGAAAGATGGGTGTCATTCCTGGAAGTAATATCAAGATCAGTACCGTGGAGCTTTCCTTGGTGGAGAGTATCACCGAAGGCTTTAGTTTTGGATATTGGACGCTTTATGACTATGTGGCGCAGTTCAAATATGTTTTTACCAAAAAAGGCGCTTCCCAACTGGGTGGATTTGGGGCCATTGGAAGTCTCTTCCCATCGACTTGGGATTGGAGGGCTTTTTGGGCCAGTACGGCTTTTATTTCTATCATTTTGGCATTCATGAACCTATTGCCGATCCCTGCATTGGACGGGGGTCACGTGATGTTCCTATTGTATGAAATGGTCAGTGGTAAAAAACCTAACGATAAGTTTATGGAGTACGCTCAAATGATAGGTTTTTTCTTGTTGCTTACTTTGGTTCTTTATGCCAATGGAAATGATTTATTCCGGTTTTTATCGAATTAATTTAGCTCTAACAACTTCGCATTTTTGATATTTACTATATTTATAAAAATTAAAAATACGATCGCCATGATGAGGTTTAGCATCAACACTATTTTTATTTGTCTTTTTTTGCTTTGCGCTGAAGAAACATTTGCACAAGAGCAGCGGGTAAAGATTGAAGATTTCATTGAAGAACACGAGGGTTTTGAAGAAAATGAAGCCGGAGAAATCACTCCAATCAACATCAAAGAAATCAATAAAAAAATACGCTTTTTTGTGGAAGAGCGCTATCCTGAGATTGTAGAGTACACCCGTAATATCATTTGGGATTCCTACAAGACTTTTTTGAGTCCTTCGGATATTTATCACTACCATACCTTTATTGCCCAAGTAAAAGTCAATGATTTGGATCGTTTGAAATATGTAGAGGTGATTTACAATCCTTTTATTAAAAAAGTAAAAGGGGATTTTGAATGGATACCAGAAGATGAAGAGTTTTATTTGATTGACGAAAAAGAGGATAAGAAGGACAATTCCCCTGATCTGATCGAATTGGGCGTCTCCAACCAAGAGCAAAAACCAGGATTGGAAAATTTTGTTTCCGAACACCAAGGGTTTCTTGATGTGATGGAGCGGAAAAACTTAGCAGATGACGAAATTGTACCCGTAAACGTAAAGGAAATCAACAAATCTATTCGGGCTTTTGTGAAATCAACCTACAGTAATGTAGAATATACTCGAAATATCATCTGGGATTCTTATACTTCCTTTATCAGTCCATTTGATAAGTTTCATCATCACAACTTTATTGCTCAGGTAAAGGTGAAAGATGTAAAAAGACTGAAATACTTGGAGGTTTTTTACAATCCTAAATCCGAAAAAGTGACCAGTGATTTTGTTTGGATCGAATCCGATGAGGAATTTTACAGGGTCAAAAAAACCGATCAAGAATGAAACGGTCTGATTATCTGATTCTAGCGGCTGCATTTTTAAGCTTTCTATTTTCAGTATATCTTTGGTTCAATGGCCAACAACAGGAAGGGCTGTATGTGGGGATTTGGGTACCCTCCATTTTGGCTGCAGGAGCCTATTTTAAACAAATTTTAAAGCCATGAGTATTTCCATCATATTTGCGGTAGGCCTCGTTGTATTTTTCCTCTTTTTATTGGGTATTTTCTTCAATAACAAGGAGGTTAGTGACAGCCGTCGTAATAGAATAGAAACCGATACGGTGGACTATGACGGTTCAGGGAACTTTGGCAGGATTCCAAACAAAAAGCCAAAAAACAGAGCCATCTGAATAGACGTAACTTGCTTTTTTTTAAATATTTCTACCTTTAATACATAACTATTTTATTAACTAAATCAGACTAGATGAAAACCAAATTGACTTTAACAATTATCGGCACTATTATGGTGCTTCAGGCCGTTTTATATGCTGCTTTTGCTCCTTCGGCTGTTGATATGATGTTTAACGTAGGTGAGGAGGCTGCCCAACTGGCGCTCATGTTCCAATATGCGATCAGTCCAGCCTTTTTAATGATTGGACTCATGCTTCTTTTTTCTAGAGGCCTGGCTATTGATGATGCTAAAAAATTATTATTGGCCATTATCATTGCTTATTTACCTCTATTCGGTGCCTTTTACCATATGGCTTCTATGCCTATCACCAATATGGGCATTCCCGATTTTGCCATTGATTTTGTGATGTTTGGATTGGCCGTATTTACCTATCTAAAACCCAAAGCCTAATTCTAACAGCGAATCGCTCTTAATACTATATATGAATGCCCCACTTTCCTTGTGGGGTTTTTTTTATGCTTCAACATGAGGCCTTAAAATATCTTAATCCATAATTAGGTTGGGAAGAAAAAGAGACAACTCAGGAAAAAGTGTTACTAAGGTCAATACCAAAATGCTTATACCGAGAAAAGGCAATCCCGCTTTGCTCACTTTTCCGATGGGAGTTTTTCCAATACTGGAGGCAACAAACAAACAAACGCCAACGGGTGGCGTGGTCAATCCGATGATCAAGTTTAGCACCGCGATAACGGTAAAATGAATGGGCTCTACATCTACTTGAATGGCAACTTTTAGTAAAATAGGAAATAAGATCAGTAGAGCGGCAATGGTTTCCATAAAAGTCCCCACCATGATGAGTAAAAGGTTGATCAAAAGCAGTACGGCGTATTTATTGGTAGTGAACAATAGAATTTGTTCTGAAATACGTTGGGGAATCTGCTCTGTTATAAGGATAAAACCAAACAGGTTGGCAAAACCAACCAAGATCATCAGCGAAGCAGTGGTCTTCATGGAGTCCAAGATGACAACAGATATATTCTTTAGGTTGAGTTTTTTGTAAACAAAGATCCCGATGAATAGGGCATAAAGTACGGCAACCACAGAGGCTTCTGTGGGCGTAAAGACCCCCCCGATGATGCCAAAGAGGATGATCAGGGTCATGAGTAATGCCCAGAAAGTATCGGTAAAGCTTTTAAAAATTTGTAGTGGGGTACTTTTTTGATGTTTGGGATAGTTTTTCTTTTTGGCTACAAAATAGGCAACCAACATCAGTCCCAAGCCCAGGAGCAATCCGGGGATGGCTCCCGCTAGGAAAAGTTTTCCCACGGACAAACCACTTAGGGTGGCGGCAATGATCATGGGTAAACTGGGCGGAATTATTGGGCCTACGGTAGAGGAAGACGCGGTAATGGCGCATGAAAAATCACTGTCGTAACCCTCTTTTTTCATCGCGGGGATCATTACGGCACCCAAGCTGGCTGTGTCGGAAAT
This sequence comes from Flavobacteriaceae bacterium, assembly GCA_965662705.1. GTDB lineage: Bacteria > Bacteroidota > Bacteroidia > Flavobacteriales > Flavobacteriaceae > UBA8316. The sequence continues at coordinate 21,536 of CBFIIP010000058.1, forward strand.
TGCCGTTCCCGAAATTCCCGCAAAAAGCATAGAGGCACTGATGTTTACATAGGACAGCCCTCCCCTAACATGTCCTAAAAGGTGATTACAGAAGTCGATGATTTTATCGGTCAACCCCCCTTGGTTCATAAGGTTTCCGGCAATGATGAAGCCTGGAATGCTGAGCAAGACAAAAACATCAATCCCCGCATACATTTTTAAGGGTACTACAACCAATGGAGTGCCTTTGAAAACAAAATAGGTCAAACAAGACAGTCCTAATGAAAAAGCAATAGGAAATCGTAAACACATACAGACAACAAAAACTGAAATGAGTGCTATAATCATGATTTCCAAAATTTAATTTTTTTCAAAAGGTCAATGAGACTGTAGTAACTGATCGATACACTTAAAATCAGTATGCTTAAAAAGGGGACAAACATAATGATTTGAATGCTTGGAGAATACTCGTCGAGTCCCATTTGTGCCATAGCAACTGAGAAATAGGCACAAGTACCGAACAAGACAAGGCTTAAAATTGGAGAAATCAAGTCGATTGTTTTTTTGGTCGCAGGGGACAAACCCGAATAAACGGCTTCCAGATAAACAAAATAGTTTCCTCGGTAGGCTAAACCACTGGCAAAGGCGATGGCATAGATGAACAAAACTCTAGAGGCCTCCTCTGTCCATGGTGGGACATCTCTCAGAAAAAACCGCGCAAAAATCTGTAAGCTTACCGCAAGGATGAATCCCCCACTGGTCAGGAGGGTTCCGTATTTTAAAAACCTAGATAAAAGAATTTTTACCCTCATTGCGTGATCTCTTTTATGGTTTTATAGATTGCTTTCATCTCAGTAGATAGGCTTTCAAAGACGGCTTGTTCTCCTTTTTTCATAAAAGCGATTTTATCTACTTCAACAAAGGTCATTCCGTCCTTTTTGAGTTGTTCCTGAACTCTTGCCTCGTTTTGGAGGAACAGCCGGTGCTCGTAGGTTTGCATTTCTTTGGCCGCCTGCAGAAAAATTACTTTGAGATCTTCTGGGAGTCGTTGAAATTGTTTTTCTCCCACCAGGGGGTAACCCCAAGTGATTAGGTGACCGGTGAGGTTCAAGTACTTTTGTACTTCACTAAAACCGGCATTTTTAATCATGGCAAAGGGATTTTCTTGCGCCTCAATGGTTCCCTGTTGTAGGGAAGAGAAAACCTCGGAGAAGGCCATTGGCGTAGGTTTAGCGCCCAGGGCTTTCCACGCCACCACATAGGAGGGGGCGTTGGGAACCCTTATGATGAGTTCGTTGAGATCGTCAGGGTGGCGTATGGGTCGATTGGAAGTCAAATGCCGCTCCCCCCGCTGGAAATAGCCCATGGCTCTCAACCCTATCTTTTCGATCATCTCCCTTTCTATTCTTTTTCCAATGGAACTATTAATGAGTTTTTGCATGGCTAGGGTATCCTTGAGTAGAAAAGGCATGTCGGAAAAAGTGAGTATTTCTGCAAAATTGGTAAGTGACCCGGCAGAAATGGTCATGTCAATCACACCGGCCCTGATCAATCGGATGGCTTCCAATTCCTTTGCCAGCTGCTCGGAGGGGTATATCTCCAATTTCATTCTGCCATTGGAACGCTCTTCAATCAACTCACCAAAATATTTGAAAGCCTTGTACCAAGTATGATTTTCTTTGACCAACATGCTGGCTTTGAATAGGTATTCGGCTTCCCTTTCTGGTGGCGTATTGCACGCTGTAAAAAAGAGGAAAAGCAAAACCCCAATTAAGCCATTTTTTAGTTGAACTTTCATCTCCTCATAAAGTCAAATGCTAGTGTTTGAAAATGGAATACCATTTGTGCTAAAATAGAAAGTTTTTCCCAACACCAAGAGATAAAATTCACATACTAGTCTAAAAATTAGTTGAATCCGTAGATGAATAGTAGGACTTTATTTCTCAATTATTAATTAGGATTCATTAAATTAGAGAGTCAAAATTTAAATATGAAAGGGGTTTTCCAAAAAGTACTTTTGACTTTGTGCTGCCTTTTTATGGCTTGTCAAACGGATCAAAATTATCTAGAAAAGCATTTGCCCAAGGGAGCTTTTAAGGGGGTTTGGGTAACGAATGTTGGTAGTGATGCACTTCTATCGGAGGAAGGCATAAAACTAATGATCTCTGACTGTAAGAAATACCAAATCGATCAGCTCTTTGTTGTGGTTTGGAACAAGGGTTTTACGCAGTATCCTAGCAAGGTTTTGGAAAAGTACATTGGTGTAAAACAAGAGCCATTGTTGTCTCATTTTGACCCTTTGGCCTATTTGATTGAACAGGCTCACAAAGAGGGGCTTAAAGTTCACGCATGGTTTGAATTTGGGTTTTCATTTGCCTACAATGATCCTGAAAGTATTTGGATTAAAAAATCTCCTGAGTGGTTGGGCAGAGATCATACAGGTGCTATTTTAAAGAAAAATAATTTTATGTGGTGGAATGCGCTTCATCCTGGACCTCAAAATTTTCTATTGGAATTGATAGAGGAAGTGGTTTCTGAGTATGACATTGATGGCATCCAAGGGGATGATCGATTGCCAGCCATGCCCTCGGAGGGTGGCTATGATGACTACACAGTATCCCTTTACCAGAATCAATTTGGTGCAGCACCTCCAGAAAACCACCGGGAGGAGGAATGGATTCAATGGAGATCCGAACAATTGAATCAATTTGGGGAAAAAATTTATAATCGCGTAAAATCCATCCGCCCTGAAGTTTTAGTTTCATGGGCACCTAGCATCTATCCTTGGTCGAAGGAGGAATATTTACAATCTTGGCCCGATTGGATCAAAGGAGGTTATGCCGACTTTGTAGTTCCTCAGTTTTACCGGTATAAATTTGAAGATTATAAAAAAATAATTGACCAGTTGGAAGATCAACTTTCACCTGAAGAAAGAAAGAAAATCTATGCCGGTGTTTTAACAGCCTTGGGAGCAGGGTACCGCGTCAATGATACCCTTTTGGTAGAAATGGTCAATTATCATCGATCTAAAGGCATCATGGGGGAAGTTTTTTTCTATTATGAAAAATTTAACAAATAACGATTTTAATTTTTTTAAAAGATTAATTAAAATTTTAATTTAGTTCTATAAACCAAAAATCAATTTAAATGTTACCACAAATTATTATTGCATCGATTTGCATTCTCATTACTTTTTATGGGTTGCTGAAAAAAAACCGTGTTTTCTTTAACTTAGGTTATTTCTTATACGCCTTGATTGTTATAGGTTCAGAGTTTAATTTTTATGCTCAAAGTCAAGAGCCACTCCATATAGCTACTGCTTTTTTATGGTTGATTCAAGCTTCTTTGGCCATTCCCAACAAGCTTCCCTACGACGGAAGTAAGTTGGCAAAGTCAGCTGCTGTGAAAATTTATACATGTCTGGCCTTGATCAATGTATTTGGTATTTATATTGTCAGGATCTCTGAGGTTCCTGATTTTGTACAATATTTTCACATTATTTTGGCAATATTGCCTTTCGTTCCCATGTATCTTGTTTTGACAGACAAAATTGAGATTACGGCAGAATAACCAAAGGTTACACTAATTAAAAAACCCTCTTTGTAGAGGGTTTTTTATGGGGTAACTTGGGTTGATTTATACTTTTTGACTAAAATTTTAATATTTAATTTGAGTTTTTCTGCCTTACGTTTGGCTTCTTCTAATGGTAACCCTGTATTCATTTTTGGACGCTGATGTCCAATAAAAGTTAACCAAGCATCCTTAAGTAGCTGTTGTCTTTTTTTTACCAAATCAAAGATTTGATCTCCATCTGGGTAGGAAAAAATTAAATTTTGGATAGAAGCATCAGATTGGTCTAATTCCCTAACTCCAAGGTAGATTAGAATATTTTTTGCCATTAGAAAATGTCCTTCCTCATTGGGATGAATTCCATCTTTTGCAAAGGCAAAAGTTGGGTTATCTGCGCGTTGGCTTTCAAGTTCTTTTTTCATAGGGTAATGAATATCGACCACATTCCATTGTAGGTTATTACGTTGTTCGATTAACCAGTCGGTGTAGTAGTCAAGAACTCTAGCATAGGAGTTGTTGTTATCATCACCGTCAAAAACAGGGGGGGTGATATATACAATTTCAGCACCAAAATCTGTTACAGCTTGATGAAGCTTATGGATGCCGTTTTTGAATTTTTCAAATCTTTGTTTATCAAAAGGGAGATAGATTCCATCGTTCATTCCATAACATGCAAACACCAGGTCTGGTTTTGTTTGGATTAAAAGCCTATCCATTCTCTCATTGAGGATCGGACGAGGAAAAGCGCCTTTGGCGTGATTTGGTTCAGAAAGCCCAGATACCGTTTCACTGGGTAAACCCAAGTTGATGATTTCAAATTTTTTTTGTGGGTGTAACATGGAAAAATAGGCATCAATACAACTTACATAGGTTCCGGCATAGGTAATACTATTTCCGATGAAAACTATACGTTTTGTTCCCTCTTTAATGTCAAAGTTTTGTGAAAAAATATTTTGTTGAAGTCCAACGAATAGAACTACCATGTATAATTTTACTCTCATATCAAAATTGATCAATAAGCGACTTAGATATAAATTCTATAGGCCAAGTAAACTCCAGTAACCGCCCAAATCCACCATCAATTTTTCATATACCAATTCATCCATACAATATATCGAAAGTTGATGAAATTACTTTGGATTATCAAATAAAGTCCTAATTTATTTAGTAGAGGGATCAATACCTCTTTCAATTTAAGATATCCTTTGCTGTAGGGATGTAAGCCATCTAAAAAAAGAGATTCATCAATGATACCCTCAGAGTTCAATAATACGCATCCAATGTCACCGTAAGAAAGCCCATTTTCTGAGGCAAGTTTAGCGATTTTAAAGTTGAGTGTTTTATTTTTCTTAATCCAACGCCTAGGTCGTTAACCACTAATTAGAAACCTATGCCAGGTGAGTTAAAATTTCCCATTAAAATGTAAATCAGCAGGGTTGCGATGACCAAGAAAGCGGAAAAGCTTTGAGTGTATTTCCATCCCTTCATTTCCACAATATGCAAGTCTTTGATTTGAAAGGGTTTTTCTTTTGGGATAAAATAGGAAATGGTGGCCATCACGGTCATGTTAAGTAGAAATTCTATCCCCCATACATGAACATAATGGAGGTCAACTTTAAAGATAAAAGTGCAGCTAATGTAGAAGCCCAACCCTATAAATAGGGCAACTTTGGCCGATAGGGCCGAGATTTTTGGCAAGAAAAAACCAGCTAGCATTATGGAGGCAATGGGGATAAAGAAAATTCCATTGAGCTGTTGCAGCAATTGGTAGAGTCCATCGGGGGCATTGGCAACCATAGGGGCCACAAATATGGCAAACAAGGCCAATACGGCTGAGGTGATTTTTCCGATTTTGACTAGACGGATTTCGCTAACTTTTGGATTGAAGTGTCGTTGATAGATATCAATGCTGAAAATGGTGGCAGCGCTGTTCAATACACTGTTGA
>CBFIIP010000059.1:0-72266 GCA_965662705.1 Flavobacteriaceae bacterium
CTGTATGGACGCTTTTGTACTTTCGGGAGATGGACTGGGGGCAACTTACCAATTGGCTTATTTTCCTTTCCGAATCGATTTTATTTTTTCTGATCCAAAATTTAAGGTTGTCAATTTTGTTACCCATGAGGTTGAACTGTCGGATCATCAACCCATTTCTGCAATATTGGAGTGGAAATAATGTCAATGCTTCATTTCAATGAGATAATCATGACTTTGTGGACCTAAATTGAACAATAAATCCAATACGCTCAGATTGTGAATAAAACCGTGTTTTGATTCAAAAACTTGATGATAACGGGGATTTTCTCTAACGGTATCTTGTTTGGCGATGATTAGGTTTGAAATCTCATCAATACCCTTTTCTTTTTTCTGTGTTTCTACTTCCGCTCCAATTAAGGTCATTATTTTTTGAATTAATGAAATATTAAAATCCATTAATTTTTCAATCCTCTGATGGTAAAAAGGGTAGAATTCGTCCTCGTAAAATTCAAAGAAAGGGGAGGAGCGATAAGCGGCCTCTAAGGATTTCCAGTGGTTTTTCTGCCAGCCGTTTTCATAGTGGATAGCGACCTGGTCATCGATTTGTCTAATTTGTGATTTGTTATGGATGATCGGGACGGTTAGCTTCAACTTTCCATTGGCACCGAAGATTTCTGTTCGATTGCGAAAGGTTTGTTTTTGATAATGGTTATGGGTGACAAATGCAATTTTTTTTTGAGCTACTACCCAAGCCATGTAGTGAATATTGGGCAGATAGGCTGGACAAACTCCGGCAATCATTAAGCTTGTTTTTTTCTTTTTCTTTTACGGTAAAAAACATAGCCTTGCCAGAGGGCAATGACTGCAATAAAATAGGGGAAATAGGATACCCGTTCTCCTGACCCGCCAACAGTTGTAAATACCCTATTCCAACGTATTTTCCAATTTTTGATTCCCTCGTTAATGCCCTCAATACTGAACCAAATAAAGACAGGCTTTCCAACGATATGGTCTTGCGGAACAAAGCCCCAAAATCTACTGTCTTCCGAGCGGTGACGGTTGTCACCCATCATCCAAAAGTAGTCTTGTTTAAAAGTATATCGATCGGTTTTTTTATCGTTGATCAATATTTCATTGCCATTGGTTTTTAGACTATTTTTCTCGTAGTCAACAATGATTTTTTTGTAGAGGGGCAAATTACTCAGGTTTAAATCCACGCTTGCTCCCGCACTTGGGATCACAATAGGACCAAAGTTGTCTTGGTTCCAGTCAAAGGGAATTTTATTGGGAAAAAAAGAGGAGTTGGGGGTTTTTATTTTTTGATTTCTTTGAACGATACTGTCGATCCAACTTTGCTTAGCGATTTTCTCGGCCTCCGCCACGGTTAAATTCAACTCTTTCCTTTGATCCAACACTTCACTGACTCGCAACCTCAAAGACCTGACGAGATCAATTGGGAGACCCGTATGACGAGTAACCACTGTGAAGTTTTCTTGGCTATTGCCACGTGTGCCCACCAAATAGGGAGCGATTTTTGGGTAGCTGTCTTGTGAAATGTTTTCAATCCTGTATTGTCTGTAGAAATCATCAATTCCCAGTTCGATCAATTTCCTGGAAGAGATCCCTTTGCTACTATGGGCAGTAAAATTATATAGTACTCTGGCTCTGTTCGGTAGGATATTTTTCTTTCCATTGATGTGGACAAAACCACCGATAATTTCAAGTGTGTCTCCAGCCAAGCCGACGCATCTTTTGACGTAGTTTGATTTTTTATCCAAAGGTTTTTTTACTCCCACTTCTTTGACAAAGAATCTTCGTACCGTATCGGCTGGCCAATTGAATACTACGATATCATTTCTTTTGATTTTTTGGAATCTTGGAAGCCTTAGATAAGGCAGTTGAGGAGTTTTAAGGTATGATCTGGTTTTTATTAGGGGGAGGGTGTCGTGAACCATAGGGAAGGCCAAAGTGGTGGTAGGAATTCTCGCACCATAGTGGAATTTACTGACGAAGAGAAAGTCTCCAATCAAAAGTGATTTCTCCAAAGAACCCGTAGGAATGATGTAGGGTTGAAAAAAGTAGTTGTGAACAAATGTAGCGGCTACCACTGCAAAAACGATAGACCCAACCCATTCGCTGAGTGCTGAACGCTTGATCATGGTCTTATCGACAATGTACTGAGGAGCACTTTGGTAATTGATGGTGTAGATGTAAAATCCTAAACTTATGACTGCCAACACACCATCTACAGGTTTGTTTTTTCCAAAATACTTGACGGTATCAATCCATAAAATCATGAACATCATCAGATTGATGACGGGTAAAAACAACAAAACAACCCACCATTTAGGCCGATTGATGATTTTGAGCAACACAATGGCATTGTAAACCGGTACAATGGCTTTCCAAGAAGATTCTCCAGCAGCCTTATACAATTTCCAGGTTCCAAAAAAATGCACGACTTGTAGGGCTAAGGCAAAGATAATCCACTCAATTCCAGTCATAGCTTTAAAGATTTAGAACGTCTTCCATTTTATAGATTCCTTTTTTTCCCAAAATCCATTCTGCTGCTACCACTGCTCCGAGCGCAAATCCTTTTCGATTGTGGGCCAGGTGTTCGATGGTGATACTGTCAATGGGTGATTGGTAACTGATGCGGTGGGTACCGGGGACTTCACCCTCTCGAATAGATCTGATTGAAAGGGTTTCGGCTCCATTTTCATCTAATTTCCATTGGCTGTAGTCACTATTTTCTATGATGCCCTCAGCCAGTGTGATAGCAGTTCCACTGGGAGCATCCAGTTTATGAATATGATGAATTTCTTCTAAGGAAGTATCATATTCTTGATGCTGTTGCATGATTTGGGCCAAAATTTTGTTCAATTTAAAAAAAAGATTGACCCCCACACTAAAATTTGAAGCATAAAGGAATGCTGTATTATTTTTATGAGTATTTTGGACTACTTGGTCGTAATCATCCAACCACCCTGTAGTGCCACAAACTACAGGAATAGAAAGGTTCAAGGCCAAATTGATGTTTTCAACGGCAGCATCAGGAATGCTGAAATTAATGGCTGCGTCTGCCTGCTCTAATTTTCCTTCCTGTTGTTCTTTGTCAATTCTACACACGATTTTATGACCTCTTTCTAGGGCAATTTTTTCAATTGCCTTGCCCATTCTACCGTATCCCAATAAAGCAAATTTCATAGGCTGTCTCAAAGTTTGACCAATACTTTTAATCCTACATTGGTGTCTGATCCGAATAAATCGGGTTCAAATTTAGGTTTTATACTTAAGTTATCTTTGATGTTAAATTGCATCAAATGAGCACTTACGTTGGCATCTAAAATATTTAACATATAGGTGCCTAAGATAAAGAGAAATGACATATCCCGATAGTTTTTATGGAATTTCATCCCTTCAAGCAGTTTGTTTTTGTTAGGAATTAATTCAATAAACTCATCGTCCCTGTATCCGTTGTTTCGCCTTTTGTAGGCGCCTCTGTATCGATCCAATTCCTTTTGATTGTATACATAGCTGTATACGGAAGCACCAATTGCTGCATAAACAAAAGGGACTTTCCAGGCTTTTCCGATGTAAATTTGTCCCAAACCCGGAAGTATTGCAGAATAAAAGGCCGCTTTGGAAGGAGTAAGTGGACTTTCAATCAGTCGTTGTTTTCTGCTTTTCTCTTCCTCTTGGGGGAGTTGTTGGGCAAAAACTTGCAGGCTGAAAAGAATAAAAATCGATACAAAGATTTTAATCTTCACTCTTGATTTTTTTGAGGATCGCTTTGAGGTCTTTTTCGGATTGGAAAGGGATTTGAATACTTCCTTTTCCATTATCATTCCCTTTGATGGCTACCGACGTATTTAAAAAGCTTGCAAGCTCATCGGTAATCTCTTTGTAAATTTCAGTTGGAGTGTTTTTTGGTTTTTTTACCGGCTGCCCTTTTCTTATTTTTTGAACCAACAACTCTGTCTCTCTTACCGATAAAGATTGCGCAATAATTTTTTCGTAAATCTCAAGTTGATCATGCGTGTCTTCCACATTGATTAGGGCCCTGCCATGCCCCATTGAAAGGAAGCCATCTCGCATCCCTGTTTGAATGATGGGATCCAATTTGAGTAAACGCATATAATTGGCAACGGTAGATCTTTTCTTACCCACTCTCTGGCTTAACTGATTTTGGGTGAGTTTGATTTCATCGATCAAACGTTGATAAGACAAAGCAATTTCAATGGGATCCAAATCTCTTCGTTGGATGTTCTCCACCAGAGCCATTTCAAGGGTCTCTTGATCATTTGCAATTCTAACATAAGCAGGGATTGTATCAAAATTCAAGGACTTGGCCGCTCGAAATCGACGCTCTCCTGAAACCAACTGATATTGATTCCTGCCCAGCTTCCTTACCGTTATGGGTTGAATGATACCCAAAGCTTGAATCGACTCTGCCAATTCTCCTATGGACTCTTCATCGAAATGGGTTCTGGGCTGAAAGGGATTGACCTCTATTTTATTGATCTCTAAATCAATAATATTTCCTACTACTTTGTCGGCATTAACATCGCTTACCGACTTGATTTCTCTCTCCGGATCATCCAGAAGGGCTGAAAGCCCTCTTCCTAAAGCCTGTTTTTTATTTTTTTTTGCCATCGACTATCTTTTTCTATCCTTGATAATTTCATGGGCCAGTGACAGGTAATTTTTTGCCCCTTTGCTGGTTGCATCGTAATCGATGATACTTTCGCCGAAACTTGGAGCTTCGCTCAAACGAATGTTTCTTTGGATGATGGTTTTGAAAACCATTTTTCCAAAGTGTTTTTGAACTTCCTCTACAACTTGATTGGAAAGTCGTAGTCGAGAGTCATACATGGTCAACAATAGTCCCTCGATGTCAAGATTTCTGTTGTGTATTTTTTGAACACTTTTGATGGTATTCAAAAGTTTACCCAGTCCTTCCAGCGCAAAATACTCACATTGTATGGGGATGATCAAAGAATCAGCTGCTGCCAATGCATTCAGGGTAATTAGCCCCAAAGAGGGAGCGCAATCAATGATGATGTAATCATATTTGTTGTCCACAGGCTCTAATGCCTTCTTGAGCATGTATTCCCTGTCTTTTTTATCAACCAATTCAATTTCTGTCGCTACCAAATCTATATGGGATGGGATTAAATCCATGTTTGGGGTGCTGGTGGGGATGATACTTTCTTCAGCCGTGGCCGTGTGTTCTAATAATTGATAAGTCCCCAGTTTTTTAATTTTAACATCTATTCCAACACCTGAGGTTGCATTGGCTTGAGGATCTGCATCAACCAGTAGGATTTTTTTTTCCAATACTGCCAACGCTGCGGCGAGATTCACAGCGGTGGTGGTTTTGCCAACTCCTCCTTTTTGGTTAGCGATTGCAATGATTTTACCCATTATTGTGTATTGAAATTTTGATAAAAATACAATATAAATTATGGCTTAAAAAATTATAGCAAATGAGTTTGTATAAAATTTAGTTAAACTATTCTGACTTTAAACTGTCTTGAAAATCGATGAGGAAAATGGTTTCGCCTTCTTTTTTATGTCCATAGTTCTCCCGAGCAAAGCGCTCCAAACTGTCTTTGTTACTGAGTTGTTGAATTTTTGTTTTATCCTCTTCAATCAATAAAATCAGTTCATTTTTTTGATTTTCTAGTTTATCAATTTCTTGATCTAATTCACGATGAATTTTTAAGGAATGGGTGTCTAAAAATATCATCCAGACCACAAAAACCAAAAAGACAACAATATAGATATAGCGATATATTTTACCCAAAATCTAAAGTTTATTCTGTTATTGTAGCGACCCGATCTGAGGTGATTATTTCATTTGATTGATTTCCCCAGTTGTTAAGAATATAATTCATCACATCAGCAATTTCTTGATCTTCAAGTCCTTGATCTTGCATTATGCCATCATATTCTTCTTCATTGACTAAGATGGGGCCACTCATACCGTATTTGATTCCTTTTATGCTTAAATCAATGTTATTCAAAAGATAATCTGATTTTGCCAGAGGGGGAAACACTCCCGAAACGCCTTCTCCTGTGTCCAAATGGCATTGAAGGCAAAAATCTTTATAAATTTCTTTTCCATCGGATATACTTTGCTCGAGAGGTTTTTTTTGATAAAGTATTGCTCCCTGAAAAAAAGCGATAAAAATAAATACCCCGATGAGTGTTTTCATTTTTGTTGGATGACTTTAAGAATTCCCTTTCCCTCTACACCAATATAGAGGTAACCATCAGGCCCTTCTTTTACGTTTCTTACACGACCGATATCGTTTAAGATTTTTTCGCGCTTGACGACTTTTCCCCGTTTCATCTCCAAACGTTCTAAGTACTTGAATTTCAATGATCCGATAAACAAATCTCCTTTCCATCCCTTGTAAACCTTTGAACTGGAAAATGCCATACCACTCGGTGCGATAGAGGGAACCCAGTAGTAAATGGGTTGCTCCATTCCCGCCATGGCTCTTTTAGCTGTTATTGAAGTGCCACTGTAATTGATCCCATAGGTAATTACCGGCCAACCGTAGTTTTTTCCTTTATGAATGACGTTGATCTCATCGCCTCCTTTTGGACCATGCTCATTTTCCCATATCTCACCGGTTTCAGGGTGAACGGTCATTCCTTGGGGATTCCTATGTCCGTTGGAGTAAACTGCTTTTATAGCTCCTTCTTCATTAACGAATGGGTTGTCATCTGGGATGCTGCCATCGAGGTTCAGACGGTATATTTTTCCCCCATCTCGTTTAAGATCTTGAGGATTTACGTCTCGGTTACCGCGATCACCAATACCAAAAAATAAATGTCCTTGGTCATCAAAAACAATTCTAGATCCCCAATGTTGTCCTTTCTTGGTGTTTGGAGTTGCTTTGTAAAGCATTTTGATATTGGATAAAGTATAGTCATTTAGTTCGGCACAATAAATTGCAGTATTACCACCCTCGTCACCCTCAATATTTACTCCAGTAGTGAAATAGACTATTTTGTTGTTGCTAAAATCAGGGTGTAAGGCTATATCGAGTAAACCGCCTTGCCCTCTTTGATATACTTCAGGAAGGCCGGAAACCTCTGTTTTTTTCCCATTCAAAACCCGATAAATCTTCCCTTTTTTTTCCGTGACCAATAATTCGTTTTCACCGATAAAATCCATCCCCCATGGAATATCAATTCCATCCACTATGGTGACTGAACTGTATTTAGATTGATCTGGGGTTTTTACTTCGGGCGGATTTTCTTGTGAAATACAGGAAGTTAAATATAAAACAGTCAAGTAAATAGGAATTAAAATATTTTTATTCATTTCGGTTTTTTTTATTCGAAAGCTTTTTGATAAGCTTTTGTGGTGGTGTAATATTTAGTTATCATATTGGGAATTTCCCAATCCGGAAGCTTTCCTTCTCTGAAGTATTTAAGGTAGTTCTCTGTGACCTGGCCAAAATGTGCTTCATGACCAATTTTAAGGACATCGGGAATTATAATTTTCCACTTCAAATCGGAAATTTTCTCTGCGCTTGTTCGTGGAAATTCGTTTTGAATAGTTGCCAAGGCTTGATTTAAAGTTGTTTCAAAATTTTGCTCTGTCTTGGCATGAACATAAAGCGTAGGCTTGAATTTTTCGGCTTCGCCTTGTTTAATAATCAAATCACTTTTGGTGCCTCGCATGGTGCTTTGATGGGTATCACCTGTCCCGGGAGGTGCTTCATAATTCCAAATCACTGCTACTTTGGCATGTTTTCCTTTAAGGGTGTAATTGATTTCTCCATTACAGTAAATACTCAGGGTATCGGATTCCACGTCTTTTAAGAGATAATCTGGATATTGATTTAATTTAGTAATTTTTTTGAATTGATCTGGACTGAGATTAGTAGTCCAACGTTTGGATGAGATAATTTCCACATCCGAGCGATCTAGAATTTGATTTGGAAAAGTCTCCCACTGGACCAAGTCAACTAAGTGGGTAGTCACGTCCACAATTCCCTCACCTTGTTGATCAGTGTCGAGAAACCAGGCAGGACGGACCAGAGGCTTTCCTGATACAGTTTTTGACAAATGATGAACACTTACCTTACTGATGGCTGGCTCGGAAGGAGAACCATCAACCAGGGAACCAAAAACATTAACATTCATGGAAAGCGCTTTTTGGATACTTGTAGTGACCTCAAAGCGTTCGGTCATGATATCATAAATCAGAAGATTTTTTTCTTTGGCAATTTCGAAAACCTTTTCAAGCTTTTTGAATCCTTCTTCATTGATGACGAGAGGTTTGTCTGCATAAACATTAAGCCCTGCATTGACTGCTGCCAGAATGTAATCTATTTTCTTTGAGTTTTTTCCAGATACAACCACTACATTTCCTGGTTTTTGATCGATCATCTCATCGAGGAAACTTTCACTGAAATGCGTTCTGATGGTCCAGTTGGTTGGGTTGTCCTCTCTACTGTTATACCCGTCAATTTTGTTAAGAAAATCCCTTACTTCAGGACCATCGGGTGCATAAACATCAACCACGGCATCGATTTCATCATAGGAGGTTTTTTGAATTAAAGCTGCATGAAAGTGACCTGGATCAAGTGTCATCAGCTTTACTTTTGAAGTTTCTTGCTTTTTTTTACAACCCAAAGTGACGAGTATAAATAAAAAAAGAGATAAGTATTTCATTTTCTGTAAAATTAAACTTTTAAATGATTGGTTCCGTAGGGTTTTCTTTGTGGCCTACTCAAAAGTGCGTTTGCTTCGTCATCGTTGATGAATTTCTCATTTTTGGAATCCCAATGAAGTTTTCTGGGGATCTTCATGGCAATGTGACTGATAAGGCAAACCACACAAGCCATATGTCCCATATCTACAGGGGAAATAGGTGCTTTTCTGGATTGAATACAATCCAGCCAGTTGCCATGTTGATCATCAATCTTATACAAATGGATTTCATTGGCACCAATCTCTGAGCTGAGGATTTTAGGATCTGAGGCGTCCAAAGCTTTTTTACTTTTTTCAAGTGCCACAGGATCAGAGTTGGAAGCCACATAAGCACCTCGAGAGACGAAGATCCATCCTTCAGATCCCTCGTAGCGTATTCCATTGGGGAAACCTCCAGTGGTGATGACGGTGATCCCATTGTCGTATTCATGTTTTACCATAAAATCTCCGTGTACATTCCAAAGCCCTGATTTAGGAAAATCAGCGATGGCTTGAACGGATGTAGGTCCTTTTAATTCTGTATCCATACCCCATGCGGCAGAGTCATAATGGTGTTGTCCCCATCCAGTGATCATTCCAGCACCATAATTTTCGTGTCGGAGCCATCCGGGTCTGCCATAGCCCACTTGAGGATGTACTCCTATTTCTGTGTAGGGAACTTCTGGAGTAGATCCCAGCCACATATCAAAATTTAGGTTTTCCGGGATGGGCATTTGTGATGCCTCTGGCCCCCCGGGATCTCCAGGAAGTCCAATTTTGACGGTGTGTAACTTTCCGATTCTTCCATTTCTCACCAACTCAGCAGCAATTCTGAATTGGGGCATGGCTCTTTGTTGTGTTCCTACTTGGAGAATGACATTGTTTTTTTTAACTGCATTGACCAGTTGCCTGCCTTCATCTAAAGTGAGTGAGGTGGGTTTTTGGAGGTAAATATCTTTTCCTGCCATGGCAGCTTCCATCGCCGGCTGTGCATGCCAATGATCGGGGGTAGAAATCAAAACGGCGTCAATGTCCTTGTCGTTCAACATTTCCCGGTAGTCCTCATACATTTTGGTACCCTTGTATCCGGACTTTTTCTTTTTTTCTTGATAGAATTGATCCACCAAAATTTTTGCATCTTTCATTCTGTTTGTGTCCGGATCACATACCGCCATTACGTTGGCTACATCGAAAGCCATTGTATCAGGGAGGTCATGTGAACGGGCGATACGGCCACATCCAATCTGACCGATGTTGATTTTGTTACTGGGGGCGTTTTTTCCAAATACACTGGCGGGGACGATGGATGGGAAACTTGCCAAAGCAACAGTTCCTAAGGCACTATTCCCAATGAATTTTCTTCTTTTCATGGGTTTGAATTTACAATATTTATTTTCGGTTGAAAAGCAAATGCTTTCCAATGTTGTTCTGCTTCTTCGGGGGTAATTTTACCATCAAAAACCAACATACGGTAATTCAATTGGTAAGTCTTTTGGGGTTCGATTTTCCATTCTTCATGACGGATAGGACAGAATTGAAAAAACATATCCCCTCTACCACTATTCGCATCTAAGGGCCAAACTCTCATGGGTTCGGGGTGGGACTGATTGTCAGGGTGGCTCATGAATAACACACCAGTGGTTCCTTTTCCGTCTTGGGATACCCCATAAACCATGGCCCATCTTGCTGAGGAACCATCGGCAACGACTCTATTTTTTCCTTCAGAGGTAATCACTTCACAATTTTCCTTACTCCATTGTTCTTTAAAACGGAAGCCCAATCCCCCTCCATATCGATAGGCTTCAAATAATATTCCATTTTTTAAGGGAGATTTGAACTTGGTGGTATAATCAATAAAATATTGATCGGGTTTATTGTTTTTCCAAACTTTGACATTTAATTCTTCATTGAGTGCAACTTGTGGCCCCTCTTTGGGTGTGAGATTGAGGTGTTCTTGATTGGCACTAAAACCTCCAAAAACATTTCCTGTTTCAAGATCATTAAAAGACTTGAAAAGTACAGTACCTTGACCTTCTTTTAGATTCCAAAAATCAACACCAACATCATTGATTCGGGTTCTAGTCCAGGGGCCCCAAATACCGTAATGGTGGTAATGATCAGGAGGTTGAATTCTGGTAAGGGTGTCTCCTTTTGAGGAGATTACGGGATGAATATAGCCTGATTTTTGATACAAAGGGTTAACACCTTGTGGAGGCATTTTAGTTTGGTATCGATAGTGAATAAGAGATTTGTCATTGTGGGTAAGCATGAGGTCTCCATCTTCTTTTTTATAACCAAAAGAGGGGCGTTTATTTTTATCAGTAAGGCTAACAAAGCAATAGGTGGTTTTGATCCCCTCATCGCTATTGTGTTTGAACCAAATTTTATTTTCTTGTTCATCCATCTGATAAGCTCTGGTTTGATTCCCTTTAACCGATTTTTTTATCAATACCATCCCCTGTTTCCAGCATGCTATTTGATTATTTTTAAATGAAATTGAAATTGGCCTATCTAGGGAGATGGTGTTTTGATCGGTTACTTCAAAGCATAAACAATTTTTGTATTGGGCACTGCTATTACATCCAAAAATTATAATAAAGAAAAGGCACAAGTGCTTTATATGGCAATAACTAATCATTTAAAAAAAAAATTTAAAAACAGTTTTTTGTGTCCGCACACGATGTGAAAGTAAATTTAATAAATTCAATTCTCATTAATCAAATAATTTTAACTAATCTTGTTTTGATTTAATTAATATTGATGAAAGCCAATTTTAAATCTTCGATCATTATTTTATTATTTTTTATTTTCTCAGGGCTTCAAGCCCAAAGTTTGTCCCCTTTTGATTTGAATTCGGATTGGACCGCTAAAATAAAATCGACCGTAAGTGAATTTGAAAAAATAAAATTGAGTAAATCCAAAAAAGTGTTGATTTTTTCGCTTCATACGGGTTTTAAGCATTGGACAATACCGCACACCGAAGCAGTAATGAAAATTATAGCTGAGGATGCCGGAGAGTTTGAGGTTACCTTGTCCAAAGACATTTTTGATTTTGAGAAGGATCGACTATCTGAATTTGATGTGGTCATCCTGAATAACAACTGTTCGATAGGAACTCGAAGAGATATGTTTTGGGATGTTTTGAATGATATCCCGGATTTAGGAGAAAAAGAAAAGAATTTAAAGGCGCAACAGTTAGAACGCAATCTCATCCGATTTGTTCAGAAAGGAAATGGTCTGATTCTTTTGCATGGGGGAATTGTAATGCAAAATAATTCAATTGATTTTAGTGATATGGTAGGAGGGAGTTTTGATTTTCACCCCCCACAACAGGAACTTCGCTTGAAGCTTCACGACCCCAATCACCCTTTGGTTTCCGGTTTTGATCCCGAGGGATTTGTTCACTACGACGAACCGTATTTTTTTAAAAACGCTTATTTTAAGTATGATTTCAGACCGTTGCTATATATGGATTTGGATGAGATTGAGATGAAACGCCAACGTCCAAACGATAAAATAAAATACGTTTCCTGGATCAAACGTCATGGTAGGGGGAGAGTTTTCTATTCTTCTCCATCGCACAACGCACAAAGCTATGAGCAACCCGAGTTGCTCGAATTCCTATACAATGGTCTTTTGTATGCAGCGGGATTGATTGATTGTGATGATTCTCCAATTGGATTATAAACCAAAATTAAGTGTAATTGATGGAAAAAAATATTTTAATATTTACGTTGTTGATGATGAGCTTTTGTGATGCACAGGAATACGAATCTGAAATTTTTAAGTACCAAAACGATACCCTTCCGTACAGGATTCTGTTACCTAAAGATTTTGATCCTAAAGAATCTTACCCCTTACTTTTGATACTCCATGGTTCGGGGGAGCGAGGCAATGACAATGTGTCTCAGTTGTTCCATGGGAGTTATTTATTCCAATCTAAGGAATTCAGAACTCAATATCCTTCTATTGTTGTTTTTCCTCAATGTCCGAAAGATTCCTATTGGGCCAATGTACTTCGGGATTATGAAAAACCTTTGGATCAAAAATACAGTTATTCAAAAGTCTTGCTTGAAAACCCTCAATTGGAAATTGTTGAAGCATTGATGGAGCACATCGGTCAACAATACAAAATCGATCCCTCTCGTCGTTATGTTGGAGGATTATCTATGGGAGGTATGGGTACCTTTGAGCTGGTTAGCAGAAATCCTGATTACTTTGCAGCTGCTTTCCCCATTTGTGGGGGAGGCCATCCAAATTGGGCACCCCTTTTGCAAAAAACACCTTTGTGGATTTTTCACGGTGAGAAAGACGATGTGGTATCGGTCAAATTTTCTGTGGCAATGTTCGATGCTCTAAAAGCAATTGGAGCCCCAGTGAAACTGACCTTGTATCCTGAGGTTCTTCACGAAAGTTGGCACAATGCATTTGCCGATCCTGCACTTATGGAATGGTTATTTTCGAATCAAAAAAAGTAGGGGTCTTATTCAAGCCAATTCAGTGAATTGAAATTTATTCGTCGGCAGGTCTTTCCCAAATTCTTTTACCGTTGATGTCATATAGATCTCCAGGGGTCATAGTGACCATACGCAGTTCTTCTTCTTTAAATTGCCTTCCCAAGCCTTTGGGCTTTTTTCTTGCCGCTGCAATTCTGAGGTCAATTTGTATTTTTAGAGAGTCAAGCACTGAATTGTAGAATGGGTCATTGATTAAATTTATCATTTCCGCACTGTCATTTTTGTGATCGTAGAGCTCATAACCGTGTTCTCCATCTTCTCCCCATTTGGTCAACCGATATCTTTTGGTCTTAATTGTATAGCCTTGTATTCCAGATTCTTTGAAGTTTAAATTCCCGTGTTGAGAAGCTCTCCATCTGGTCAGAGCACTTTCTCTCACCATATGTTTATTATTTTTAAAGACGGGGACTAAACTTTTTCCTACAACATGTGGTGGGGCTTCAATTTTTGTAAGTTCCATTAAGGTCGGATAAACATCAATTAACTCAACCGGTGATTTCGATCTTACCCCTTTTTTGATACTGGGTCCAGAAAAAATCAATGGAACTCTTGTGGCATTCTCAAACAAGGTCTGTTTTTGCCAATGGCCGTGTTCCCCAAGGTGATAGCCGTGATCTGAGGTGAAAACAACTATGGTGTTTTTATCGAGGCCGGTTTGTTTTAATTTTTTTAGTATTCTTCCCACTTGGGCATCAACAAAAGTGGTGGTGGCATAATAGGCTTCCTTTATTTCTTGTGCTAATTTGAAATTGGACTGATCATTGAGTAGGATTTGGTCTTTTTTCCACCTGACTGATAGCGCCGCTGGCAAAGGGATGGTACTTAAATATTCATCAGAACTGCCGTCATATGGAATTTCCATATCGTCCATTTCATATAGGTCAAAATATTTTTCGGGAGCCACGTAAGGGGTGTGGGGTCTGTACATTCCAACAGCTAAAAAAAAGTTTTTTCCACTTTTTGAAAATTTATCCAATTGTTCTATGGCCTCTGTAGCTCCGATCCCATCGGTTTGCTCTTCGTCTTTTCCCTCTGCTGCAAGCCAACTCAAGGTTCCACCGTATTTTCGTTTACTTAGCGTATTAATTTTGTATTCCTCTTCTTTATCTCTTCCATATGGATTGATGGTGTAATCCCATGTAGAAATATCATCTTGACCAGATGAGCCTATGGTTCCAGGATTTCCATAATGATAAATTTTACCAATTCTGACAGAGGTGTATCCTCTTTGGCGATAACGCTGTCCCAGTGTTATCACATCGGGTATGGTTTGTCTTAAATCAACATTGAGCAAGGTGTGCATGGTTTGGTCGGAGTACATGCCCGTCATCAGTGAAACTCTCGAGGGGCCACACAGTGGAAATTGAATATGTGCATTCTCAAAAAGCACTCCGTCGCTGGCCAATTTGTCAATATTGGGACTGATTACCTGATGGTGACCATAGCTTCCCAAATCACAGTTTAGGTCGTCTGTTATGATAAAAAGAACATTTAAATTGTCATTTTCAATCTTGGCCTTTTTTGAGTTACATGTTATCAATAACAACAGGATCAATATGATGGGTGGCATTTTTGATTGATTTTATTGGTTACTTATTTTAAAAAACTCAGGCATGAGATTACTCCACTAATATAGTTTTTTCATGCCTGGAATGAGTTATAGTATGGCTCAAATTGATTTATTTCACTTCTTCCATAACAACTAACAGCTGATTTTTTTCAAAGAACTGTTGTTCAAAAGTTAAATCATCGAGAAAGTTCAGCTGGTTGTTTTCATCCCTAAGAAATAATGGAATTTTGTTTTTTTCTTTATTGATCGAGGATAGTTTTTCGACTAAATCCTCTTTATTCAATACAGTGTTTTCAGTTATAGAAAAATCTTTACCCACCGTTTCAACCCGAAGTAAATCTTCAACGCCAAATAAGAGGCCTTTATCACTGTTTTTTGAGGACTTTACTTCATCTGCTCGATAAAGCCTGAAAGCCCCGTTTTCTCCAAATTGAGATTTGAACTTCCGAACGGCGTATTTATCAATTTCCTGATTTCCAGTTAAAGCAAACAAATAACCAACCTCGCTTAATTCCAAGTCATTTATTAGTTCATTGGAATAAATATCTGAATTTATAGCATTCAATCCATTCCTTTTTGCCTCAGACACCTTAGATTTGTTGGAGTCGCTCAAAACTACTTTTTTGCCTATCTTCTCCAAATAAAGGGCAATTTGTCTTGAAAATTTTGATACACCAATAATTAAAATGTCTTCGGAATTTTTTAAAAACACCCCCAGTATTTTAGATAAAGTACGAGCAGATAATGAATTCAAAAAAACAGTTCCAAAAACAACCATGAAAACCATGGGTGAAAGGAATTCTGCATTCTCCATTCCATCACTCACTAGCTTGATCCCAAAAAGGGATGCTATACCTGCAGCGACAATTCCTCTAGGTCCAATCCAACTAATAAAAATTTTCTCTTGGTAACTTAAAGATGAATTCATAGTTGAAATAAAAACTCCCAAAGGTCTAATTACAAGAATTAAAATTGAAAATACCAATAATGACTGCCAGTTAAAAATGAGTTTAATGTCACTTAATTGGATATTAGAAGCTAATAAGATGAAAAGTATGGAAATCAACAAAACACTTATAGACTCCTTGAATTTCATCAAATCATCAAATTGGGGCAGATCAGAATTCCCTAAAAATATCCCCATTACGACTACTGATAAAAGCCCTGATTCATGTGCAAAAACCTCGGAAAAAACAAAAACAGTTAGTACCGAACCCAGTACCAATACGTTGATCAAAAAATTGGGGATTAAATTTCTTTTGATTGAAAAACCAATCAGTTTTGCTGAAACATATCCAATCAGAATTCCCAAAAATAAAAATTTCGAAAATTCGTAAAATGTTATAAGTGAATAGGATTTATCCTCTCCAGCATTAATAAATTCAAATACCAATACGGCTACCAAAGCTCCGATGGGGTCGATTAAGATGCTTTCCCACTTTAATAGAGTAGAGACATTTTTCTTTAATGGAATATTACGTAAAATTGGGGAAATGACTGTAGGTCCGGTTACGATGACCAGTGCAGAAAAAAGAAATGATATTTCCCAACTGATACCAAGAATGTAATGAGTGGGTATTGCTACTCCAATAAAAGTGGTTATTGCCCCCAATGTGATCAACTTTGCAATCACAGGGCCCATTTTTTTTAATTCAGAAAACTTTAGAGTTAACCCACCCTCGAAAAGGATGAGGCCGATTGATAATGAAATAAAATGAAACAGAATTTGTTCCGGTAGCAAACCCTCCGTTCCATTCCATATTGGTTCGATCCATTTGGTGCCATCTGAACTAAGATACTCAGCAGAAATTGGCCCTACAATTAGACCTGTGAGAATCAGAGGAAGTATGGCAGGAATTTTAAACTTCCATGCAAAATATTGGGATAAAACCCCTAGAATAAGAACTCCAGCTAATTCAAACATAGTATATAATATTAGGAAATGCTGTTATAATTCCTAAAATTATTAAAAGATAAGTTATGAGTTTGTTATGAACAAATAATCTCAGTTTAAAAATGAAAATGAGGTATGATGAACATCAATATTTAATCCCCCTTTAATTGTTTTGTGCCAGAATGAGTATTGTATCATGTATCAAATAGTGTTTTGTTTTTATTTTAATGCTACAATTTTTACAATTCAATTTCTTCATTTTGTACCTATGTCAGCTGCTTTTTTGTTACTTATTTAGCTTTTAATTATTAGAAATGGTGTTTTAGATTTATTGATTTCACCTTCATATTGACCATACTGGGCTAAAATTCCTTTTTTGAGGGGATTATGAATGCACAAAGATTTGATTCGTAAAGTTTCAGATGTAATACTTGAAATCAATCCTGAGTTCCCTTATGCCGGTTCCTTTGCTACCAAGTTTTACCAATATTAAAATTAAGGATTATGATTATTCAGTAGTGAAAAATCTCTTAAAATACTATGAATCAAAAGTTATCGGTTTACGGGATGATTAAATATTTTCTCTAATAAAAATAAAATTTTCAATTCCTAGTTATATTAGTCCTTCTCAACTGATTATAGACCCTTTCCGAAGCTCAACTTCCCTTGAATCGGCATAACATAAATCGATTAACCATCGAGTATTTTAGTTATTTTACTTGTAATTCTGTATAATTTAAAAAACTCACATTTCCCTCCGGATCGATCTGATAACCTTCAGGAGTATCCGATATCCATTTGAGATCGGGGAGCATTTTCAAAAGTACTTTTCTATGGATTTCAATAATTTTTTGATTCTTTTTTTTATAAGCAATGTTATCCCATTCGTTGGGATCATTTTGATGATCGTATAACTCTTCGAGACCAATGTCAGGATAGTAAATATATCTGTAATTTTTGCTCCTTACTGCATGACCTTCAAAGGGCTTTTCTGTCCATGAAAACTGATAGCTAGTAATAACAGGAGCTGTTGAAGCATTTGGATTTTTAATTTGAGGAACCAAACTGTGACCATCTAAGTGAGCTGGTTTTTCAAAACCAGATAATTCTACCAAAGTAGGGTAAATATCCATCAAACTCACGGGTTCATCACAGCTTGTCTCAGCTGGAATTACTCCAGGATATGATAGGATTAATGGCACACGAGTGGATCGCTCCCAGAGCGTAAACTTTTCAATATTTTCTTTTTCACCCATATGCATCCCATGATCTGACCAAAGTACAATAATCGTGTTGTCAGCATATTTTGAATTTTTTAGTTGATCGAGTAACCTACCGATCATGGCATCGGAGAAAGTGATCGCTGCGGCATAGGATTGTACTACTTTTTTCCATTGTTTGTTATTTTCAACCCATTGGTGAATCCAACGTCTTCCATGATCAAAAGCATCCTTGAGGTCATTGTCTTTGTGAACTGGTAAAACGATGTCTTGCAGTGGGTATAAATCGAAATATTTTTGAGGGACTTCCCATGGATCGTGTGGCTTCCAAGTTCCTACAGCAAGAAAAAAAGGTTTTTTGTGATCGGATTTAAGTTGATGATTGGCCCAATCAACTATTTGATAGTCTGCCATTTTTTGGTCATCAACTGCTAGGGGTCCCCAAGTCCACCAACTACTTTTTCCGCTCCCATCACGATCGCCAGGACGGGTTTTGTTATTTACCTCCTTAGGATAGATTACCTCCTTAGGGGCTCGAATCTGATAGGGATGAGAAATGTATGGACTGGGATAATAAAAATCCCAATTTTCAGGTTCTACTTGACTGGTAGGGGTCCATGGAGGCGCCTGACTGTGGTAAATTTTACCTGCTCCAAGTGTTTTATACCCTCTTTTTTTAAAAAATTGTTCGAGGGTTTCTACATTTTTTAATTTGGGAAACTTTCTCCATTCTGGGCCGTCTCCCCAGTGAGTGTTTTGAACCCCGGATCTTGCGTGATGTACGCCCGAAAGTATGGCTGCTCTAGCGGGAGCACAAGCAGGTGAGGGGGTATGAGCATTGGTAAAAACCATCGAGCTAAGTGCCAGTTTGTCTATATTTGGTGTATGGATTTTCATTCCAGCATGCCCACCAAGGAAACTTACCCAATCGTTCATATCGTCCACCGCTATAAAAAGAATGTTGGGCTTATCCTTTTCAAAGCTTGATTCAGAAGAATTTTTTTTAAGCGGGGTAGCTGGTTGAGCAGAAATTCCACCTTTGGTTTGACCCATTATAGCCATTGAAGTGATCAGGAGTGTCAATATTATTTGTTTCATAATAAAAAGGCTTTGTCAATCAAATATATCATGAAGGATTTATAAAACACCCTTTTTTGAAGAACTTAGTTTTTAAGATGAGATCGAAAACTGGATTTATAAAAAAAACTTCAAATGGTAATTTAGGTGGTGATTAAAAACTATAATCAAAAAAAACCCTTGATGATCAAGGGCTTAAAAGTTTATTAAGTCGGGATGACAGGATTTGAACCTGCGACCCCACGCACCCCATGCGTGTGCGCTACCAGGCTGCGCCACATCCCGAGTCGGCCTTGATGGCCACTTGTTTTAAAATTGTCGGGGTGGCAGGATTCGAACCTGCGACCTCCTGCTCCCAAAGCAGGCGCGATGACCGGGCTACGCTACACCCCGAAACAATTTTTCAAAATTTCAACAGGTGCGCAAAGATAGGATTAAATAAAAAGATTGCAAATCCTCTTTTCTTATAATTTGGTAAGATTTTTTTTATATTTAGTACAATGGCAAAAACTATGATTTATGGAACGTAAAATTACATTAAGTGAAAAGGAAATACCAGATAAATGGTACAATGTGGTTGCGGATATGCCCAATAAGCCTCTGCCTCCATTGAATCCCGGAACCATGGAACCCATTGGTCCTGAGGCCCTAGCGCCGCTTTTTCCAATGGAACTCATCAAGCAAGAGGTATCCATGGATAAGTTTATTGATATTCCCGATGAGGTTAGGAATATCTACTCCATGTGGCGCCCGACTCCATTGTATCGTGCGATCAATCTTGAAAAAAAATTGGATACTCCCGCCAAAATTTATTACAAATACGAGGGGGTAAGTCCTACCGGCTCTCACAAGCCTAACACTGCTGTGGCCCAAGCTTATTACAACAAACAAGAAGGGGTGAAAAAAATAACCACTGAAACGGGTGCAGGACAGTGGGGAAGTGCCTTAAGTTTTGCTTGTCAGCATTTCAATATTGAATGTGAAGTTTATATGGTAAAACTCTCATTCGACCATAAACCATACCGAAAAGTGATGATGAATACATGGGGGGCTAAGGTTTTTCCTTCTCCTTCTGAAGCGACAGCAATTGGTCGGAAGTTTTTGGCAGAAGATCCAAATACTACCGGTTCTCTTGGTATTGCTATTTCTGAGGCGATCGAGCGAGCTGCCTCCGACGAAAACACGAAATATGCCCTTGGTAGTGTATTGAATCATGTTAAATTACATCAAACCATTATCGGTCAAGAGGCGATCCTACAAATGGAGAAAGCGGGGGATTTACCAGATATCGTCATTGTTCCATTTGGAGGTGGTTCCAACTTTTCAGGCTTGGCATTTCCATTTTTAAGGCTCAATTTTGATGAAGGGAAGTCCATCCGTTGTATCGCAAGTGAACCTTCTTCTTGTCCCAAGTTGACGAGAGGGGTTTTCCGTTATGATTTTGGGGATACAGCAGGAATGACCCCTTTACTTCCAATGTATACTTTGGGACATGATTTTGTTCCGGCTCCCATACACGCTGGAGGACTGCGCTATCATGGTGCAGGAGTGATTGTCAGTCAATTGTTGAAAGACCAGTTGATTGAAGCCAGAGCTCATGACAATGTTGAGGTTTTTGATGCTGGGGTTCAATTTGCTCAAGCGGAGGGGATCATACCAGCTCCCGAGGCTACCCATGGGATTGCAACTGCAATAGCTGAGGCAGAAAGGTGTAAGCTCGAGGGCAAGTCCGAAACCATACTCATCAATCTATGTGGACACGGTAATTTTGATATGAAAGCCTATGAGGATTATTTTGCTGGAAATATTGTGAAACACGAACTTTCAGAAGCCGAAATTCAAGCTTCTATTGCCAGGCTTAACACGCCTGAAATATAAATTATAGGCGTATTGTTCATGCCACCCTTAGATCAAAAGGGTGGTTTTTTATGCCCAAATGTTAAGGAATAAATTTTAACATTTTTACAACAGGAGCCTATGCTGTAAAAAAATATATTTGAAGTAGGATTTGAGAATTATGATTAAAAGCATTAAAACATCTACTACCTATTTTTACTACAAGAGCATTCTTAGGAAGGTAAGTTTTAACGCCCTTCTTTTTGAAAAGGAGTTGAATAAAGCATTAAGTAATTTGTCCAAGAATGAAGGCGTCCGACTCTACCGCTGGGCATTGTCCTATACCAAATCCTATCCCGAGTTGTACTACAATCTTATGTATAGCTTTTAGATTTTCTCTGGAGGAATAATTTTGATATTTTCAAATTTAATCGCACCCCTGATGATACTGCTTATGGTAGACCTGAGCGCATTGATTACTGGAAGTTTGAGTTGACTTTTGTAATGAATCAGACTCACCTCTCTCGCCGGTGCAGGTTCGGGAAAAAATCTTAAATTTTTTTTCTTACTGTCGGTAAGTGAATTACCGTTTAGAAAAGGCAATAGCGTCATGCCAAGTCCCTCCTCGGCCAAATTGATCAAGGTTTCAAAGCTCCCACTTTTAAGGTCAAAAGGATTACTTTCTATTCGATTCATCTGACAAAGGTTTAGCACATGGTTACGAAAACAGTGGCCGTCTTCCAAAACCAAAAGATCTGTAACACTGAGATCCTCAATTTCGATTTTATCACTTGAGTGCAAAGGATTGGCTTCCGGAACATAACCCACAAATGGCTCATGATACAGAGGCAATTCGATGATATCGTCCATGTCCAGTGGCGTAGCGGCAATACCGGCATCTAAATGTCCCTCTTCAAGAAGCTTAGTGATATTTTGGGTGGTTAACTCCTCAATCTTAAGATCCACCTTTGGAAACTTTTTAATAAAAGTATTGAGAAACATGGGCAGTAGGGTAGGCATTACCGTTGGAATGATCCCTAATCTGAACACTCCTCCAACAATCCCTTTTTCGGTTGAGACAATGTCCTTCATCCGAGTGGCCTCCTCCGTTATTCTTTTGGCTTGTACCAAAATCTTTTTTCCGATATCGGTCAGTATGATGGGTTTGGTAGAGCGATTGAAAATTTTAACCCCCAGTTCTTCCTCCAATTTTTGAACCTGCATGCTCAAAGTCGGTTGGGTAACAAAACATTTTTCTGCCGCTACGGTAAAATTCCCATACTCAGCTACTGCCGTCATGTATTGGAGCTGGGTTAGTGTCATTTATTTATCTTATTGATAATACGAATTTAATAAGAAATTATGATATCATATGCTTACTAACTACATTTATAGATGTTTATTAAGGAAAATATACTGAATATTACTAACTATCTAATGATTACAGTTTTAATATAGACGTTGCTTATTGGCATCTCCCTGTTATCGGTTTCCAATCCATTGATTTGATCTACAACCTCCATGCCTTTTATGACCTCGCCAAATGCAGTGTAACTACCATCTAGATGATAGGCTCCCGGTTTTTGTTGGACAATAAAAAACTCATAGGGGGAGGCCAATTTGTGTGGGTTGTCGATTTCGCTACTCGGCATGGAAATGACCCCTCGATGGTGAGGATGTCCCTTTTTGGTGTCCGGCGGGAGAAGGTATTTTCCGATCTCCCGCCTTTTTCGCATGCTCTTCCAACTGTCTGAATTACCCCCCTGAATGATAAAATTAGAAACCACCCGATGAAATAGAGTGCCATCAAAATATTTCTTTTTGGTCAAGTAAACGAAATTGGCGCGGTGATAGGGTGTATTTTCGTATAATTTGATATCAATATTTCCATATTTGGTGATGATCCTCACCTTATCTTCTTTATTTTTTTTGGCGTATTCATAAAAGAATGGTATGGCATTGTCGTCATTCAAATAAATTTCTTTTTCCTCTTTTGGGATTACTTTTTTAACTTGTTTTTTTTCTGGAACTTTGGCCTTAGCTCCTTTTTTTTCAGGTGGGCTTTGACAGCCCATCAACAATAACACAAAAACTGAAGTTCCGAATTTTATAGCGTTCATGGATTTTTTCTCTTTCTTAGATCTTCTGACAAATTTAAAAGAAATCGAATTAGGCGGTAGTATAGCCCATTTACATATGGCTCCGGCCACAAGATTGATTGAATTGAAATCCCTTGACTTTTCCAAAATACAACCCAAAAAGGCCGCTGTTTTACTTCATTTGTATCCTGATAAACAAGGGAAAGCATGTTTTGTTTTGATGCAGAGGAATGTATACAATGGTGCCCATTCAGGACAGATCAGTTTACCCGGAGGAAAACCTGAATCCGATGACCAAACGCTTTGGGCCACCGCACTAAGGGAAGCGGAAGAGGAAGTTGGCTTGCCTTCCAAACAAGTAAAATACTTCAGGAAATTAAGCGATATTTATGTCCCTCCCAGTAATTTCTTGATTCGCCCGTTTGTTGGCTATTCAGAAAATTCGTGTGATTTAATCCCCAATCCCGATGAAGTGACTAAGATCATTGAAATCCAATTGGATGAACTATTGAAAGGGGAATCAACTACCTCTGTACAGTCCAGTTCGTCTTATGGTGCAATAGAAGTGCCAACCTATGAGCTGAGTTCCCATCAAGTTTGGGGTGCTACGGCGATGATCCTGTCCGAATTTAAAATGTTATTGACTGATGGGCTGAGCAAATAGTTTATCTATATATTTGTGAAACCAAATTTGTAGCAGGAGATGTTCAAAAAAAACCCATTTGGGCATTATTTGATTATAAAAAAATGGCTGATCCGTATAATGGGATGCCTTTCACACAGGCGTTACAGGGGATTTAACCAGTTGCAAGTTGAAGGCTCAGAAGTCATTCGGCAGTTACCTCAAAAGAATGTACTTTTTGTTTCCAACCACCAAACCTATTTCGCCGATGTGGTGGCCATGCTTCACGTTTTCTATGCCAGTTTAAGTGGTCGCATCGATTCCATAAAAAATGTGGGTTACCTTTGGAGTCCCAAGCTCAACATTTATTTTATTGCGGCCAAAGAAACCATGAAAGCAGGTTTATTGCCCCGAATTTTGGCTTATGCAGGTTCGATATCTATCGAAAGGACATGGAGAGCTAAGGGGCAGGATGTCAATCGACAGGTAAAAATGAGCGATATTTCGAATATAGGAAAAGCCTTGGACGACGGCTGGGTCATCACCTTTCCTCAAGGTACTACCACTCCTTTTAAACCCCTGCGTAAGGGAACCGCTCACATCATCAAAAAGTACAACCCCATAGTAGTTCCCATCGTGATTGACGGATTTAGACGTTCTTTTGACAAAAAAGGTATACGCATTAAAAAAAGAGGCATACTTCAATCCCTGGAAATTAAAAACCCGCTAGAGATCGACTATGAGAATGAATCTGTCGATTCTATTATTGAAAAAATACAATATGCTATCGAACAACACCCCTCTTTTCTGAAAGTGATTCCAAAGGAAGAGTTGGAGATAGAAGAACAACTTAACCAAGAGCGGGAGTGGTAAGTTAATTTTCCAGCTTTAAATAAGTTAACTTTGTATAACATTATTAAATCTTGAATCTGAGTCCATGAAGTTTTCATTTGTCAAAAAATTTTTTTTGACCCTATTTTTGTTAGGTTTAATTGGATGTAAATCGGCATATAAAACGTCAGCCTTCGATGAGAAATTGCTTCCAAGGGCTCCGGATTATTCATCTTCCAAAAGTTGGGCCGTTTTCCCTGGTAAATTTCCAAAAGTCATAACTGATTTTGAAACCCATCAAATAGAACACAAGGCAGATGTGTTTTACATTTACCCGACTTTATTGACCGATAAAAAAACAACCGATTGGAATGCAGACATATGGAGTTCATCTTTTCGGCATAGTGTATTTCAAATCGCCATCAAGTATCAAGCTTCAGCATGGGCCAACTTAGGAAACCTCTATGTTCCTTTCTACCGACAGGCCCATTACAGAATATTTGTAGAACCCTACATTCACCATGGAGCAAAGGCTTGGAAAATCGCCTACGATGATGTGAAAAATGCTTTTGAGTATTATCTCAAACACCACAATAAAGGCAAGCCCATCGTAATCGCTGGGCACAGTCAGGGGAGCATGCATGCCAAAAGATTAATTCACGACTTTTTTGATCAAAAACCCCTGCAAGATCAATTGGTAGTTGCCTATCTTATAGGGGCTAGGGTCTCTCCAGATGAATTTAAATCGATTGCTCCAATTAATACAGCGGAAGGAGTGGGTGGTTTTGTCAGTTGGAACTCCTACAAAATGAATAAACTACCCAAAAACTATGAAAAGTGGTATAAAGGAGGGGTAACCACCAATCCCATCAGCTGGGATTCAAATACAAGTTCAAAGTTAGCCAATCACAAAGGGGTACTGAACTCCGATTTAAAAGTTTATCCCAAAAGTCTTGAGGTCAAAGTAACCGATGGAATATTATGGACTTCACTTCCCAAGATACCCGGTAGATTTTTACTATCATTCATTAAAAACTATCATTTTGCCGACATTAATTTGTTTTGGAAGGACATTCAAGAAAACACTGCTGTCAGGGTAGCGGCGTGGTACAATAAAAATAGAAATGAAAATTAGTGAAAGCGTTGTATGGATAACCGGCGCTTCCTCTGGTATTGGAGAGGCATTGGCAAAAATCTATGCTCAAAAAGGAGTCAAGCTCATCCTTTCTTCGCGAAGATTGGACGCATTGGAAAAGGTCAAGCACAGTTGTGTAAATACCGAAAACATACAAATCCTCCCTTTTGACTTAAATGATTTTGACAATGCAGACAAGCAGGTTAATAAAGCTGTTGGTTTTTATGGAAAAATTGATATTTTAATTAACAATGCGGGGATCAGTCAACGCTCCCTTATTGCAGATACACAATTTAGGGTTTTTAAAGACTTGATAAATATAGATTATCTTGGTACAGTAGCCTTGAGTAGGGCGCTGTTGCCCTACTTTATCAAGCAAAAAAAAGGACATTATGTGGTGGTGAGTAGTGTGATGGGGAAGTATGGATCTCCATACAGATCCGGTTATGCTGCTGCCAAACACGCACTCCACGGTTTTTTTGATGTTTTGAGAATGGAACATCAGAAGGATAACATTAATGTTACCATGATTTGTCCCGGTTTTGTAGCCACTCCCATTGCCAAAAACTCATTAACTGGAGACGGAACTGCCTTGGGAGTAGATGATGTGGCTACAAGAAAAGGAATGAAAGTAGATGATTTTGCCCGAAAAATGATTTGTACGATAGCACAAAAAAAATGGGAGGTTTCTTTTGGAGGTAAAGAAAGATTGGGTGTATATTTAAAAAGGCTTTCCAATAAACTTTTGCACAGCATAGTAATCAGAAGTAAGGTGAGATAAATCATGAAAAAAAATTAAACCCCCACCGAAGAGCGGTCATTAAGAAAATTTCAATGACCTCAATAGGTTTCCCCATGATCAATATTATCAGCATTGGGGATTCAAGTTTCAAAAAAAAATCAAATCAAAATCAAATGAAAGGAAATATAAATCACGCTGTTTGTAAGTGGTGTTTTGATGAAATACCATTGGAGCAATTTGCCAAAAGTGTCAAATCAATTGGAATTACAGGGATCGATCTTATTGGGCCATCGGATTGGCCGATATTGAAGAAATACAATTTGACCTCCTCCATGTGCAACGGGGCAGAAATAAGCCTCACAGAAGGGTGGAACGATAAGCAGTATCACAGTACTTTGATAGACAATTATCTCAAACATATAGATTTGGTGGCAGCCGCAGGATACAAAAACCTCATCTGCTTTTCAGGTAACAGAAGAGACATTGATGACGAAACGGGTATGGACAACTGTGTTGAAGGACTCAAAAAAATTCTAAGTCATGCAGAAAAAAAAGGAGTCATTCTTCAGATGGAGCTACTCAATTCTAAAGTTGACCATGCCGATTATATGTGTGATCAATCGGCATGGGGATTTGAATTGTGCCGAAGGTTGGGATCTGATCATTTTAAACTGCTTTACGACATTTATCACATGCAAATCAATGAGGGGGATGTCATCCGAACCATTAGGGACAACCATCAGTTTATTGGTCATTACCACACCGCAGGTGTTCCCGGTAGAAACGAAATTGATCAGACCCAAGAGTTATTTTACCCAGCCATAATGCAAGCAATTGTTGCAACTGGGTTTGAAGGGTTTGTTGCTCAAGAATTTATCCCCAAGCATCCTAATCCACTTGAGTCACTTCAAAAAGCAGTTGAAATATGTGATATGTAAATTTTTTTCCAAAAAAAAATGTTTATTCTTAACAGAATAATTTTAAATTTGTGAAAATTTGAATCAAATGAAAAAAATAGCAATAGCATCAATTTTTAGTGTAGTCATAGCGGTGACTACCAGTGCACAAACATCCGAAAGTCCATGGGCAGTAAGCCTTGGTGCAAACTTAGTGAGTGTCCAAGATGACTCTGTTGATTCCAGTACTGGGTTTGGAGTTCCCTCTCTTAGTCTATCTAGATACATTGCGGGAGGTTTCTCTATCGGAGTTCAGTACAGCTTAAATTCCGTTGATATTGACAAAGTAGCCAATGATTATACTTCCCTTGAAGGGATATTGAAATACAACATTTCTGAGGGTGATTTTTTCCCTTATTTGTTTGCCGGATATGGGCTTTCTAATTTCGAATCGGATTCCAATGCTGAAGGTTTATTTCCCTCACAAGGAGCTGGAAGAACTTACTTGGGAGGTGTCGGTGTAAATTATGCTTTGTCAGACAATTGGAATTTAAACGCCAGTACCTCATACCGTTCATCTAACGAGAAAGGAAGCTTCAATCATCTTCAGCATGTAGTTGGTTTCAGTTATGTGTTTGGAGCCCAAGATACTGATAATGATGGAGTGTCGGATAAAAAAGACGTATGTCCAGAAGTACCAGGTTTAAAAGAATTCGATGGTTGTCCTGATACTGACGGTGATGGCATTCCAGACAATAAAGACGCTTGTCCTGAAGAAGCAGGAACCATGGAGTTAAATGGTTGTCCTGATGCTGACGGAGACGGTATTGCTGACAAAGATGATGCTTGTCCTGATGCTGCTGGAACAGCTGAAATGAATGGTTGCCCAGATTCTGACGGTGATGGTGTTGCTGATAATGTTGACAAATGTCCTGATCAATCTGGTTTAGTTGAAAACAACGGATGCCCATGGGATGACAGAGATGGTGATGGTGTTGCCGATAAAGATGATGCATGTCCAGATGAAGCTGGTGATGCAGCCAATAACGGCTGCCCAGCCATGCCTAAAAATCTACTTTCATTTATCGATAGTGAAAATTCCACTCTATTTTTTGTTGTGGACAGTGCAGAAATTACCGAAGATTCTAATGCAAAATTAAAGCAACTCAACGAGCTAATGGTTGCCTATCCCAATGCTAAATTGTTAATTGAAGGCCATGCCTCGAGTGACGGTAGTATGGTATACAACCAAAAGCTTTCTGAAAGAAGAGCTGAAAGCGTTAAAAACGCGCTTGTAGCTGTGGGAGT
Source organism: Flavobacteriaceae bacterium (assembly GCA_965662705.1). Classification (GTDB taxonomy): domain Bacteria; phylum Bacteroidota; class Bacteroidia; order Flavobacteriales; family Flavobacteriaceae; genus UBA8316. The sequence continues at coordinate 28,448 of CBFIIP010000059.1, forward strand.
TGATGCTTCTAGACTAGAAACAGTTGGATATGGTGAAACAAAACCTAAGGCGGATAACAAAACTGCTAAAGGGCGTTCTGCCAACAGAAGAGTAGAATTTCAAAGAAAAGTTCAAATTAAAGTAGCGGAATAATTTGCTACCCTTTTATAACGAAAACTCCCACATAGTGGGAGTTTTTTTTTGCCCATTATTTCCAGCTATAAATCCAGATTCTAGGTTATAACCCCTTTAAATAATCAAATTCCATGGATATTTTCAATAGAGACTAGAACTGTAAAACAAGAGGGTATTAAATCCTTTTTTTCAATATTGAAGTTGCATAACATGATCGCATAATGACCTGCCAAAAAACGATTAGTCATCATAAAACAATCCGCTAATTATGCAGCCCTGATTAGATAAACAGATTACCAGAAAAGAGAATAAATGACGGTAAGCAAAATTAGAGTAGCAAAAGCTCCAGCATTAAATAAAGGGGAGGTTTTGAACAATCCTTTAGGCAAATTAATGGCCTTAGCGTCCTCGGCTCCTTTATTTTGGCGTAGGCTGGCAACAACAATTACTCCCATGGTTAAAAGAGCAGTTAGCCCCATTTGATCCATCCAAGGAAGATCAGGGAACAAGCTTTCTAATGCAGTGCCTTCGACCCAGCCTTTGGATCCAATTTTCAAAAACATGGCGATGGGTATGGAACCTAATGCACCCCATATAGCACCTTTGTTTGTTGTTTTTTTCCAGAACAAACCCAGTAAAAAAACAGCCAATATGCCCGGACTTACAATTCCGGTGTATTCTTGTATGAATTGGAATGCCTGATCAATCCCACCCAGTAAAGGGGCCATAGTGGCTCCAATAATTAATGCAATTGCTGCCGATATACGACCTACTTTAACTGTCAATTGATCATCAGCATTTTTATTGATCAACTGTTTGTAAATATCCATGGTAAATATGGTGGAGGTTGAATTCAACATAGAGGCTAGAGAGGAAACAATTGCAGCAGCCAAAGCGGCAAAAGCGAGCCCTTTAAATCCAACGGGTAAAAATTGCATTAACCACGGGTAGGCTTTGTCTGCTTTGCCCTCTGCCGGCATATTCAACATTCCATTTTCGCCCAGACTGGCCAGTATTTGCGGGTCATTGACAATCACATAGGCTGCAATTCCGGGTATGACCACAATAAAGGGAATGATTAGTTTTAGACCTGCTGCAAATAAAATTCCTTTCTGAGATTCCCTCAAAGATTTGGCCGCCAAAGTACGTTGGATGATATACTGATTGAATCCCCAATAATACAAATTAGCTACCCACAATCCTCCAACCAAAACGCCTATACCGGGAAGATTATTGTACTCCGGATTTTGCTTATCCAATATCATATCAAAACGTTCAGGGGCTGCTTGATAAATAGACTTCAGTCCTGCGAAGACCCCCTCTCCTTGTGATACTGTATCCAAAGCCAAATAGGTGGTCACCAGTCCTCCCAATACCAAAAAAACGACTTGAATAATATCTGTCCAAGCTACAGCAGTCAATCCACCGTAAAGAGAATAGGCAGCCGCAAAGAGCGCCAAGCCCACCACCGCATATATTAAATCTACACCAATAATGGTCTCCAATGCCAAGCCCCCGAGATACATCACCGATGCCAGATTGACAAAGATGTAAAGTGAAATCCAAAAAACAGCTAAAATTGTCTTCAGTTGAGATGAAAACCGTTTTTCCACAAACTCAGGAATGGTATATAATTTTTTTTCGATGAAAATGGGTAAAAAATACTTACCCACAATAATGAGTGTGATGGCCGCCATCCATTCATATGAGGCGATGGCCAGTCCTAATGCAAAGCCGGAACCCGACATTCCAATAAATTGTTCTGCTGAAATATTGGCAGCGATCAACGATGCACCGATAGCCCACCATGGTAAGGATTTACCTGCTAAAAAATAATCTTCAGCATTTTTTTCTTTACCCCCTTTATTTCTTGATACCCACAACCCCAGCCCCAGAATGATGAGTGCATAAACGATAAATATCAGGTAATCTAAAAACTCAAAAGAGGAATTCATAATGTATATAATTTAAAGGTTACGTATTTTTTTTTCCCATTTCCAGGCCGTTTCTAAAGCATGGTGTAAATCACTTTCTGCCTTCCAGCCCAAAACTTTATTTGCTTTAGTAGTATCCGCATAGGCTTCAACAATATCTCCATCCCTTCTGGAAACCACTTCATAATTAAGAGAAACTCCTGAAACTTCTTCAAAAGCTTTGATTACTTCCATTACACTGTTGCCTTTACCCGTCCCTAAATTAAATACCTCAAAACTATCAGTCTGCTCATTTTCAATCATTCTTTTGAGTCCCATCACATGCGCTTTGGCCAGATCTACAACATGAATGTAATCCCTAATACAGGTGCCATCGGAGGTGGGGTAGTCGTCACCAAAGACACTGAGCTTTTCGTGGATTCCTGCTGCAGTTTGGGTGATAAAAGGAATCAGATTCTGTGGTTTTCCCTTGGGAAGTTCACCGATTTCTAAACTTGGATGACCTCCAATAGGATTGAAATAACGAAGGGCTATTACTTTTAATTTATGGTTGGAAAGTGTATTGTCATACAAAATTTCCTCTCCGATTTGTTTGGTGTTGCCATAAGGGGACTCTGCTTTTTTGATGGGAGCTTGTTCTGTTATGGGCATCTCGTCTGCTTGTCCATATACGGTGCATGAAGAACTGAAGATAAAAGGAAAAATCGTTTCCTTTTTTTCTATGGCCTGAAGTAGATGAATCATGGAACCTATGTTATTCTCATAGTAGAGGAGTGGCTTGTTGACACTTTCACCGACCGCCTTGGAGGCTGCAAAATGGATCACACCAGACAAGTCTGGATGCTCCTCAAATAACCGATGCACCTCGTTTTTATTTCTGAGATCGATTTCTAAAAATTCTGGAGATGCCCCGCTAATTTTTTTGATGCCATCTAGAACTTCAACAGAACTATTGGAAAGGTCATCAACGATAAGGACTTCAAAGCCTTGTTGAATTAATGAAACACAAGTATGAGAGCCGATATAACCTAGACCTCCGGTAACTAAAATTTTCTTAGCTAAAATCGTTTTTAAATTTTGAGGCCGTAAATTAAGATTTTTTATTTTAATTTAAAATTTTAATCATCCTTTTGAAACCTTTTAAATAGGAGATTTAAAAGGTAGAGTTGAAGATTATAAAACTATATTTGCGCTTGTTAATTCGGTTGCATGTCAGAAATAAAAAATATTGCCATCATTGCCCATGTAGATCATGGAAAAACAACACTTGTGGACAAAATCATGTTCCATTGTGAATTGTTTAGAGACAATGAAAACAAGGGAGATCTTATTTTAGACAGCAATGATTTGGAACGAGAGAGAGGCATCACCATTTTATCCAAAAATGTATCTGTTCAATACAAAGGCCACAAAATCAATATCATCGACACGCCAGGCCACGCAGATTTTGGAGGGGAGGTAGAGCGTGTTCTTAATATGGCCGATGCAGCCATCCTGTTGGTTGATGCCTTTGAGGGACCGATGCCACAAACCCGTTTTGTATTGAAAAAGGCATTGGACCTAAAGTTAAAACCTTTGGTAGTTGTCAATAAGGTGGATAAAGAAAATTGTCGACCAGAAGAGGTCCATGAAGCTGTTTTTGACCTGATGTTTGATCTGGGAGCAGAAGAATGGCAGTTGGACTTTCCTGCGGTTTATGGTTCTGCTAAGAACAACTGGATGGGGGAGGACTGGAAACACCCCACTGATTCTATTGCTCCACTTTTGGACATGATCTTAGAACATGTACCTGAACCAAAAATTGAATCTGGAAATACACAAATGCTCATTACCTCTCTCGATTATTCTCCCTATACTGGACGAGTAGCCATAGGGCGGCTTCATCGTGGGACATTAAAAAACAATATGAATGTGAGTTTGGTGGATCGCAATGGTGACATTACCAAGTCCAGAATCAAGGAACTTAATGTTTTTGATGGTTTGGGAAGAAGAAAGGTTGACCAAATTGAGGCTGGAGACATTTGTGCCATTATTGGTTTGGAGTCCTTCAACATTGGAGATACCATTGCTGATGCCCTTGATCCAGAGCCACTACCTACCATTGCTATAGATGAGCCTACCATGAGTATGCTTTTCACCATCAATGACTCTCCTTTTTTTGGAAAAGATGGGAAATTTGTGACCTCCCGTCATATCAGAGAGCGCTTGGAAAATGAGCTGGAGCGTAACTTGGCTTTGCGGATGGAACCTACCGATTCAGCTGATAAATTTTTAGTCTATGGAAGAGGAGTAATGCATCTCTCCGTATTGATTGAAACCATGCGAAGGGAAGGCTATGAACTTCAGATCGGCCAACCTCAAGTCATTATCAAAACCGTAGACGGGGTCAAGTGCGAACCCATTGAAAACCTGACCATTGACCTGCCGGAAAACTTATCCGGGAAAGCCATTGAAATGGTGACCCTTAGAAAAGGGGAAATGATCAGTTTAGAAAATAAAGGAGACCGCATGCTATGCGAATTCATCATCCCCTCAAGGGGTATCATCGGATTGAGAAACCAATTGTTAACCAATACGGCAGGTCAAGCCATAATGAATCACCGTTTTCTCGAGTTTCAACCCTACAAAGGAGAAATTCCAAGCAGAATCAATGGCTCATTGATCTCCATGGAAAAAGGCAATGCTATTCCTTATGCATTGGATAAACTTCAAGATAGGGGAAGGTTCTTTGTCTTTCCAAATGAAGAGGTTTATACTGGCCAAGTTATTGGAGAGAATTCCCGAATGGATGACTTGGTAGTCAATGTTACTAAAACCAAAAAACTATCGAATGTTCGCGCATCTGGAAGTGACGAAAAAGTCAGTATAGCACCGCCTATAAAGTTTTCATTGGAAGAGGCACTGGAATACATTCAATCCGATGAATATGTAGAGGCAACACCCAATCACCTGAGGCTGAGAAAGGTTTTCTTAGACGAAAACGAAAGAAAAAGAAATACCATTAAATAACCTTTTTCATTTTTTGACTTTGACAGTATCATTCAATCGCTAAAAATCATATATCTATTTGAATTTAATTTCAATTAAATTTATTTAAATTGAGATTTGTTTTTAAACAAAAGCATTCAAATTCATATGAAAAATAAAATATCATTCGTTGTTGTTGTCATTTTATCATTGCAAGCTTGTCAAGCTCCAGTCCACGATTTACCTAGAATAGCCATTGCTGGTTTGGGGATTGAGTCCAGTACTTTCTCACCAGCACAAACTAAAGAAGAAGCTTTTCATGCCCAGACAGGTTCGGAGATCTTAAATAACTATCCATTTTTATCGGTTGATCATAAGAATAGAGCTAGAGCCCAATGGTTTCCTGCTTTGAGAGGTAAGTCCTTACCCGGTGGGATTGTAACCCGTGAGGCCTATGAATCTTTAATGGAAAAAATGTTATCCAAATTGCAAAAAAACCTTCCTTACGATGGTCTTTTTTTTGACATCCACGGTGCAATGAGTGTGGTAGGTTTGGACGATCCTGAGGGTGATATGATCTCCCGAATCAGAAAAATTGTTGGCGAAGAAACATTGATTTCCACCTCTATGGATTTACACGGTAATGTCTCTGAGCGACTGGCGCATCAGTCCGACTTGATTACCTGTTATCGAATGGCTCCCCATGAGGATGCCTTGATATCGAAACAAAGAGCCTTGGAAAATTTATTAAACCGACTTGAAAACGGTCAGGGAAAACCTTCCTATAAGGCATGGGTGGCAGTCCCCATTCTATTACCCGGCGAAAAAACCAGTACACGAATTGAACCAGGAAAAAGTCTGTATGCTAAAGTTCCAGAGGTGGAATCACAAAAGGGGGTTTTGGATGCCGCTATCTGGATGGGATACCCTTGGGCTGATGAACCCAGAAATCATGGTGTGGTCATGGTAACGGGGGATGATAAAAAGCAAGTAGTGGAGGGTGCTGAGCAACTTGCAGCATACTTTTGGGAGGTGAGAAATCAATTTGTATTTGTAGCGCCTACTACTGGTTTTGATGAAAGTATTACTTTGGCTTTAGAAAGCAAAGAAAAACCGTATATCATCAGCGATATGGGGGACAACCCTACCGCCGGAGGTGCCGGAGATGTGACATGGACATTAAGGGAAATTCTTAGTCTCGCTGAATTTCAAAGTGAAAATGGTCCTGAACTAATTTATGCCTCCATTCCCGGTCCTGACTTGGTTGCCAAAGCCATTGAGCTTGGAGTGGGATCAAAGGTTTCCGGCTTGGTAGGAGCGATGGTTGATGATCGATATGCTGGACCTATTGAATTGGAAGGGGAGGTGTTGGCCATCCGAAAAGGGGATGTACATGCAGCGGTCGAGGTCGTGGTTCAAGTTGGCAGTGTTAAAGTCATCGTTACCCAAAAAAGAAAACCTTATCACTATGAAAGGGATTTCACCCAACTTGATTTAAATCCAAGGGAAACGGATATATTGGTGGTTAAAATAGGTTATTTGGTTCCTGAGCTCTACAATATCAGAGGTGGCTGGACCATGGCTTTGACCCCAGGAGGAGTGGATCAAAATTTAGAACGCCTCGACTACAAAAGAATCAAGCGTCCTATGTTTCCAATCGATAAAGAATTTCCCGATTTGGATTTGACAGCGCAATTGATTCCTACTTCAGAGCTTCCATTGATGGATTAGAAACGCAATTTTTGTAAAATAGGTCGATTATATTCCAAAGTGTTTTTTACCAGCTAATCCAACCCTTGCTTTTTTTCTGTAAGCAAGTTTTTGACCTTGGAAGCTAAGTCAGCCTGATTTTTATACCATGTCAAAACATTCCCATTTTCATCTACCGTTACGATAAGTCCTTTTCCTTCGGCATTTCTTGTTAAGCTCATATCCCAGACCCATTTTTCATGACCAATGAGAGAAACAAAATCCCGAACGGCTCTATCAAAATTTTCTTCTTCAATTTTATATTTTAGAATTTGGTTATCAAAACTTGAAGAATAAAGGGTCTTGGTTGATTCATCAAAATAGAGTTTGGTAATCCCGGATCGATGGAGTACCAATGTACCTAAGTGCTTTAAAGGAGTGCGCCCATCGGGAGAAGACGAATGGAGGTAAGTGAAAATTTTACCCGATTGAGTCCCAATAAACAAAAATTGATCTGAAAAGGAGAAGGTTAAGATTTCTTCGTTTTTCAGGAGATCAAATTCCAAAGGAATAACAACCATGCTTTGCCCATAATAGAGGAAAATCTGTTTGTTGGAAGCCATATACAATTGGTCGTTAAGGTAATCGACTCCAATGATTTTAAAGCTAACCTTTTTCGGATTGGCACTTTGATCGACCAGATTTGTAAAAATCACTTCATTTTCAGAAAAAACGACCAGTTCTCCCTCGGCCAAATTAACTTTAATATCAATGATAGGCTGGTTTGCACCCCATAATTTGCTATAATTGTCTTTTGTGAAGGGTTTAGATAAATCCACCCGGTAAACGTTACCCTCAAAGGTTCCCACCAAAATATGGTTGGGATCTTCAAACTTTATTTTTCTGATTCTCTCCTCTAATGGAATTTCAAGTTTGCTAAGGTTAAGACCATTCAAAATATATAGGATACCATTGTCTCCCCCAAAAGCCAATACCGATTCATTGTATGCATCAATGCTTCTAATGGCAGCATTGGGCATAAGTTTGAACAGCATCATGGAGGTTTCGTTGTAATTGTTTTTTCCTTCCAGTACCCTGAGAGCTGTTTGAAGAATCACGTAGGTTCCCTCTGTTTCCTCCGATACTCCGTAAATTTCCTCTTGAATTTTTTGGTGCTCCTCAAGTTTTTCTAATGCCTCTTCGATGGATGAATTAACTTGTTTCTTATATCCTTGGTCGGCATTATTGGCATACTCAATCAATCGCTCCATTTTGCGAACCAAAGGGTAAAACTCAGATTCTATCTCAGCGATTTTCCTTCTATTTTCGGATTCCTCGCGGGCATTTTCTGCATTTTTTCTCTCATTTTGGGCCCTTTCCCTTTCACTCTCTGCGACTTCTTTTTGTTTTTTTGCAATTTGGGTTTGCTCGTTTGCTTTTTTATTTGCAATTAAAGCACGTGATCTTTCCAGCTCAGCTCTTTCCCTGGCCTCTACAGCAAGAATTTTCTCATTTTCAGCATTCTTCCGTGCCACCTCGGATTCGATTCGTAAAATTTCAGCTTTTTCTTTGGCTAAACTTGCTTTTTTTCGTGCATCATTGGCGAGTTTGGCGTTGATGTCGGCTTTTTCTTTTGATTCCAATGCTCTTTTTTCTGCAAAAGTGGAATTGATGAAAAGGCCAAAGGCAATGATGACCAAAAGCGACATCACACTCACCACCATACGGGTGGTTTTTTTCTTGCGCTTCAGTCGATTTTCCTCTCGCTCACGGTTTTGTTGATGATGCGTTATACTTTCATAGATATAGTTAATAGTACTTTGATAATTGAAGCGATATTTTTTTGCCCAATTGGCATTGTGATATTTGTTTTCAATCCATTCCTGTGCCAATTCCAGTTCGGGCGTAAAAAGAAGACTAGCTTTTCCTGAATTAAAATTTTCAGTCAGCTCAGCGAAATACTTAAAGGACTTAAAACTTTCTTCCTCCTCGTTCAACCATTTTTTTTCTTGTTTCCAATTTCTTTGGAGGTAATATTTATTGGATAAAATATCATCCGGATCAAGGACACGGTTTTGGTTTTTTTGGACTCCAGTGATGGTTCTTGGGACTATTTCGTAGGATTCCTCTAGACTTTCCTTGAATTGAAAAATAATATCTGATATCTGTTTGCTTGTCAATCCGCTTATTGCAGAAATTTTTTCGATCGTTTCATATTTTCCGTCATTGGCGATTTCAAAGCTGTAAAGTGCCTTATTGATTTTTTCGAAATCAGCCTTTTGTTCAGGGGTGAGACTTTTAAAGGTTGTATCGAAAGATCTCTGAATACAATGATTTAAGCCGCCCAAATCATTTAAATCATTAATTTTAACTTGATGATCTTCATTTGTATCATTAGAGGTCTTATTAATTATGATTTGTTTAATCAAGAACTGAAAGTTGGGCAGTAAAGAAGCATCAGTTACTAGAGGTTCAACAATTGATTCAAATGCATCATTGGTAAAACCAAGCCCTTGATTCAGAAAAGTGTTTTGGATGATCTCACTGATAGCAGATTGTGTGAGATTGGGAATGGCATACTGCGACTTACTGATAATTTCCTGTAATTTCGCATAATGCGAAAGGTTTGAAAAATACTCCGATTGAATAATTAAGGCAAAATAAATTGCTGTGTCCTTGATTTTGGTTGTTCGGGCAACGATATCGAAAAGTAAGTCATCCACTTCACTTTCGTTGGAGTCAAAAAATCGATTGAAAGTAAATAAGTCTTCTAATTGATCAATGACCACCAACAAGTTTTTTTTATTGTTGATCTCTGATTTGTTGTAGATTTCTACCAATCCCAAACTTCCCAAATCCTCAAGACTTTGAAGATAAAGACCAAAATCTTCTGTATTGGCTTTTCCTTCGAGGGTAAGGCTGCCCTCGGAGGTGAGGGAATAGGCAAAATTTTCCAAAGGGGAAATACCAGGGCGAAACTTACAAATGGCCCACTGTTTTCCGGCCTGAGCCAAAAACCCTTTTTCCAAACGGGGGATAAGCCCTGCGTTTATCAGAGAAGTTTTTCCGGAACCTGAAGCACCGATCAGTGTGACCAGTTTGTCCTTCTGAAGAATTTGAAGCAAGCGCTCAACTTCCCTGTCTCGACCGTAAAAACTGTCGTTTTCTTCCCTTAGGTAAGGCCTTAAGCCTATCAATTTTTCCCTTTCCATATTTATCGTCTGCATAAATTTATCAAATTAAACGAGGATTTAAAATTATTGAAAACCAAATGTTATATTTGAGTGTAATAAATCCAAAATGTTCCGATTTCATCACACTTTCGATTTGAATTCAGAAATTGAAAAAGAACTTTTGAGAACTTCTCATTTAGCGCAAATTTTAATCGATGAGTTTGATCTTTTTGTGCTTTCAAAAACACTATTCAAGGCCCTCGACAAGGGGGTTCATATTGAAATTGTGATTGTATCTGACAGCAACAATAAATCAATGAAATTGGTCAATCTTTGCAAACGTTTGATTGATCAAGAAGTTTCTGTTTATTGGAGGCTGGATGAAAACCTATTTACTAAAGAAGATTATTTTGCCATTTTTGACAAGCAATACTTGATCAGTAGCCGTCCAAAGGAAACATATGAAATTCCAGAAAATCTTCTGCGCTCAAAAAATGACTTCTTCAATGGCTTGGCGCAAACCTCTCAAAAGATCAATCTTTTGTCTGGAGATATAGAAATTGAATTTAATGTTGACAAAACTATCGTTTTTTCTGAAGATGAAATTACACTTAATTGGAAAACGAGCAATGCTCACCAAGCGATCATTCAACCACTGGGTTGGGAAGTTGCGTCTGAGGGCAATAAAACCTTTTCCATAGAAGAAGACATCAAATTCACATTGGAAGCCAAAAATAATGATTTAACGGTTAGAAAAAGCCTGTTTGTTAGGGTAATAAATGAAGATGATTTTCAAATGCAGGTGGAAGCCTTTGACCCCATCATCAAAAACTATATTCCGATCAAGACCGCCTCAAACAATGAAGATCTTTACGCAGCCTATTTAGATCAAAAAATAAAAATTTCTTGGAATATTAGCTCGGTTGGAAAGCTATCAGAATCTTGTCTTGGCAAATTGAAATTGGTAGATCAACACGAATTTATTTTGACTCAAAACCAATCCTTCTTATTTACTTTCAAGTCGGTTAATAGCACCCAAACAAAAGAAATCTTTTTTCATTGTTTCCGCGACGAAAAACTTTTCAAAAAAAAACCTGAAAGTAAAATTGAAATCAAAAAACAATCACTTAATTCGCCCCAATGGATTGAAAAATCATTGAAATCGTTAATGGATAAAAGTGTTAAATTATTTAATATATTTAATAAAAAAACAAATTGAATTCCAACCAACATAAAATCAAATCTTTTAGTGGTTTCTTTATTTTTTGTGCTGGAGCAAGTAGTGAGCTTCTTGAGAAGTGCCCACGTTTTGAAATCACCAAATATGTTTGTATTGGATTGACTGTTTTTTTTACTGCAATACTGGCTACCATTTCCTCTTTTTTTGCCTTTTCATTGATTTTTGATCAAATATCATTGGTGGTAATCTTTTCACTGTTTTGGGGAGCTATCATATTTAATTTGGACCGCTACATTGTTTCCTCAATGCGGCACAGTGAGAAAAAGTGGCAGGAAGTTGTTAAGGTAATTCCTCGTTTGTTTATTGCTGTTTTAATTGCGGTTATTGTATCAAAACCGTTGGAGATTCAAATTTTTAAAAGTGAGATTCAGTCTTATTTGTTGCTTCAAAACGCCCAAAAGGTCGCCAATGTGGATTTGAAATACACGCCTCGATTTTCTGAACTGAACGAAAAAAAAACCAAAATTGATTCTCAATACACTGCCATGTTGATGCTACGTGAAAAATATTATGAAGATTTTAAGTGTGAGTGTGATGGTACTTGTGGAACCAAGAAAGTGGGCAGGGGGATTGAATGTTTAAGTAAAAAAAACAAATATGAGCAATTTCTAAAGGAGCTATCCTTAGAAAAAATTAGACGAGATTCAACCTTGGTTAACTTTGTAAAACAAGAGAACGTTTTGAAGTCAAAATTAGAAAAAGAGGCGGAGGTGATCAAAGCTTCAATTTCTTTTGGTTTGATTGATCAGATCAGGGCTTTAAACAAAATCGATAAACTGTCCTCAATGTTTATCATTTTTATATTTGTGATGATTGAGACAGCACCCATTTTAACGAAGCTACTGTCTTCGAGGGGTCCCTATGATAATTTGGTCATGGAATACGAAAGGGCTTTTGAAACCAACTACCTCAAGGCATTGGATAATTTTGATCTAGAGCGTCAAAAGAACCGAAAACTCAATGAAATATCCTCTAGATTAGAGTTAAAGACCAAAGAGAGCGAAATTCAAAGCACCATAAAGCAGGAGGCTTATGATCGTTATGAAAAAATCAGAGCGGAACTTGAAAGGAAAACACTGGAGAATTAAACGATGAAAAACATGACTTCTTACATTGGTGTATTGACTTTATGTTTTTTGACAGGATGCGCTTCCTTGGGGGGAATAAAAACTGCTGCTGAGGCTAAAAAATATCAAGCCGAAAACTTTGATTCAGATCAAATTAATACCGAATTGCTTAAAGGTGTCGCTACAATCGCTGCCAATAGCATGGATACCATTCAACAAGCCTCAAAAGAAGCTAAAAAAACCGACCCAAATTTGAATGCCAATCAAGAATTGAGCATAGTCAATCGCAGTAATGGAGGAAATCAAATTTCTGCAACCAAACTTGATAGTTTAAAACAAAAACTGCTGTCCGATGGAAGTCTTACGGTAGATCCAGCTGAGGCATATTTAATTGACTATCTAAGGCCTGAGCAAGATCCAGACACCATATTTCTGGCCAACCTTTATGTTGAAACCGGAAAAAGAGGAATACCAATCGCCTTTCAATATCAAGTCAATAAAAATGATCAAATTTTTTTCGAGTTTGAAAATCAAAAATCTAAAAAAATCCAAAAAATTGAGATCATAGAAGGGGACGAGTCTCGATTTAATTATGCAAACTTGAAGAAAAAGGACAAGGTTGCGGGTAGTTTTAACATTCAATCCGACAATACCATGACCATTACCGTACTGAAGAAAGGTTTTTTTAGCTCTGTTGTTAAAATGAAAATCAAAAAACTACCCAAAGCTAAAGCATATACCGTGAAAATGGTAAAAGATACCCTAATAGAGACCAGAACGGTTGTTGAGGAGGTGACTGATACCCTTTTTGCCAAAATTGATGAAAAAACATACAGCCTGAGCCCCCGTTTGGATATTACCCACATAAGCAGAATTGACTTTCCCATCGCCATTAATGAGGTAGAGAACCTAATCGGTTGGGGCTACTGGCTTGGGCTGGATAAAGATGATATCAATAATTATAATGTGCTGGCAGAAACAGATCAGGATGCTGAACCACTCATCGGATTTATAAAATCTGAGCTCAATCTCAGGGAGAATCACGTTTATCTTCCCCGGGCTCAAAACCCCGATGTAAATCTACGCATAGAGAAATGGGTGTCCGACTCCCCAAGTTTAAATAGCACTAAAAACTTTGGATACTTTAGTGGTGATGCCAATTCTCAAAATCAAAAAGCCACAATCTATGTTGCCAATGAATCCAAACTTTATAGTTATGACATTTCACTTTTGGTAGTCGCCGTTAATGTTGAGCATTCCCAAAAAGAAGTAGAAAAAGAATTTTATACTGAAATCCCTCGTCTAAAATTAACACTGATTCATTGAAAAAAATCATTCAACTCATACTAGTTGGTCTGGTATTGACCTCTTTTGTATCCTGTAGAGAGGCAATGCAACTTAGAAACAGTGCCCGCAAAACCAAAAGTCAGTTGCGGATGCTGGATCGAACCGTCAAACGCACCAAAAAACAATTGGGTTTAGATGGGAAAAAAGAGGGTATTGATCAAGACACAATTGATCCTGGGTATGCTCCCATTGAACAGAAAAACATGCTCAACTCCTACGGCTACCTCTACGACGCCATCAATGGTAAAGATCAAACGGTGACCAGCTCCAATTTTTATTGGGATCCTGAAAAACAACTCTATTATGTGAGGGATAAAAAATATCGTCAAATTCTTCCAGACAAAGAAGTGTTCGGTTGGCACCCCTATTGGATGGGTAATGCATGGCAAAATTACCCTTTTGAATTGTTATCTACTGTTTCATATTTTTCCTACAAAGTAGATCCCCAGACCGGGTCATATTCCAATCCAGAACAGATAGAAGATTGGAGAACAACGGCTTTAATTGATTCGGCCAAACTTAAAAAAACCAAAATTCTACTCACGGTGTCCAGCCATGGTCGATCAAATAATCATGAGTTTTTGGGAGATCGTGGTAAATGGTCTGTCCTTATAGACAGCGTTACACGATTGATCAAAGATCGAGACGCCGACGGTGTAGATGTAAACTTCGAACAGTTGCCCTATATGAAGCGGGAACGATTCAGTTTGTTTATCAAACAGTTGAGAGAACAATTAGACAATCGATTCAACAGTAAAAAGGCGATCCTCTCGATTACATTACCGGCAGTTGACAGTAGAGAAATTTTTGACCTTGCTGAATTACAAAAACATGCTGATTTACTCGTGATTATGGGTTATGATTACAATACCGGTAATCAGATTCAGGGAGCGGTTGCTCCACTCAGATCCGTTGAAGGTCATTCTATTAGTTTGAGTAACACCGTTGAGTTTTATTTAAATACTGGAATTGATCCATCAAAGACTGTTTTGGCACTGCCTTATTATGGGAGTATGTGGACGGGGGAGATGGGAGAAAAAGGAGCGGTAGAATCAAAATTTGAGCGCAAGGTTACCTACAGAGAAATCATGAATTTGTTTTCAAAAAATATTGCTGTCAACTCCAATGCCATTCCATTTTTGGATCAGAGGAGCATGACCAACTATTACAATTTCACCTATCCAGACAACACTACAAAAGAAATATGGTTTGACGATGATTATACTTTGGGTAAAAAATTTGATTATGCCATCAGCCAAAAATTAAAAGGTGTCGGGGTATGGGCCTTAGGATATGACAATGGCTATGAGGAGCTATGGGATGTGATCGACGATCGTTTTGCCAGCCAAGAAAAAATTATCACCAACCCCATCACCGAGCAGTCGGGTTATGCGATCAAATTTGCTCGATTCTTGTTGCAGAAAAAAGACATTATTATAACTGCGGCCATTTTCTTTTTCTTTTCTGTGGTCATTGGTTTTTTAATTACATTAGGAGATTGGAGGGTAAGGGATTCGATTGCCAGAAATCAATTCCATCGAACCATATTCATAGGTTTGGTTTTTTTGTTTTTAACGCCCTTGGTGTATTTAATTAATGAAATGATGTTCCTAAAGTCAAATTGGATTTACTATCTGGTTTTTCTTTTGGGGAATTTATCATTTTATTTGTCCACTTTTATCAAAATCAAAACCCATAAAAAACCATAGCTTAGATGAAAGCAGCAATTGTAAAGGAGTTTTTTTGGCTGATCATAGGATCACTTATTTCGTTGATTCTCTCATTCGTTTTTTTAGGCCTTTTGAATCTTACTTCCGGTACCGAGGAGTTGAATGAAATTGAAAAAGTTTTTTCAGTTCAATTATACATTGTGGGTTGCATTGTTTCCTTAATATCCATTTACATCGTACGAATTGTGGTGAGTGCCATTAAAAAATACATGCTAAGATGATTCATAATTTGGTTTCTTCGATAGGTTTTCGCTTGGATGAGTTCATCAAAAATAAACTTTCAATTTCCGAGGACACTGTGGTGATATCCAGTTTGGTGGACATCAACGGAAATATGAATCAGGAGATCGAAAATAAAATCGCAATTTTTTTAATCAACATAGAAGAGGAAAAAATCACCAAAAATGGTCAATTTCAATCTTCACCAGGCATGTCGCCACCGGTAACGATAAATGTCTATTTGATGTTTTCAGCCTATTTTCCAAACTTTAATTATATAGAGTCTTTACGTTATATTTCTTTAGTCATTGAATTTTTTCAAAACCATAATTTTTTTAACAATGCCAATACCCCATTATTGTCAGATAATATAGACAAACTATTTGTAGAAATGTCCAACGTAGGTATTGAGGAAGTGGGAAAGTTATGGGGGAGTATAGGAGCAAATTATATCCCCTCAGTTGCCTACAAAGTGAAACAACTTAGGTTTGATGGAAATATTATTACTGAAAACATTCCACTTATTATGGGGGACGGTAAAGATTGAATTTGATTTCATTATAATAAAAGGCATTTCATGAGTAGTGCAACACAAAATTCGATTCATTACAAGAGTAATTTTAAAAAAATTATTGAGGTTTTTGTATTCCATGAGTACTATACGAGTAGAAATTGCTCTACCATTGATTTTGTTTTAGATCAGGAAAATCGTTTATTAATAAGGAACTATGGCTTGTTGTTCAAGCAAACAGGTCAAGGGTTTGTTGTTCTTCAGAGTGTTGACTCCAAAACCACCAGTGCTTCGTTTTCTGGCCCCGTCACCTTTGAATTTGATATGGTTTTTAAAGATCCCCTTTTTTTGAGTTTGACAAATATGCCCTTCCAATACAACCAATTTTTAAACTTCACAAATGAAAAGGCTGCGGGAGAGCAACTGCATGAAGCGGTTTATGTCGGAGAAAACGACATTCAACCCTATGCAGAAAATGGTATAGCGGGGAAAGTAACTTTGACCATAAATCATGGAAATGAGTTTTTTGGACAGGAAAGGGATGGGTCAAATGTTCCGACTTTCCAATACAAAATCAATTTTGATGCACGAACTTTTGTTTTGAGATATAATTTTTACTTTACTACTAAGCCCGGAGACATCAAAAAATATTATGTATTAAATGAAAAGGATGGAACCCGTTATGAGAACTTCGTATCAAGAAAATTAGAAAATGGTATAGAGGCTTTTTCATTGGTGTTATCAGATGAAATTAAATTACAGGAAAAGTATAAGTTTCTGTTGTACCTGAAAAAGGAAGATGAGTTTGACAAATCTTTCTCCAAATTTTTACCTCATCCAGAGCCCAAAAATTTGAGTTTTGATCCAGAAAAAAAGGTTTTTTTTAATGATCTTTTTATCTCTTTACAATAATAAAATTTTTTTAAAAAAATAATTTTTTTATTCACTATATATATATAAATTGTTAAAAAAATATTTATGGCCGCAACATTAGCAACACCTGGTGTATACATAGAAGAAAAGAGTTCATTTGGTTCTTCAGTAGTACCAGTTCAAACAGCAATACCCGCATTTGTAGGGTACACAGAAAAAGCAAGTAGGGGGTCAAAGGATTTGACCAACGTCCCTACTAAAATTTCGTCTTTAGGACAGTATGAAGAACTTTTTGGTGGGGCACCCGCTACAAAGTTTAATATCGAAACCTCTGACGATTTTATTACTGGGTTTCAATTGTCATTTGTTGAAAACACCCGTTTCATGATGCACAATGCTTTGCGATTTTTCTACGCCAATGGTGGAGGGGATTGCTACATTGTATCTGTCGGTAATTTCGATGAGAACATTGACGCAGGAAAGCTAAACGATCCAAAAGGGGGAGGTTTAGCTAGTTTAGAAAAGTATTTAGAGCCAACATTGGTTGTAGTTCCGGATGCGGTGCTGCTTTCCGAGGCGGATTGTTATGCATTACAAGCTGCAATTCTTTCTCATTGTGGGTTCAAAATGAAAAATCGCTTTGCGATACTTGACGTTTACGGTGGAACCAATGAAAGAACTTTTGACGATGAAGATGTGATCGTCAAGTTTAGAGAAGGTGTAGGTTCGAACTTCCTGATGTGGGGGGCGGCATACTATCCTTATCTTAATACAACATTGATCAAAGCTTCTGAAATCGACTATACAAGAATTGAAAACTTGGATGGATTGGTCGAAGTTTTGTCAAAGGAAGTCGCCGATAATTTAGCTGCTGAAAATATCACCGAAGCCAGAGCGGAAGGAATCAATGCTGAAATTGCTAAAATTTCTGAGGAAAATGACGCCGATGGTGTTAAATCGATTCATGCAACCCTAACCGTTATCAGTCCAAAATTGAACATGATCATGGCTGAGATGAGTGAAATGTTGAATCTGATGCCTCCAAGCTCGGCAATGGCTGGAGCCTACTCGATGGTAGATTTTACTGCGAGTGTAGCCCAATCGCCTGCCAATATTAGCTTGGGATCTGTGATCTCGCCTGCAGTAAATATCAACAACGACAACCAAGAAGACTTGAATTTACCCTTAAATGGAAAGGCTATAAATGCCATCAGAAGCTTCCAAGGAAAAGGCGTTTTGGTTTGGGGAGCAAGAACACTAGATGGAAACTCAAAAGATTTCCGTTATGTGAGTGTTAGAAGAACAATGACCTTCCTAGAGCAAAGCGTAAAATTTGCGGCTGAGGCTTTTGTTTTTGCACCCAATAACGCAACAACTTGGTCTACTTTAAGAGCTACGGTTGCCAATTTTCTGACCAACCAGTGGCAATCAGGTTTATTGGCTGGACAGTCGCCTGAGGATGCTTTCCAAGTTGAAATTGGATTGGGTTCTACCATGACACCGAACGATATTCTTGATGGAATTTTAAAGATGACCGTCAAGGTAGCGATTACAAGACCTGCTGAGTTTATAGTAATTACATTTGAACAACAGCAACAAAAATCATAATTAACAATTTTATATAATACAATATGGCACTACCAACCGCAGGTACCGGAGCAGAACAGGATCAGTTTTGGCCCTTACCAAAGTTTTATTTCTCTGTTGACATTGGTGATTTTACCGACCTTCCTTTTCAAGAGGTCAGTGGATTAGATATAGAGACTGAGGTGATTGAATACCGTCACGGTAACAGTCCAAATCACTCTGCTATTAAAATGCCTGGATTGATGAAATTTTCTGATATCACCCTTAAAAAAGGTGTATTTGCCGATGATAATTCCTTCTACGAATGGATCTCTGGAATTTCATTAAACACCTATGAACGTTTGACAGTAGTAATTCGTCTTTTGGATGAAACGGCTACGCCAAGAATGACTTGGACTTTAACCAATGCATTCCCAAAACAGATTACTCCTACTGACATGAGTTCTCAATCTTCTGAGGCCGCTATTGAAACAATGGTTTTGGCACATGAGGGATTGGTTGCTGAAGTAGGATAAAAGGAATATATCTATAGCGTTCAAAACGCTTAAAACGTTAATTCTCAATAGCTAAACGGGCCTTGATCAGGGACCAGTTTAGCTATTTTGGTAAAAGCAATATCATGAGTGATTTATCAACATACCCGGCTCTTGGTTATGCCTTTAGTGTCTCCGCCGTAAATAGTGATGGACTTTCATCAGCATTAAGTTCAGTTGCAACTGCCAAAAGTGTTGACGCTGAATTCCAATCCATTAGGGGCATTAAAGCAAAACGAGAGACCGTAAATTATAGAGCATTGGGGATGAATAATTATAGTTTTCAATTACCAAAAACAACCCAATATGAAGATTTGGTTCTTGAGCGTGGCGTTGTCAAATCTTCCTCTGATTTTATTAATTGGTGTAATTCCTTCATCAATATGGATGCATCGGACAGTGCCTCATCTTCAAACAATGCTCTTTCAACCAAGATTATATTGGTTTTTCTCTGGGATCGAAATAAAATGACTCCATTGATGACGTGGACTTTTTACAATGCTTATCCAAAAGCTATTGAGTACAGTGGAATCAGTGCCAAAGACAGCGCTTTTGCCGTAGAAACCATTACGATTGCATACTCGCATTTTAGTACCCTACATACACCCATTTAAAAATTATGCCAGTAGAAATCAAAGAACTTATCATTAGAGGAATTGTTGATCAAGGAGATAATGAATCTGAAGTCGATATCATTGAGTTGATAAAAGACCAAATCGAAAGTTATAATTTTGGATTAACATCTGATGAAAGAAAAGAAATTATTCAAGATTGCGTTTCAGAAATGAAATCCATAATGGATCGTAAATCAAACTTTTAGGAATGTTTAATTCTTCAGATGTATTTACCATAGCAGGTTACGACGACGACGGATTCTCCTCAGGGAAAAAGGAGTTTGTCCTTCAAATTAATCCGGAGAAGTTTGACATTATTGTTGGTGACAAAAATCCTGCTCCCGGCAAAAAAGCAGATGGTGATCGTCTGGTAAGTGGAGCACCCGGTAAAGAAATTTTAAAATGGAATTTTTCCTTCCTAATAGACAATACGGGTGTGCTCCCTCGTCTTCCCACAGGATGTTCCACCGCAGGATCCTCTATCGCTCCCTCTATAGAAGCGTTGAGAGATGCATGTGTTTCCATTAGAAATGCTACACATACCAAACCTTTTGTAGAGGCCATATGGGCAGACCTTAGTATTCAGGGAAGGGTATCTAAGATTTCGGCTCGATATGAGTTTTTCGATAACAAAGGAAACCCCCTCAGATCAGTTGTTACAATTGAGATAACTGCCATAGCTAAAGAGAACCCCAATCTCCAAAGCCCAGATATTTCCAGAATGCCTACCATGAAAGACGGAGATAACTTGGTTAAGTTTTGCGAGGACTATTACAAAGACAAAAACTATTATATCAAAATCGCAGCGCTAAATAACATGAGTTCATTTAGGGCCATTGAAAAAGGTAAGCGTTTAGAATTTCCACCCATCAAAAAATAATTCATGAGTGATGCCTCTCCTATAGATTCATTAAACGAACCGGTATCGTTCTCGTTGATCTTTAACAACGCACCCTTACCTTCCAGCTTTGAGGTTTTCAGTATTTCCGTTTACAAGCAGGTCAACAAAATTGGGAGAGCTTGTGTTAAGATTTTTGGAGGTGATCCCAAAATGAATACTTTTGAGGAAGCGGAATCCAACCTGTTTAAGCCAGGCACAGCATTGGAAATTAAAATGGGTTATGACCAATCTAATACGACTGTATTCAAGGGAATTGTCCAAAAAAATGGATTGTCTATTCGGGATGGCTTTCAACGCTACAAATCCAAAAGACTTTTGGTCATTGATTGTGTTGACAAGGCCATAGAGCTTACCAAAACTTATACTTCAGACATTTACGAAGACAAAAAAGACAGCGAGGTTATTACTGCATTAATAGCCAAAACCGGATTGACTAAAAC
Organism: Flavobacteriaceae bacterium; assembly: GCA_965662705.1. Taxonomy (GTDB): domain Bacteria; phylum Bacteroidota; class Bacteroidia; order Flavobacteriales; family Flavobacteriaceae; genus UBA8316. The sequence goes on from CBFIIP010000059.1 coordinate 49,388, forward strand.
AATACAATCTACCAATGTAAAACATGCTTTTCTCCCAAAATATAATATCAACGATTGGGATTTTATTCTCCAAAGGGCAGCTATTAACGGAATGATCGTGATCAATTCAGATAATGCCATTGATGTGAAAGAACCCGTTGGTAGTGGTAATCCAACCCTAACGATAGAACACGGAGACGGTTTGGTAGATTTTGAGGGAAGTATTGATGGGGGAGATCAGTTTGATTCTCTTAAATTTAACAGCTATGACCCTTTTAAAAAAGAATCTTCAAACGCCAATGCATCAGAACCAACGCTTGCTGCACAAGGCAACCTTAGGGGAAAAAATTTAGCTACGGATTCCAGCCCCTCACTGACCGAGTTAATCATTCCTCAGCCATTAGAAGCAGGTGAATTATCGTCCATTGCCGATGCATCCTTGACCATCAATCGTTTGAAAAAAGTTTATGGAGAGGTAAAAGTAAAAGGGGTTAAAACAGGAAAAATAGATAGCTTAATTAAACTATCTGGCTTTGGATCCCGTTTGGATGGACCCTCTTATGTCACCAGTATTAAGCACGAATTATACGGAGGAGATTATTTTACAACTTTTGGTTTCGGGCTGAATGAAAACCTCAATACTCAAAGCAAAGGAATTGATATTTCAAAATTAATCTCTCCCATTAAAGGGCTTCACATTGGTGAGGTGAAAAAAATAGACCAAGATCCGGATAATGAATACAGAATTAAGGTGTTTATCCCTTCTTTAAAATCCACTGGAGATGGTCTATGGGCTCGATTAACACACTTCTATACCAGTCCAGACGCGGGATCTTTTTTCATTCCAGAGGTAAATACACAAGTGGTTGTTTCATTTATTAATGATGACCCCAGACAACCTGTTATTTTGGGAGGCTTATATACCAAAACCACCAAACCATATACTGAAATTACAGCCGATAACGATTTAAAAGCATTTGTAAGTAAAGAAAAACTTACACTCGAATTTGATGAAAAAGACAAAGTGATCGTTATTAAAACTAGTGACAACAATAAAATCACCATCAGCGAAAAAGATAAGGGGGTAAAGATAGAAGATGAAAATGGAAATACCATTGAGACTTCTGACAGTGGGATATCGATCAGCAGTAAAGATGAAATAAAGATTAGCTCCCAAGATGTAGTGACCATTTCAGGTTTAAAGGGAGTTAGCATCAGCGGAAGCTCCGGTAAAGGGGTCGCTGTAAATGGGAATAAAGTAGAACTAAAGTCAGATTCTAAAGTAGCAGCCGAGGGTTCAGCGATGGAACTGAAAGCGTCGGGTGCAGTAAATGTAAAAGGAGGCACTGTGAACATCAATTGATTTATGAAAAATAAATAAGTATGGAGGATCAAGAAAAATCGTTTTTAGGAGTAGGCTGGGCATTCCCACCCACATTCAACAAACAGAGAGCGGATGTGGAAATGGTTACCCAAAACCAAGACATTAAAGAAAGTCTTGAAATTTATTTCGCTACCAGATTGGGAGAAAGGGTCATGAGAAGCAACTACGGCTGCATCATTCATGAATATGCCTTTCAATCTTCTAATACCAATGTGTTAAAATCTGTTGAGATCAATCTTAAAAATGCCATTCGAGATTTTGAACCCCGAATCATTGTTCACGATGTAAAAGCTAAACGTTTGAATGTGGATGAAGGGATCATCAATTTTGTGATTGACTATGAGATTCAATCCACCAATATCAGGGACAACATTGTATTCCCTTTCTATATTAACGAAGGAACCAATATAAAATAGAGACCCTTGGAGGATAAGCTTATTCATTTTCTTAATCCCGATAATTTCAAAATTGATGATCGCAATTTGGAAGACTTAATTCTGTTCGTCCAAAAGCTTTCCAGGAATTATAAATTTTTTGATCTCAAAAATAAAGCTGCAGGGGATTGGTTTGATTTACTTGCTCCGGATGAATCCTTTCTGCTCGCAGATATATATAAATTTGAAGTTCAGAAGTATGACACTTTAAGGTTGAACCTAACACAAAGTTTTGACGAATTATCCTCAGACAAAGAGAAAAAGGAAATTTTCCAATCTTTTTTTGAGTTAATCTTCACCTATTTTAAAATCATTAATGATTGGTATTCTGCAGCGACAAAAAACAACCTATCTCAGCAGAGTTCTGAAATTGAATTGGCGATCGAACAAACCATTCAAAAAAAAATTTCAATTTATTTTGAAGAGTTTGCATCTTATGCCCTCTATTTTGAGGATAATAATGAACAAAAATTAAAGCTCAATGTATCCTTTACCGATTTTAAATCCCTTTGGGGAATTAAGAACATTAGCCCAAAAAATATTTTTAAAAATATCGACAGCACACAGTCACCATTGAGTAGTGGCTTAAAGAAATTAATTCTTCTATATACTCCTGTTTATGAATCCCTTTTAAGTCTCCAGTTTAAGGCGGCTAAACTCTTTCATCAATCCATTGAGGGCGATTCCAATCACAAAGCCCACGTGGGCTTGCTCATTACCTTTTTGAAATTGTATGAATACATTAAGGACGATCTGAATACCCTTTCCAAAAAACACCTTGACTTTTATTATAAAGATATCCTATCCCAAACGCCCAATGGAGTGGTAGCCAAGAACATGTATATCACCATTCAGATTGACGAAAACATTGATTTTTTGACCGTAGATCAAGGAAAATTAATTGTTGCAGGTCAAAACCCCGATGGCTCTCAAATTACCTACAAAACTGAGGAAGAAATCATTCTGAACAATACAGTAATCTCAGATCTTAGAACACTTTTTTTAAGTCGAAATAACTATTTTGAGTACAATTCGCGAAATAAGTTAGTATCTGGAATCTATTCAAAGACGCATTGTGCTAATGCAACGGAAGTAAATGAATTTAACAACAATGAACAGGTTTTTTCAACTTTAGGGGAAGATCAAGTATTAATTACAGATCGGGAAAGAACAATGGACAATGCTCGTATTGGTTTTGCGATTGCTTCTCCTTCTCTTGTGCTTGGTAAAAGCAATCGAGAAATCAACTTTAATTTTTCATTTACCACAGAGTCAATAAAATTCTTGTCCAATTTGATCATTGATATTGCCAACCGAAAAGGATTGACAGACGAGGAGGTTTTTTATGATGTTTTCAACGAATTGTTTACCATATCCTTTACCAATGAGGAAGGATGGGTTGAGGTAACCGATTACGATATTGAATATCCTTCGGATTGGACGCTCAATACCATTGGAATCCGAATAAAATTACCCAAACAATTTCCTTCTGTGGATAATTATCAAGAGGATTTGCACGCGTTGAATCTCAATGCGACTCAACCTGTATTTCAGTTTTTGATCAATCCCGATGAATTTTATTATCCCTATTCCTTCTTGAGTCGTATGGAAATTACCAAAATTGATATCGATGTAAAAGTTTTGGAATTAAAGAACCTCAAAGTGATTACGAATCAAGGAATGGTAGATTCCAACTCAGAATTTGATCTATTGGGGGTCAATCCTTTGATAGGGTCATCCATCATGTTGGGAACGCATGAATTGTTTTGTAAGAGAGTAAATCAGCTGTCATTGGGCTGGAGTTATACCAATTTACCAAATGACTACGATAGCATTGAGCAATATTATAAAGCCTACAATAGAGATATTAAAGACGATAGTTTCAGATTGAAGCTCACCGCCCTATCAGATTATACCTTCAGTAGATCGGGGACTAAAGAAATCGAAATTGAGATGTTTCAAACCGATGAGAATGGAAATACGCTTCCCGATCGATTTGTTGAGGAGGTCAATGTAGAATGGTTTAATCTCAAACCCAATTTCGACCTTCGTGAGGTGGACATGTTAAACTATTCCAATGATGATGAAACCGGATACATAAAAATGGAGTTGATCTCCCCAAAAATTGGATTTGGATCTGCATCCTATCCTTCCATTTACAGTAAATCGGTTACGGAAGCCGCTCAAAATCCCCCCAAAAGAGAAGCCATATCGATTGAGACCCCCAATGAACCCTACTCTCCTATTGCAAAAGATTTTTTTGTAAACTATGAAGCACAATCCAGTCTTTATTTTAATGAATCTTATGTTTCTGAAAATGACAGTAGTCAGGACAACCGATACTACCTGATTTCTCCTTTCGGCGTAGAACAAACTTTTTCAAAGAATGAGATATCTAACAGTCATTTGATTCAACCCTTCAGCTACGAAGGCGAATTGATCATTGGACTTGAAAACATCAAAGCGCCTCAAAGTTTGAACCTTTTGATTGAAATAAAAAAGAGTGGAAATGAAAATTACGCCTTTACTCAGAATTTGGAGTGGTTATATTCTGGTACCAATGGTTGGAAGCAACTAAGTCCCAACGATATCATCTACGACGAAACCATCAACCTTACCAAAACTGGAGTGATTTCACTTTCCATTCCCGGAGATATTGCCAACGATTCAAATTTATTTAACAATGACAAGTTTTATGTCAAGGCATGTTCCAAATCCCAGGCTGACCAATTCAGTTTAGTAAAGGCAGTATATACCAACGGTGTAAGAACCGTTGAGTGTTTCGGAGACGCCGAGTTAGAGAAAACAGAGCACTTACCTCCACAAAGTGCAGAAAGCTTTAGCCCCTCCATACCGGGGGTGATCAACATTGATCAACCCATGAAAACCTTTGGAGGAAAAGACAAAGAAAGTGCTTTAAAGTTTTACAAACGTGTGAGTCAAATTTTACATCACAAAAATAGACCCATTACCAAAAGTGATATCGAAAGGTTCATCCTTCAACAGTTCAACTGGTTATCCTACGCTAAATGCTACACCACCGACCATTCAACTGATGAGCTTAACATGAAAAATATTAAGTTGCTCTGTTTGAAGAAGATTGATGAGACGCAAAATATAGATGAGATCAAGCTTAGTGCTGCAGACAAGATTATCGTAGAGTCCTTTTTAGAGAAAATCATTTCTCCATTTGCCAAGGTAGAAATCATTAGCCCTCAATTTGAGGACATTTGGATCAAGTGTAAAATGAAATTTGCTGAAATTTCGGGAGGTAAAGGAATTGCTCAATTCAACAAAGAGTTTTTTGATCACCTTTGCCCTTGGGCCCATTCCGAAAAGGAAAGAATCATTTTGGGTCAAAAAATTAAAAAAAGTGAAATCATCAAGTTCATCAAATCCAGGCCCTATATTTCTTTTGTGACCGGTATATCCATCATCCACATAAAAACATTAGAAGATGGTTCAAAGGTCTTTTATGACTCTGCAAATTCCAATGAAAATTCCGAGTTTATTCAGACCGGTACAGTCCAATCCCTTTTGGTTCCCCGGAAAAACAAAATTGTTCAGCTGGACCAAGAAGTTTATTCAGAACCTGAAAAAACCGATTTATTTGAGTTGGGAGTAGGGGAGAATTTCATCATTTCCTCGAATAGTGAAGAAAATCAGTTTTTGGAAGTCCCGGAGGAAATAAAATCTAAAAAACCCGAATCCAAACCCTTCACATTCAATTTTAAATTTTAATTGATCATGGCTTTAATCAATCGACAAACATTAAAAAACTATTTTAAAAAAGGAGGTTTTGCCACTGAGAAACACTTTGTTGACCTAATCGATTCTTCATTGAACATTGTTGATGACGGAATTTCGATCCAAAAAGAACATGGATTGAAAATAAATCCTTTGGGATTTTCTACAAAACTGATTTCCTTTTTCAAAAAATCAACCCAAAAATCACCGGAATTTTCCATAGAGTTGGATCAAGCCAATGCACCGGGTTTATCTTTTCAAGGAGAGAACGACAAAAGCATTATCAAAATTAAAAAAGAAGGCTTGGTAGGGATCAACACCTTTGATCCCAAACATACCCTCGATATCAACGGGACTGTAGGGATGCGATCAAAGGTAGGAACCCACGCCATTGGAACCGTGCCAGGTGATGGGAACTGGCATAGCATTTTATCCAATCTGAACGGTGTCAATGGATATGAGGTTACTGCAAATATCAAGGGTAAATTAGGGAGTGGTCGATACAGTATTGCCCATGCCATAGCCCTTTCAGCATTTGGTGGAAGGAGAAGTAAGAATAAAATAAAAACCACAGTCGCCAGTTACGGTAGTTTTTTCTATAAAATCTCTTTTCGTTGGTATGGAGATATCTACGACTACGAATTACAAGCCAAAACTACCCGCCATTTTGGAATTGATGAGAAGACAGGTAGCGCTTTTCCCATTTCCTTTAATATCATAAAACTATTTTCTGATTGATCCAATAGTATGATTCAGCCAAAAATACTTACCACTCCGGATTATCCCAGTAAAAGCATGCAATATGAGTTTTTACGTCAAATGGGTATAGAATGGATTCAACGGGTATCGGGTGGTAAATGGACCGACTATAATTATCACGATCCCGGAATCACTTTTCTGGAGCAACTTTGCTATGCCCTTACAGATCTCGGGTATCGCACCAACTTCCCCATCCAAGATTTGTTGTTATGCAGCAGTGGTGATTTTGATCTTGAAAAAAATAACCTTTTTATTCCTGCCCACAAAGCGTTTCACTCTGCTCCGTTAAATACAGCAGATTACAGACAGATCATCATTCAGCAAATACCTAATGTTAAAAATGCTTGGATCAGACCTTTGGAGGAGAATCAATTTGGATTTAAAGGGATTTACAATGTTTTGATTCAATGTGATGAAGAAATTGGTGATGATAAAGTCAATGACATAAAATCCCAAGTGGATCAATTGCTCATGCAAAACCGTTCCCTATGTTCCGATTTTCAAGAGATAAAGATCTTACAAAAAGATGTTTTAAGTATTTCTGCTCATATCAGTTTGGATTCTTTTGTCCTTGGAGAATCTGTTTTGGCCGAGGTTTACCACAAAATTGAAAAAGTGATTAACCCAGGGGTCCCTTTTCATGAATATGAGGAAATGATCGCTCGGGGTTATACAACCTTGGACTTGTTTACCGGTCCAACCGTACATAACGGGTTTATTGACATCAAGGAACTCAAAGGTAAAACCAATGAAATCTATATTTCCGAAATCAAAGAATTAATTGAAAATATAGAAGGCGTTGTTGGTGTTGATGAAATCTCCGTTTTTAAAAATGGGGTTAAGATATTCGATGATTTAATTTCTTTTGGGGAGGACAGTTATCCCTCATTAGAAAAGAACATTCAGGACTATCATACTGCTGCTGAACAACTTACTTTTTCCAGAAACAATAATCAATATGAAATTGATACTGTTATTCTTTCTCAGCTCTATGATGCACTTACTACTGCTTCAAAAACAAACTTTTTCAAGCCCAAGCAAATAGAAAGTAAGGATTTTGAAAGTCGTTTTTCAAAAGAAGAAATTGAACAATATTTTTCAATCCCAAACGAATTGCCCTCCATCTACGGTCTCAAGGAAAATGAGCTCAGTTCATCGGTCAATAGCAAAAGAAAAGCCCAAGCAAAGCAGCTAAAAGCCTATTTGACGTTTTTTGAGCAAATCATGTCTAACCACTTGAGTCAATTGTCCAATCTGAGAAATATTTTTTCAATTAATAAAGAAGTTCATCAAAGTTATTTTACCCAAATACCGAAGAGTATTCCGGAATTAGAATCTGTTTTGGTTGAGAAAAAACCAAGTGCCTACCTTGAAAAACTTCAACAAATGACAGAGAGTACTGAAAAAAAATTCAGTAGAAGAAATCATATTGTTGACCACTTGCTTTCGAGGTTTGGAGAATTTTTTAATAGCAACCTGCTTCAAAAATTGATCCGATCCTCTAATGATGAACTTAGCGAAGAGGAGATGCAAAAGATGGTTCTCAGTAAAAAAATTGATTTTGCAGAGGAAATTCTCAGTTTAGGAAAAAACAGAATCAAAAGTTTTAACTACCAATTACCGTCGTGGGATCACAAAAACATTTCCGGTCTAGAAAAGCGACTCAAGTTAAGCCTCGGTCTTCAACACAAAAGTATTCGATCCTTGACGGCACCCATAATGGATCATTATCAAAAGAGAAAGCGCAAAGAAGATTGGAAAGTAAAAGAAGTTCAGATCATAAAAGGGCCGAAGATAAAAGTCATCACAAAACCAAATGACGCTTATGCTGAGGATGAAATCTCCATTTATTGTCCAGATCACAGCTTTTTTAAATCGCTTTTCATTTTTGGTCCCAAATCAAAAACCTACCGGATCGTTCCTAGCCGCGTCAATAAAAAAATTGTATATAACCTTCTTTTTAACCTGCCCAATCAAGACCATCCCAGCATTATATTCAGGGCCAATAAAAAAGCAGATTGTGAAAAGAAATTAGAGGCCATCAAAGAACGTTTCAGATCATTTAATGATGCTTGTGAGGGAATGTTCATGCTTGAACACATCTTACTTCGCCCGCTGGTTTCCACCAATTATACAACAATAATCAATGATGAAAAGGGAGACGAATTCCTCAAAAGCTACAGATCCGGTCCCTTTGAAGAGCAAAGAGAGGTTAGGGATGATCTTTATGTTTTGGGAGTAAACTCGGAAAATTACTCCGCTCAAAAAACGAAGGGAAAAAAGTCCTTCAAAGTCGTTTTATATGATATTTTGAATAAACCTGTATTCCAATCCATTAAAGAATATCCAAGCAAAGAGGAAGCAGTTGAGGAAATTCAAAAAATTATTGGATTTTTCGAGGAAAAGAAAAATCAAAAAACCGATTTAAAAGACCTATCGTCCATAAGCATTGATGTTGGAAATAGTCACGAGTTTCCCATTGATTTTCAATACTCCAACTCCCTGAGTTTTATATTACCCAATTGGCCTTTCAGATTCCAAAACAACGAATTTTTGGATTACTTTAAAGAACAGTTGGATCAATTCATTCCCGCTCATATCAACTTCAAAATTTATCTACTGGATGTGGATCAACTCGTATTGTTTGAAGATACTTACATGAAGTGGCTTAAAAGTAAAATGGAGTCCAATAATGATGACTCAGATATCATGTCCATGCAATTGATCCAATTGTTGCAAAGCTACAAACCACTCTCTTGAAATGGCTACAAAGGTTAGGATACAACGATTTGTAACTGAGTTAACGATACCATCAGAGGATTTGTTTGATCCCATAAGTCAAAAAGCAGCCAATTTTATTAATAGAAATATATCCAGCTTGATTGATCAAGCTATTGGAGATTTGGATCCAGATGTTGATTACATCATTGACAGTATTGAAATTGATTTGGATAAAATTAATTTTGAAAACATTCAGGAGCTCAACCAATCCTTTATATCAAAGTTTAAAGACATCATTTCTATTAAACTGGCTACTGCTCAAGTCGATAAAACATTCAAATTTGAGAAAGCAATACTTGATTTTGTAGGACAAGGAAAATTTCCATGGTGGATGGATCAAACTGCAACTTGGGGTAGGGGACTTCCTAAAAAAAAACTTTCAAAGGCATTCATTGACAAAATCAGTTCATTGCTTTCGGTCTCAAAAGAGCATTTCTTTCGTTTAAAGAACCTGTTGATTCAAAGGGACTTAGAACAATTATTAAGGCAAATTTTAAAAAAAGAATACCCGCTTTACACCCATAGCCTTCAGCTATTAGAAAAGTTGGTGCAAAAAACCCAACACAAATGGATTTCCCCTGATTTTGATAAAAAAGCTTTGCAATATTTTCTTATCTCGGCATTTTCCAAAAAAACGATCGATAAAAAGGAAATTCTTTATCAATTTTTAAATCGTTTTGCATCACAAACTCGACAAGATTTTTCATCTGTTCTTGTCCTTTCGGTTTCTGAAATAAAGGAAAGTAAGTCTGGTTTAGATCAAATTTTGCAATCCATATCGCAACAAAATCAAAGCCGTCAGAGTCCGCAAAATCTCAATCAATTGAATGCTATTTCTATTCTGACCAACTATTTTGAAAAAGGTTTTGAGGAAATCCCCACCGGTTATACGGATCTTTCCCTGTTGAGGAGATTACTCCGTAACGTATTAAATCAAAATAAAAATGATTTTATTTCTGCATTAAAATCATTAAATCTCAAAGGGTCTCCCATTAAAATTCAACGATTTCTTTTTTTACTTCACGAGACTGGAAGTTCTTTACCGTCGTTTTTTTTGGCAGACCAACAATTTCCCTGGATGTCGGAGATGGTTTCACTTTTTAAATCCTCACAAGTCATTAACCTTCTTGAACGCCAGAGCATATTGTTTGGAAACAAAAACCTCGATCACGCCCTCTTGACTTTAGTGGTAGAAGAAAATATTATTGACTTGGACCATCAAGCATTGATGGAGAAACTATTTCAGATCATCGCTTCGGATAATAACATGGAATATTCCAATCTAGTCAAAGAATTGTTCTTGAGTTTTAAATCTGGTTCCCAACAAACTAAAGCATATTCAGTATTGGAGGATTTATTTCGGCGTGAAGTAAGTCAAAAACTAACCTTCAAACCACAAGTTGATCTTTTCGCGAAGGAGAAGGACGCCGAGCTGGCAAATCAACTCAGTTTTTTTCAACGTCAAGCATTAGAATATTTTAAGAATCTATTCACCCATTCTTCCTTTGAACCCTTGTATAAAAATACTTTTGATACTTCAAATGATCTATTATCCTATCTATTACAAGCCATTCATAAAATAAAAGAAGAAAAATTTACCGATATGAGTTTGGCACTTTTGAGAGAAACATCAACTCAAACAAAAATACCTTTCTCAACATGGGTTGAAAGTATCGTGAAATTTATCAATCAAAAAACACAATTAAATTCATTCGACCACCAATTATTGGCCAAGTTTACACGAGAGCAGTTTATAGATGACGATAAATTAAGAACCATATTTCGTTACGATCATCAAAAAAAACTGAATCTGCAACAAGAGGAGGTCATAACTTTTCTGCTAAAACTTTTTCCTCAATTCAAAAAAAACAAAGGGTTTAAGATAAAATTTTTAACGGTCGAAGCCTTTGAGATTTTTCTAGTCAATTTTTTCGAATCATTAGCCGAAACCAACCTGATTTTACTGATTGAAAATGCTTTTTCTCAAATAACGATTCATACACAGATACCATATACAAATATTGTAGCGATCGTTTTTGAGGTACTAAAAGACCGGCCTTATAAAACAGCATTGGATCAATTGGTAATGAACAATTACAAAGGTTCCTCGGTTGAGAATTTCGACCAGGACCAGCCATTATTAGTCCGATATCAGCTTGATTTTGATGCAAAAGGCATTCCCTTTTTACAATACAAAAGGATTCTTTTTCTTTTAAATCATTTAGAAGAGTTCCTTGGAGAAAATTCAACCTTTAAGAAGCCCGAGAAGTTATTTGATTTTCTTGCACAAGGATTTCCTGCCACTTCAAGTTCCTATGAGATTAACCTAAAGCTATTGGATCGGCTGGCAAAAAAAATCAAAATCTCCTACGACCAACTGGTCATAGCGGTTATTGATTCCATCAAGATCAAAGATGTTAAAACCTCTCTTGATTTTGAGTTCTTGGCCAACTTTGATAAATCTGAAGTTAATGATCAGACCGACCTCTCCCAAGATAAATTGTTATTTATGATTTCAGAGGGACAAAACTTTGATCATTTCAGAAAGAGTATTGTTCGATTCTTCTTTATGATTTTTTTGAAATTTAAAAATCAAAAAAACTATAAAAGTGCTTTTAAGAATGATTTGGAGCTGGCCCAATTTGTTTTCGGTCAATTGAAATCTCACCAAAATAAAAGCTTCGAACTTCAAATACCACTCCTTTTTCAGGATTTCGGTCAAAGAATACAAGCAAGCATATCAAACCTATATCTGGTCACAACTGAAGACCTCATATCCAGAAAAAAAACAGATGAACTTTCCAGGCGATTGTTATCAAAAATGATTTTAGACCTGTTGGAATTATATTCCCCAAAATTTAATTTTGGAGCTACCGATTCCAGTCTGAAAAATGCAGATGATTTGATGATTAACCTATCCAAGCACAAAGAGATTTACCCCGATTTGTTATTACAATTGGTTTATTTTCCAAATTTTATCTCTAAACTGAACTTAGTTTCATACCAAAAAGCCATCCATCAACTGGTCGAAAAATCAAGTATTCGATTTGAATGGATTGAAAATTCACTAAAGGATAGCCTCCAGTCCACAAGGGGCAATCTAAACACAAGAATTCGTTTTTTAATTCTGAAGATTTTATTGGATTCAAAGATGATTGACTCAGAAACCCAATTCCAAAAAATACTGCAACAGCATTTACTGAGGCACGACCCTGATTTGATAAAAGAAGGCATCATTAATGCTGAGTTTAAACCCCTTGGGATGGAAGAAGATCAAACAGAGGGTTCCACCGTTGGGAAAATCATCGACCTTCTGTCAAAACAAAAAGACCAGTTCATCAGTCCCGCTGAGGAAAATTCATTTGAAAAAAATCAATTTGATTATCTATTACAATACAAGAACGACATTTTGATAAGCAAGAATCAAGTTGATTCGAAACGCATTCAAATTGAATTGGATGATTTTGAATCCATACTCTCTGATTCTGATTCACTGTTGTTTTTTCTGACTACCTATGCCAACGATTTAGAAATCCTTTTGTCATTCACTGAATTGGTTTTGTCAGAAGAGAATGAAAAAATAATGCAATTGAGGTTAGATCAATTGAGTAAAAAGTTTTTGAGGGCAGAGCATCGGATCATCGGACTGCAAAGTGACCTCCGTTTCTCTAATTTAAATGAGAAGACATTTAAAATTCTACTCAGGGCATTTTTATTCAAAACCATTGGTACAAGTAAAAAGGTTTCGAGCTTTAGTGTCAGTGATTTTACCTATGGATTTCTTGAGCACTTATCTCGAGAAAGATATCTGAACTTAAGGGTCATCAACGAAATGACTTTTTTAAAAGCAACAGATACAATCAGCCAAGAAATTAATTTGGCTTTATCTGTTTTTACAGATCGTGGCATTTATTTTGGTATCAGTAAAAGAGTCAGAGATGAAGTATACTTTAAAGACCTATCAATTGCAGTAATAAAAAACCAACAACTCCCGGAGTGGGCCCTTTCAAAATCTTTTTCAGCTGAGGATGCATGGGCTTTTGTCATTTCTAAAATTGAAGATCAAGATTATGAATTCACCTCAAAGTTGATAAAAGAACTATCCATTACCGAGGGATTTTTAAAATCTATTGAGGAAAAACCGACACCATTCTTCATTAATCTATTTCAGCAAATACAGAACCCGCATACGGAATATGATCTGAGCCTAAAGCTTCAAGAATTAATCAATTATTTTTCAAAGCATCCTTGGAATGCCCAGGATCAAACGGAGGTTGTTTTATCACGTTATTTTCTTTCGGGTGGCTTGTGGAAAGTAATCAGCTTAATTCAACTTTCGCAAAAAATATTTGATTTTCTCAAAGACCGATCGGATCGTGAACCTGCTCAATTGAAGCGTGAGATTCGTCAAGTTTTAGCGATCAGTGATACTTTTTTTTCATTCCAAAAATTTTCCCAAATGGGTTCTGAAGAAAAAATTGAACTGATCAAATATTTCTTAGAAACGGGTCAAATTCCTGAGGACATCAATTTTGATCAAGCCAAAATTAAAGCGGATTTTAAGGAGATCTTACTGAAAAAAACACAGGCGATTAAAAAACTTTTGAAAGACCATATCGGTCAGCCAGAAGCAGTATCCAATATCCTAAAAATCATTTCTAAAGCCCAGTTGATCAGAAGCATTGAGTTCGCTTTTTTTAGGGAGAGTATAGACCATGAATTGTTTGTTGCTTCTCTTTTTAAGGCTTCAAAAGATTCTGGAGTGAATAAAAAAAGGTTTTCCAGTTTACTAGGAATCATTAGGCAATTCATCATAGACAAAGCATTAAAAGAAAATTTATTGATTTCTTTCTTCACTACTCTTCAAAAAGCGGATCAAACAATCTTTACCACATTCCTTAGGGTACTCCATGAAATGCAACCCCCAAATGGTTGGGATACCACTGCTGAACTGGGTCAGTTTTTAACCAAAATTCACCAAAAGGGTGCTTTAGAAATTATAATTGAAAATCAAGATAAGATTGACCTGGAGCGACTGGAGTATTTCGTTGAATTTGGCTCCACTCAATTTGATGATACATTGTTGGGAATGGGCGATCTCTACCAGCTATTTAAAAAGCTTTTGAGTCGCGATCGTCTTTTGATCAAAAAGAGACTCCACCAATGGGGTAACTCGAAAAATAAAATCAAGCGGATCATCAAATTACATCCACAAAAAGAACAAATTTTATTATTGGATCACATTCATTTTGACTTAGCATCTTATTTGACAACATTGGACCAACTCATGGCTGATGAATTTAATACGACACTTCCGATAGCCCTCGGGTTGGAGCATTGGGAAGGGTTGATTGCTTATAATTTTGGTTACTGGTCATCCAAAAACTTGATTGTTTACTCTTTGAGGGATCTGATACAAATGTTTGTTGCTCAATTGTTGAAACAACTTAGCATTAGCAAAGAAGACCTAAACCGCGTTTTGATGGAGGGCTTGAAAAATACTCCTAAAAACTTAAAAAACCAATTGAGAGATTGGATTTCCCAATTGGAAAGCCCCTCAAAGCCAAGTAAAAAGCAAGATCAAATATCAGAGGTTGATGATTTGGACGAAACGGGGAGCCTGTTTATTCAGAATGCCGGGCTTATCCTATTGTGGCCCTTTATAAGTCGCTTGTTTGATAAACTTAATCTATTGGAGGAAAAAGATTTTGTTGATGAAAATGCGCAGCAAAAAGCCATACTATTAACCCAATACCTTGTAACGGGTAATACCGATTTCCAAGAATCTTCTCTTGCATTAAATAAATTGATTTGTGGAGCTCCCTTAGAAACCTACGTCGATGTAGATATCACTATAGAAAAATTTGAATTGAATCTTTGCGAATCATTGCTTAAAAGTGTGATCAACAATTGGGAAAAAATCAATAATTCCAGCGTTTCTACCTTGCGTGAAACTTTTTTGAACCGGGAGGGGGTTTTGATCAGGTCAAATGCTGATTTTAAATTGAATATCGAAAAAAAGCCGTTTGATGTATTGCTAACCACTTTGCCTTGGACCATCAGTATGATTCAAACCAGTTTTATGAAAAATCGTATACTCGTAACATGGATATGATTGGCACATCCGAAATAACAAAGCAGAATGCCTCTACCTTTCAAAAGGAAATGGCTTGGTTGTCTGATCAAATAGATCAAAGGCTTGAATTATTTTTTCAAAATACAAACCCTGAAAAAAATCCCATAACTCCCCCAAACCTGCAAGATGATACGAGCAACTATGCTTCCCTAATAAACAAATATAAAGCGGATGATGAGGAGCGATTGATTGTTGCTATTGCTCTGGCCAATTATTTTAAGCCAGAAATGTTCGATCGATTCTTAATTAAGAATAAAAGTTTGGATCAGAATTTTACTGAGTTTGGAGGGAAGAAAAACAATTCATCTGGAAATAATTTTATTCCAACCCTTCGCACCGTAGCTTTTATTTTGTTTGGTGATCAGATCTCCGAGTATTTTAGATTACAATTTTATTTTGAAGATCAGCATTTTTTTAAAGTCTACAATATCATAACACTTAACAAAGAAAACCATTCTCTTTTGGACTCCACTTTGGAGATTGGTCAGGAATTTCTGCAAAAGGTAACCACTGGTAATGACTTCAAACCCAATTACAGTTCTGCTTTTCCTGCAAATCTCATAACAACTGACCTAGACTGGAGTGATCTTGTATTGGAAAACCATGTATTTGATGAGATAGACATCATTGATACCTGGTTAAAAAATAAAAATGATATTTCTCAAAACAAACTCCTCTCCAAAAAAATCAACAAGGGATATAAATGTTTATTTTTTGGTCCACCGGGAACAGGGAAAACACTCTCTGCCACCCTTTTGGGTAAAAAAAACAAATTGGATGTCTATCGAGTAGATCTTTCACAAGTTGTATCCAAGTACATCGGAGAAACGGAAAAAAACTTGGGTTCCATTTTCGACATTGCTGAAAACAAAAACTGGATTTTGTTTTTTGATGAGGCGGAGTCACTTTTTTCTAAAAGAACTGCAGTCTCGGACGCCAAGGATAAGTTTGCCAATCAAGAAACGGCCTATCTCCTTCAGAGGGTTGAAAACTACAATGGACTTATCATTTTGGCTACCAATCTAAAACCCAATATTGATTTGGCTTTTTCAAGGAGGTTACAATCCGTTATTCACTATGCCATACCTAACCCTAAACAGAGAAAAATCCTGTGGCGAAATGCTTTAAATGGTATCGCTGAGATCAGTGAAAAAGAAATAGATAAAATCGCCAAAACATACGAAATCAGTGGAGGTTCGATTAAAAACGTAATTCAATTTGCATGGCTCAAATCAAAAAGTAAAAACAGTAGTGTTACTTTAGAGAACATAATGATCGGCATCAGACGTGAACTTTCCAAGGATGGGAAGTCATTCGAAAAATAGGCCCGGACTTTTTGGCTTATTTTTTCTTTTCCCGTTTGAATAAAAAAAGTAAATCTTTAAAATCAACCTTACCATCCTTATTCAAATCAAACCTCGACTTATCAATTTCAAGTAGATATTGAAAATCTTCTGAATTGATTTTTCCATCCTTGTTGAAGTCCAATACATTGATCACCAAGGCCAGAATAAAAATCACTGCCCCAAGGTAATTGAATGCCAAATAGGATTCTCCCAACAGGGCAGTTCCCAAGAGCATGGCCAATAAAATCTCAACATATTTGATGGGAGCAACCTTTCGTGGGTCGCCCAATTGAAAAGACATGGTCAAAAAAAACTGCGCCAAAAAATTCAGAATCCCTATTGAAATTAAATACCAAAAAAAATCGAGTCTTACTTTTTGCCATTCAAGAAAAGAATAGGACCCCAACAGACTACAAAATACAGACAAATAAAAAACAATGGTCAGAGGAGAGTCCTGATGGCCAATCTTTGTAATAAATACAATGGCAAATCCACCGACCAATGCAGAAATCACCATATAAGTGATGCCGAGTATGGAGACGCCATAAGAATTGATTAAAACAATAAAAATACCAAGGGAGGCAATCGAAATGGCATAAAAATGAACCCAATTGAATTTATAGGCAAAAAAATAAAAAGACAGCAGTAAGGCAAAAAAAGGTTCTAAGTTCTTTAAAATTATAGAGGTTCCGATGGGTATTATTGAAATGGCTTCGAAAAAGAAAATTGCACTAAGCATTCCTGCTACAGCCCGCAAGACCAATAGCCCCTTTTTATTACCCAAAAAGGAAACCCCTTTTCTTTTCATCAAAAAAAGACAAATTAAAACGGATGGAAACGACCTGAAGAATAACAGCTGGTAGGCAGAAAGTTCGTTGGAAAAAAATTTACAGATTAAATTCATGGCGGTATAACTCAACACACATAAAATCATAAAAACTACTGAAAGAATTTTTTTGTTTTGAATTAGATCCATAAGCTATATTTTCGATTTTGGATCGGTTGAATTGATTTCGTATAATGCATACTTGGCAACAATTTCCTCACCCTTTAAAATTTTCCGTAGGGCAATCATCACCCGACAATCAATCTCAATTTGATCAAATATTTTTCTTTCCTCAATTGTCACATTGGGTGTTTCCGAGTGATTGTAAAACCCACCCAAGGGTGTTCTGATATAATTGTGCAAAAATCGAGTATCGTAAACATGAGTAATTCCAATCTCAGCCCCACTTTCAATATCGGTATTGGTAAAAAGTCCCAGTTCATGAATATCACTTTCTTTTATAATTAGATAGGGGGGGAGTGGTCTGTAACTCCTTTTGATATGGTTATAATCTTCAGCCTTTAGGGTATTGTTTTTCAAAGTGATCTATAAGTTTTCATTCAGGATTTTTCTTCATGTAATTATAATAAATATAGTTAATAAATTAGTTACCTTTATGTTATTAAGAAGGAGATAATCAAATGTACAAATTACCAGTCCAAACCTCTTTTTTCCAATTGAGGATTCCTCTAATCTCCTGTTTGTTTTTCCTTTTTTTTCTGATCTTTTTCCAAGCGCAAGCACAAGAAAATGAATGTAATTGCTCTATTTTAGAATCCAAAAATTTGTACAATGTTGGACTATTTAAAGAACTCAGAGAACGTTTGAATTGCTGTTTAGAGAATCCCAACAAGACCGTTCAAAATAATGCAAGAGAAATTTTAGCTTTGGTTGCCATCGCTGAGGACGATCTCAACTTAGCCGAGCAACTCATTATTGAGATGGTGATGTCGGATATTAATTATCAACTGATGGACTCAAATCTCGTACTTCGATCACTTTTTCAGAGAATTAAGAGAGAAAATGCCAAGGTCACGGTAAGCTCCGTTTCCAAAAAACCAGAGGACATCCGAACAGCCCCTGCCTCAGTTTTGCTCATTACTGCCGAACAAATCAGAGAGAGAGGGTATATGGATATTGTGGACATTTTATCCGATATTCCTGGTTTTGATATCAGTCGCTTGTACTCGACTCCCAATACAAACATCTATCAATTGGGATTTCGACAAGACATTACAGAGCGAACACTTTTTATGGTGGATGGCATTGAAGAAAATGATGTTTGGTCCAATTATGTGTATGCCTCAACCCAATATCCTATCAACAATATCAAAGCGGTTGAGGTGCTCTATGGCCCTGCCTCTACGATGTATGGAGCTAGAGCTTTTGTAGGAACCGTTAATATCATTACCTACAGCCCAAAGGAAAGGGGAGGGTTTCTTAGCAACGATGGAGATAAACAGGGAGCCAAGTGGTACAGCAATGGTAGATTCAGTATGGGCAGTTATAACACCAAAGACTTAGATATGGTGTTAGGGTATGAGAGTGACAGGGTCAACATTCAATTTACAGCTCGAGTCAATCAATCTGATGGTCATGACATGAGCGATGAGCAATTTTTCAATTATGATGTAAATGACCTCGATGTTTTTCAATACGACCACATTCAAAAAAAAGGAACGATTGCAGAAATAAGAAAATACATGCTGGCCAACCAACTTGATGAGGATAACAGTCTACTGGAGATCAACACCTCAACAGGGGGGGACTCTTTGTTTGTCAGTTTGAGTCAAGAGGGAAAAGACAGGGCAAAGGAACTGGATCGATTGGCCTACACATCAAAAGTCAATGGTGCCGATGTTGCCTACTCCAACTCAACTATGAACTACTTTGTAGGAGGGGAAATTTCCTTTGATAAATTTATCGTCGGTTTTAGGGCTTGGAAGCGAAAAGAAGGCTTTGGAAATTACCACGATTTGGATATGGCTCCTTCAACAAATGGCTCCATTTGGGCTCCCGAAAACAAAACCGCCTATTTGAAATACAACAGAAATATTGATGACAACTTTTCCCTTTCCATCCTTTCAACATTTAAGCACCACCGTTTAGGCGACGAAACCCTAAAGGTGAATTTTATACCTTTTGGAAACCCCAACATGTCTTACGACCCAAGGCATGTCGTCAACTACAGTAGTCTTCTCGACACCAATTTCCTTTCCAAAGAGGTGGATGTCAGTGGAAGTCAGTCTTTCCCGGATATCGGTCATGGTTGGAGGAATAAATATTATTTCTATCAAGGCACACAAGGAAGAAACGAATTACGGCTTTTTTATGACACCGAGCGCTTAGCAGCTATGGGTGGGGTCGAGTTTAGGGTAACGGCTGCACAGGGAGACTACTTATCCGCCTTTGACTTTAACTGGCGTGGGTATGAGTCTGTAGAAGCACATGAAGCTTCCTATTATAACTTGGAAAATAATTTAGAACTCAATGACAATTACTTTGGAAACGCTCAAGTTAAAGGAACCGCCTACAGTCAAATCGAAGGCTCCAATATTTATGTAGTCTATGACTTTGGTGCTTTTGCACAACTGAGTTACGAGCTGTTTAAAAATAAATTTTATGTGATCGGTGGTCTTCGCTATGATAGCCAAAAGGCTCGAGCAAACTCTGATCAAAAAAGTGGTTTCTCCGATGTGCTCCCTAGGGTCGGTTTGATTTATAATTTTACAGATAGAATAACTCTGAAACTTAATGCTGCCGAGGGATATCAGGGGCCGTCGCTGTGGACC
Source organism: Flavobacteriaceae bacterium (assembly GCA_965662705.1). Classification (GTDB taxonomy): domain Bacteria; phylum Bacteroidota; class Bacteroidia; order Flavobacteriales; family Flavobacteriaceae; genus UBA8316. The sequence continues at coordinate 69,572 of CBFIIP010000059.1, forward strand.
AGATATTCAACGGGTGCCAATCGGATTCCCAATCCAAGAGTGGAACCTGAAAGAATTGAATACATTGACTTTTCCATCACTGATTACGGCAAGGTTTTCAATTGGAACATTACAGCCTTTGCGCATCAAATCCAAGGGGCAATTTCTTCAAAAAGATTACCTGTTCAAGACGGATACTATGCCAATAAAGACATACATGTCAATGTCGGAGAATATGAGATAAAGGGTTTATTTGCACAGCTTGGGTTAAAATGGGCAGGCTTTCATTTCTATGCGAACGGAACCTATACCAATGGGATCAAATCGGGCGAGAGGGACATTAACGAAATCGCCGCTGATTTCCCCGGGGTTGCTGCTTCTATGAACAGTAGTGATCCAAATACCATCAATAATTTGGAGACGGAGATGGAGGAACCCCATGATGTAAAGGATATCGCTGATATTGCAAACATCAAGGCCAATGCCGGAATTACTAAATCCTTTGATACAAATCAACTATTTGCTTCAATCAATCTCAGAGCCAATTATGTTGGAGAAAAGAAGGTAGGTTACGGGACAACTGTACCCACCAATCCAGGGATCTATGATCCATCTGAGGGATATGTCAACACCGCTGATGATGGTGGATTTAGATTTGAAAATGCCACCATTCCATCCTATTTTGTACTCAACGGGAATTTATTATTCGATATAAAAGCCCTTAGAGGGGTACGTTTTGGACTTCAAATGCGAAACATTTTAAATGAAAAATACTATCATCCGGGCCCGGCCCAAGCCAGTGCCACCATTGGTATGGTAGATCAACCCGAGGGTATGGATTACAGGACCTATTACTCCACTACCAGTTCGAATAAATACATTTTATATGTCCCTCAAATGCTCCAGAACTACAGCTTTAGCTTGTTGTATACTTTTTAATTCACGCCCTTTTTTAATAGGCCTACTACCCTTAGCATATTTTTAATTTCTTTTTCTGGCTGATTGTAATAATTGGATAGCCAGAGTCTATAGTATCGATAACCCGACTGATGTGCAATTTTACAGCGGTAAATATCAAATAAATAATCTTCATATTCTTTGTGGATCATTTTCCCATTAAAATCAATAAGCAGTTTTTTCTTATTATCAAATGCAAGTAGAACTTCATAAGTGATTCCCCCGAGGGCATAGCCGTTATACCAATAAATCACTCTAGCATATTTTTTGGTAAGCTTGTTCACCAGGTGTTCAGTAAAAGCAGAGAGATCTTCTTTTTTATAAATCGTTTTTTGGGCAAGCCTTTCTTGGTTTGGAGAAAGCGCATTGAGTACATCATGTTGTTGTTGATCATCTTGATTGGAAACAGCTGCTGCATAGCTTAAAAAAGCATAAAAAACACCTTTCCCAATCGCACCTTTTTCATCCAAATGGTATTGATAGTCTTTATAATACAATTCAGGTACAGAACTAAAAACCTTTATTTTTTTTATAGCTCTTGTGATCAAAACATTCAGTAATTTGTGTCCCTTTCCTTTCGTATTCAATGGACCAAAGAATTGGTTGAATTTGCCCTGTTTGTTGGGGCCGTAAGTAGTTGAAATCAGCATAATATCTCGCTCCTCTCCTTGAATATTTTCAATGTTTTTTACAAAAAAACCATACCCTGATAACGCCTCCATTTTATTCTTGAACTCAGGGTTTTTAATAGATTTATTCAAAATCATGTCCAAAATCAAGTTTTGTTGAAATTGACTGAAAGTAGCTACTCCAATACTTTGGTCAATAGGCGCATCGCTTGAGAGGTAATTTATTATTGTAGTTGCTTCTTGATGATTGGTTCGATTGATAAACAAACCATTCACCGGAATCCAATCGATCGGAGTATATTTTTTTGGAGGAGGTAAGGGAATTAAACGTTTTTTATAAAATGCGTGATTAGAAAACTGAATCAATGCAGGATGATTGGAGCGATAATGGATATCCAAATAGTGATCATGAAAAGACGCGGTTTTACAGTAATCTAACAGAGAGCTCATATTAAAACCTTCCTCCATTTCATTTTTGTCCTCTGTAACTTCCCTAAAATAATTGGATGGGGGTAACTGGTGGCTGTCCCCGGAGACCACTCGAATTTTCCCCCTAAGTAAGGCCGGAAAAGTGTCCTCTATCCTCAATTGACTGGACTCATCAAAAACCACAAAATCAAAAAACCCGACCTCCATAGGAAACAGTTGAGAACAAGAAGTGGGGTTGGCAATAACAATTGGAAAAAGATGATAGAAGATTTTACTGGGGTCTTTTGTGATTTTATGAAGTGGTAATTTGACTCTTTTTGACGTATTTCTTTTAGAAAAAAATTGTTCTATGGACAGCTGATTTTTCTGGTCAAAATCCATAATTGCTTCATTCCGTGACTTTTTTACATTAGTGTGGGCAAGCTCAGTGTAGTATTGATTGACCTTTTTTAAGTCTTCTACCAAATCAAAATATCCCTCCCCAAATCCATTGAAGTCTAGGGTGTTTCTATGGTTTTTTTCTAAAATATTACCGAGATACCAACGGTGGAAAACTTGCTCAAAATCTTCTAATTCACATGCGCCCATCAAACACTTTTTTCGCGGTTCGGGGAGTACAATAAAGTATTGATGAAAAGGCAGTAGCTTGTCAAAATCATCAAAGCCAATGCGTATCATTTCCAGTACTTTCGCAATTTTTT
>CBFIIP010000060.1:0-33264 GCA_965662705.1 Flavobacteriaceae bacterium
GAAATAAGTACTTTGTGTTATCCATAAACAATATATTCATTCATCTTGATATTATTTATTTTCTTTACCTTCTAAATTTATACTTATTGGTATAAAAAAAACTGTTTTAAAAAAACAGCTTTTTTTTATTTGGGTGAAATTTTATTCAAACAAACTGTCTTCCATAGGTTCGTTAAGGATGATTGATTTTACTTGAAAATCTACTTTTTGAGGTCCCATATCCTGTTGAACCGTATGCGGGAAGCGGATGCCTTCTAAAGCCTTATAATTACTAAAAGAAATCGTAGAGGATTGAACTTGCTCTCCCATTTCCATGGTTTCTACCGTTTGAAGTTTTAGAAAATCATCGACCGCATAAAAAATACTTTTATTGTCCGACCACTGAATTTCATAAGCGTCTTTACCGTCAACGACAACGATACCTTTTAAAGAGATTTGGTTGGGATCTATTTCCAATTCGGGAAATAAGGCTGCATCCTTGAGCGCATTTTCAAACTCTTTTCCTTTGAGCTCTATTTTTTGTCCTTGCATCTCATTGTAGCCTTTGGAAGGATTGATGACCATTTTTTGCATGATATTGCCCATCATACTCACCTCCACCCGCATCTGTTTTTTGGCGGTTTGCTGGTTGGATACCTTTATGGTCATGTCTTGCATACTGGCCTCCGAAATGGTGGCCTTGGTTTTTACCCCTTCCAATTTTGCTCTTCCTCCAATGGCTTCGATATAGCCGTCCATAACACTCTTGGCGGTGATGCCCTCTGGCAGGGGTTTGGAAAATTCGGGTCGATCCGTAGGCTCGCCGTATTTGTCGTAATAAAGCACTTTTAACTTTTGGCCATTGAAGGATACATTTTCCAATGGGGTCAAAATATCACTCCCTTTTCCAGTGACGACTACCTGCATTGAAGCGGGGTTAAAGTATTTTTTGGAAACATTGGAAATGTCTTCTATTGTTACCTTTTGTATATTTTTTAAAAGGTTGTTGTAGAAATTGGGAGGTAAATTTTGTGTCTTGGTGTTGTAGGCGAAATTGGCTATGTTCTCTGGATCCTCCATGGAACGGATCAGGGAACCAGCATATTTTTCTTTGACCAGTTTCAGTTCTTCTTCGGTCACCATTTCTATACTCATCCGATCAATTTCATAGAGTAATTCTACCACAGCACTATCGGTGACTGTGTTGCGCACTGCGGCAAAAGCCCGCATTCGGGATTTGGTTTTGTGGTTGATGTCAAAAAGCGAATAAGAACCATAGGTATAGCCCTTGTCTTCTCTCAAATTGAGGAACAGCCGGGCCTCTCCACCGCCCCCCAAGATTTGGTTGGCTATGGTCAGTGCATAATAATCGGGATTATTCCTATCCAAGTTGGCAGTACTGACGACCGAGACCTCAGATTGGACAGCATTGGGCATTTCGACAAAGGCAATTTGAGTTTGGGAAACGTTTTTTGGCTTGGGAAAAGACGAAGGGGGGACTGTGCCTTTGGCCCATTTGCCAAAATATTTTTGGGTGAGTTTTTTTGCAGTTTGAAAATCGATATCTCCTACGATGGTGATATAAGCATTTTGAGCGTGGAAGTTTTTTTGGTATAATTTTTCCAAGTCATCTATGGTAACCCTATTGATACTCTCTTCTGAAACATATTCACCAAAGGGATGGTCTTTGCCATAGGAAAGAAGGTTCTCTACCCTTCTTGCGGCAGTTTTAACATCTTTTTCAGAAGCTTTTAAACCCTCTAAGGTTTTGTCCACCTCTTTTTGAAATTCGTCAGCGAGAAAATCGGGATATAAAGTAGCATCGGCCATCATCTCAAAGACCCTTGGAAAATAGCGTTTTAATGAACTGGCATAGGCCCCTGCTGAACTCACACTTAAACGTGCTCCCATAAAATCGACTTCCTCATCAAAATCATCTTTGGGGATGTTTTTTGATCCTTTTCCCATCATACTGCTCAAGAGTCCTGATAAGCCTGCTTTTTCACCCTCTGCATAAAGGGGATTGTCTATACTAAGGGAAACAGAAACTTGAGGCAATTTGTGATTTTCAACCACCATCAAGGTCAGTCCGTTTTTGAATTGGTGTTCTTGGGGAGTACCAAAGTTAATTTCGGGAGCAGGCCCCGGCTGAGGTTGGACGGATCGGTCCACTTGTGCTTGGGTGAGGCCAAAAAAGGCAACACTGGTCAAAAGTATTAGGGCTTTTTTCATTTTTCTTCTTTTTGGGGTTCAGGTAGATAGTGTAATTCCAATCGTTGGTTGGGGCTGAGGTATTTTTTAGCTACGGCTCTGATCTCCTCACGGGTGATGGATTTGTAAATATCCAATTCTTTGTTGATGAGGTTGGTGTCACCATCGTAAAAAACATAGTATTCCGCCAGTGAATTGGCAATTCCCTCAATGGTAGCATTGGAACTTACAAAATCGGATTCAAACTGGTTTTGTATCTTCTGGAAGTCTTTTTCGGAGATCAGGTCTTTTTGAATCTTTTCGACCTCCTCATCGATTTCAGTAACCAAAGTTTCAAGCTGGGTTTCGCCCAGGGGCAAGCTTAAAATGACATAGGTACTGTAGTCTTCGTCACTCATATTAGAGGCTGCGACTTGAAGAGACATCTTTTGATCGTCCACCAATTTTTTGTAAAGCTTGGAGCTTTTTCCTTGGCTGAGGTAGGTAGATATCACATCCAATACCCGGGCATCCCTGGAATTTCGCCCAGGTGTTCTGTAGGCCAAAAAAATAGCGGGAATTTGAATATTGGGATCAAAGGCTTCTGCCTTGATGGTTGCTGTGATGGGATTTTCTTTTGGGAATTTTCTTACAATTTCTGGTCCTTTGGGAATGGGGCCAAAATAATCGTCGATCCATTTTTTGGTCTGAGGGATGTGAATATCTCCAGCCACAGTCAATACAGCATTGTTGGGGATATAATATTTTTTGTTGAAGGCCATAAATTCCTCCAGTGTAGCAGCATCCAAATGTTCCATTTTCCCGATGGTGATCTGGCGGTAGGGGTGAACTTTGTACAAAGACGACTTCACCTCTTCGTTCCATTTGCCATAGGGACTGTTGTCGTAACGCATGCGTTTTTCCTCTTTGACCACCTCGTTTTGGGTATCCACTCCAGTTTGATCGATGATGGGGTGGAGCATACGTTCCGATTCCATCCAAAGTCCAAGTTTCAGATTGTTTGAAGGAAAATTCTCATAGTAGTAGGTAAAATCATCCGTGGTATAGGCATTGTTGGAACCACCGTTTCCTGTGACGATACTGAACCATTTTCCTTTGGGGATATTTTGGGTACCTTCAAACAAAAGGTGTTCAAAAAAATGAGCAAAACCGGTTCTCTTCGGATTTTCGTCTTTTGAACCCACATGGTACAATACGGAAGTAGTGACGATGGGTATGGAATTGTCTTGATGCAATATCACATGAAGGCCGTTATCGAGATCGTATTCTTCAAAAGCTACTTTCTGTCCATAAATGAATAGACAGCCCATCCATAAGATGGTGAAAAGGCTGAGGTTAAGTTTTTTCATATCACTATTGAGGTTAAATTTATTTCAATTTAATAAATTTAAATACGTTTGAGCTTTTGTAATGTCCAATTTTATAAAAAATACCTTAATGAAAAATAACATCTTTACTTTTTTTGCACTATTCTCTCTCATTCATCAAGTTGCCTTGGGACAAGTTTTCTCCTATCGAACTTTTGAAAATGGACAATCTATCAATCACCGTATTTTGATGGATGACGTTTATTATGTAGAAACACAATTTACCAGCAACTCCAATCAATTTATCAAAACCGTGGGAGGGTTTTACCAAAAAAAGCGAGATCAATTGGTGGTTGATTTGGAGTTCAATTCCAATTTCTCCAAAGACAGTCTAAAAAATATTGTGATTGAAAAAACAGATCATTGGGAAAGGGTCTCCGAAAAGGCATTACCCCTGAATGGTAAGTGGTTGATGGCCGGCCGGGTTATGGGGGATCAAGAACGGAGAAGAGATACCGAACGGCCCAGAAAAACAATGAAAATATTGGTAGCGGGCTATTTCCAATGGATAGCTTATAATACGGCGACTTTTTCTTTTCATGGAACAGGTGGTGGTAGATATACTGCCGCTGAGGGTACCTACACTGAATACATAGATTATTTTTCTAGAGATGACAATAAAGTAGGGATCTCATTGGATTTTCAGTATCAAAGAAAAGGAGAGGATTGGTATCACAAGGGCTTAAGTAGCAAAGGGGATCCTTTCCACGAGATATGGACATCCAGAAAGCAATAGTCCTTGAATATCTTTAGACAGATACCGAGGGCTTTTCCTTGGATTGTTTTATTAGCCTCTTTCTTGGCCTTGTACCATCCCCCTATTTTTACATGGTTTTCGGGACAATGGATTACTCTTGGTTTGGGAGGCATCATGTTGGGGATGGGGCTTACCCTAAGGTTGGAGGATTTTCGTCGTGTGACCCAAACCCCCAAATGGGTGCTTACGGGTTTATTACTGCAATTTTCGGTGATGCCTTTTTTCGGGTGGCTTTTAGGAATTTTATTCGACCTTCCTCCTTTTTTTGCCGTCGGATTGATCTTGGTTTCGAGTTGTCCGGGAGGGACAGCCTCCAATGTGATCGTCTTCTTGTCTCGTTCCCACTTGGCGCTATCGGTCACCATGACAGCACTTTCTACCATGGCGGCCATCGTGATGACCCCTTTGTTGACCAGTAGTCTCTCCGGTAATGAAATAGATGTGGATGCGGTGGGCCTGTTTTACAGCACGCTCAAGGTGGTTTTGGTTCCTGTTGTTTTAGGTGTTTTCCTCAACGCACGATTGCCGCATTACACCCAAAAGATTCAGTTTTACTCTCCTTCATTGGCAGTGATTCTGATTACACTGATTGTAGCCAGTATCATCGGCCAGGGGAAAGAAATCATTCTCGGTTCGGGATTATCTTTGATTTTTTCAATCATGATTTTACATTTGATCGGATTCCTATTAGGCTATTTTTTGAGTAAAATTTTAGTGAAAGATGAAGCAGTAAGCCGAACGATTTCTGTGGAGGTGGGAATGCAAAATTCAGGTTTGGGAGTGGTTTTGGCCAAAGAAAACTTTGTCAATCCGGCAGTGGCCATCCCCGCTGCCATCTCCAGTTTGGTTCATTCACTTTATGGGAGTCTTTTTGTGGCTTTATTCAGTGGAAAATCGAATGGAGCTTTTGCCGACAAGTCCAATCAATAGAATAATTCATTGTATATTGTAAATGAATAGTTGTTTCGAATACAAAATGTCAAATCATGAAAAGACAAAACTATAACCGACGTCAATTTACCACTCAATTGATTGGTGGTTCCTTAAGCATAGGGCTCGCCCCGAGCTTATTTGCTCAATCCACCTTACTGACCAATGAAGAGATCGATTGGTTTGACGTTAAGGAAATTGGTGTTGAGGGGAAGGGTTGGACAAACACCAAGCGTTTTTTTGATCGTTTGCCCCCCAAAGCGGAAGGCATGGTGAGGGATCCCGTATGGAATTTGTCGCGTCATTCGGTCGGTATGTGTATGCGTTTTGTCAGTGATTCGCCCAATATCTACGTTCGTTATAAGCTATACTCTGAAAAGTTAGCAATGCCACATATGCCTGCCACTGGAGTGAGTGGTTTGGACCTCTATGCTGAGGATGGCAAGGGGATCGACCGATGGGTAGCTGTTGTCATGCCCGAAAAGCAAAAGATAGATACTGCCATCGCTGAAGGTTTAAGTCCTGGAACACGTCGTTATACCCTTTATTTGCCATTGTATAATGGAATTGATGATTTAGAAGTAGGTGTTCTCAAAGGGAGTAAGTTTTCCCCACTAGCTCTAAGACAGGAGCGTCCTATTTTATTTTATGGCACCTCGATCATACAAGGTGCTTGCGCATCAAGACCTGGATTGGCTTTTCCTGCCATACTGGGGAGAAGATTCCGACGTCCTACCATCAACCTTGGTTTTTCTGGCAACGGACAGATGGAAATAGAAGTTGCCTCATTATTGTCAGAGTTAGAACCTTGTGCCTACGTAATTGATTGTCTCCCCAACATGAATGAAACTACCGTTTCAGAACGAGCAGTTCCATTGGTTAAAAAAATCAGGGCGTCCCACGAGAATACCCCCATACTTTTGGTGGAGGATCGAAGCTTTACCAACACTTCATTTTTTCCCAAAACAAAAATCCATCACCAAAAAAGCAGAAGGGCACTCAAAAAAGCCTATGTTGCATTAAAGAATGCAGGGATTGGAAATCTCTATTACTTGGATGGTGATTATCTCTTGGGAGAAGACGGAGAGGCTGCCACCGATGGTTCTCACCCCAACGATCTAGGTATGGTACGTTATGCCGATGCCTACGAGCCTGTTTTGAGATCTATGTTAAAGCAGTATTAAACATTCATATAGAATGAATTAAAAATGATCTTTTGATATATGAATAACGAGTTTATTTGGGTAATTTTACTATAAGCAAAAGTTGGAAAAACAACGTCGAAAAGAATAGAAGATAATTTAAGATTTAAATTAGTGTGCAATGATAAAAAAGACGAATTGGCGTCCATTGCCTGAATTTTTGACCATCAAAGAAAGCAAAATCGAGGGGCTTGGGGTGTTTGCTACTCAAGATTTACCCAAGGGTTTTGATTTGGGTATTTCCCATATTTTTGATGAACGTTTTCCTGATGGTTATATTCGATTGCCTCTGGGAGGTTTTATCAATCATCACGAAATTCCGAATTGTAAAGCTTTTGTTTCAGAGGAAGATCAACAGATGGGTAAACTAAGACACATTCGTATAAAGGCACTTGAACCCATTGCCGAGGGTAGGGAAATTACCATTTCTTATATTATAAATCGATTGGATGATCCCAATTGGGAATTTGAATACGAGGTTTCCCAGTAATTTATCCCCTTTATACATTGAAAACCCGCCAAGTATACCTAAAACTTTGACGGGTTAAACCAATTAAACAAACAAAAATGAAACATATTAAGTATCATAATAAAATTAATCTTTGAGTTGTTAAAGAATTGGTAAAAAGAGGTTAAATAGAAGTTAAAATCTAAAAATGGAAAAGGGCATCCAAAAGGATGCCCTCCTATTAACCATAAATCAATTCAAAGAATGAATCAAGTACCCAAAATTAAGTCCAAAATTTTTAAATCCAATACGATAAGCCTTCATTTTTCTAATATTTAATCCTTTTTCTTGAAAAAAAGACTCAATTTACTTACTAAATTATTGAAAGTCTGTTTTGAGTCTTTTAAAAAAGTCAATCCATTGCTTTTGGAACAGCTCGGGTTTTAACATGCTGTACAGTTTTTGGAGTTTCTGATTGTCTTTTGCAAGTTTTCGGTATTTCAAATGATCCACCGCATCCGGATAAAATGTCTTGAGGTTAACCGCCGTACATTTATTTGGAATCTCAGTATGCCATCCTGAGGGATCAATCAAAGGCGAAAAGATGGCAAAAGTGGGTTTGTTAAAACCTTTCGCAATATTGATGGCACCTCCTTCGTTGCCGACAGCTGCTTTACAGTGGTAAACGGTTGCCATATAATCGCGAAGTGAATCCGGGGTGAGGGCCTTAAAAACTGCTTTTCTGGTGGCTGGTCGAAGTTTTTTCATCAATTGGTTGATCTGACCTTCTTGATCGGGGCGATAATTGACTATAAAAGGCAGTTCGGCGGTATCAAAAGCCATATCCATTAATTGCGCCAAATAGTCAAATGGGTAGGTTTTATTGCTACTGCTTCCTATGGCCGAAACCATTATGGCTTCCTTTCCTTTCCCCAAAATATGATCCATTTTTTTTCGTGTCGCTGATATTTCATCGGGACTGAGATGAATTTCTACTTCGCTATTCTTAGGATGTTTTCCCATTATAGGCTCTAACAATCGTAGCCTATTTTTAATAGACAATTGGAGGCCATCCTCTTGAACTTTCAAAATTTTGATGCATTTGTCATAAATCAAGGAGGTATGGATTTTTTTATAGCCTATTTTTAGGGTGGCGGTCGTGAACAGGCAGATCAACAGGCTTTCCAGTTTTCCATAGGCATCAATGATATAATCATATTTGAGCTTTCGACCTTGAAGCAAAAAGCGGAAAAGTCCCATCTTATCTTTTTTGAAATGATCCTCAAAAATGATGAGTTCATCTATGTAGGGGTTATGACGAATAACATCCAAGGTGTGTCGATTGGCTACAAAATCAATATGGATTTTGGGGTTCCACAACTTGAGATTTTTACACAACAAAGTACTGATGAGTACATCCCCAATCATTTTTTGTTGGATGATCAATACATTCATTTCTTTTTTTTTCATCTGCGATAGGTCGGAAGACTGGTTCATTGTTGACTTGGTGTTTGGGTTTTAAAATGCCTTTACATTAAGTTAAAATAAGCAGCCATTATATGATTTTGAATTAACAAATCAATAAAATTTAGATAACCAACCGGCCTCAATCCAAATTTACTTTTGCTTAAAACAATCTCATGAAAAAAATACATCTCTTAATCTTATCGGCTTTTTTAACGCTAGGTGTTACTCAAGCTCAAACTAACCTTATCAAAGGTAGGGTTTTAGACAAAAATAATTTCCCCCTGCCCGGTGCGATCATTCAAATTGAAGAAAGCAATGATGTAACGGTATCTGACTTTAATGGATATTTTACATTGATGACCGAATCCCCTTCATCCAAAGTTAAAATTACCTATATGGGTTTTGAAAGCTTGGAGGAGGAATTGGAGTTTCCGCTTCAATCTTCCGACACTAAAATATTTGTACTTACGCCAATTGTAAACGAATTGAGCGAAGTCATCGTTTCTGGTTTTCAGTCGGGGATTGTTAAGGCAATGAACAAACAAAAAAGTGATGTGAACGTCACCAATGTGGTTTCATCAGACCAGACCGGAAAGTTTCCCGACTCAAATATTGGAGACGCTATTAAAAGGATCCCTGGGGTGATGATGCAAAATGATCAGGGTGAGGCCAGAGACATCGTAATCAGAGGGATCAGCCCGGCGCTCAACTCTGTTACCATTAACGGCGAAAGGATGCCTTCCGCAGAAGGAGACAACCGTAGAGTCCAAATGGACTTGATCCCAACGGATATGATTCAAATGATCGAAGTCAACAAAACCGTTACTCCCGATATGGAAGGAGACGCCATCGGAGGTTCTGTAAACCTGGTGACAAGATCCAATCCCAACGCATTCAGATTTGTAGCCAACACTTCTTATGGGACAAACCCCATCAGAGAAAACGGTCAGAATTACAATATATCGGCCATTGTTGCTGACAAGGTTTCTCCAAAGTTTTCCTATTCACTTAGTGCTTCTACTTATACCAATGATTATGGATCAGACAATGTGGAAAATGAATTTGAGCCTGAACAAGCGCTTCAAATTGTTGAGCAACAAATCAGAAGGTATGACGTAAAAAGAACCAGAAGAAGCCTCTCTCTCAACTTGGATTATAATTTCAATGCCAACAATTTGATCTACATCAAATCCCTCTACAACCACAGAGATGACTGGGAGAACAGATACAAACTTAAAATTGATGACATCGACGAAGAGGCAGATGGAACATTAAGAGTGAAAAGGGAAACCAAAGCGGGTGGGCCTGGAAATGATTTTACCCGACTCGAGGACCAAAAGGCCTACAAATATGCCCTTGGAGGAGACCATCAATTGGGAAAATTGAAAATGGACTGGAAATATTCCTACGCTAGAGCATCAGAACACAGGCCTGACGAAAGGTACATCACCTTTGAAAACGAGGAAATTCCATATTCCAATATTGATTTAACCAATCCGAGATTTCCTAAGTTTTCTATCGATAACTCCTACAACAACGCCAGTGATTTTGAGTTGGATGAAATTACGGGAGAAAACCAAAGTACTTTTGAAAGACACCACTCTTACAGAATGAACTTCGATCTTCCTTACGGGAAAAACAACGATAAGTTGAAATTTGGGTTGAAACTCAATGGAAAGAAAAAATCCAGAGATAACAATTTCTACGACTATACCGACAATTTTGATTATGACTCAATGAACGATGTTACTTTTAGCGATTTGAGTATCAACTCTTACAATGCCGGGGATTATTCCTCAGGGATATTCACTTCCAAAGCTTTTTTGGGCGGGCTTACGCTTACCAATGGTGAGCGTTTGTTGGAAGAGTACATCACCGGTAACTATGACGCTGAAGAAAATATCTCAGCATTTTATGCCATGATTACTGATCGATTGGGCGACAAAACCAGAGTCATCTTGGGAGCAAGAATGGAAGCCACTTCCGTAGATTATACTGGAAACGATTACGATTTGGACAATAATACTTACTCTCCCGTAAATGGAACAGATGATTACGTTAACTTCCTACCCAATTTGACCATCCAACACAGCTTTTCTGATAAGTTTATCGTTAACGCTGCTTACACCAATACCATTGCAAGACCTGATTATTTTGATTTGACACCCTATAGGCTCGTTGTCAGAGAGGATGAAGAAATAGAGGAAGGTAATCCTGGGTTAGAACCCACAAAATCGGTTAACTTCGATCTTACAGCAGAGTACTATTTTTCTTCTGTTGGTTTGATCTCAGCAGGGTTTTTCAACAAAAGCCTTTCCAGTTTCACTTACCGATATTCCACCAACAATTATACCTATGAGGGGCAAACGGGCTGGAGATATAGACAAACGAGAAATGGAGGGGAGGCCACTATCAACGGAATTGAATTGACTTTTCAGTCCAAATTAAACTTCCTTCCAGGATTTTTAAGCAACTTATCCGTTTTGTCTAACTACACCTATACCGATACATCGTCTGAATTTGTGGATCAGGACAGGACTGGATTGCCTTTGGTAGGGGCTGTTGAAAATATTTTTAACGCTTCTTTGGCCTATGAATCAGAGAAACTATTCGCCAGATTGTCAATGCACTCGTCTGATGACAACCTCTTTGAAGTAGGAGACAACATCTACGAAGACATTTACTACGATGCCCAAACATTTATCGATTTGAACGCGGCTTTTAAAGTCAATGACAAACTAAAAATCATTGCTGAAGTCAAAAATTTAACGGATGAGCCTTTGAGATTTTATCAAGGTCTAAAAGACAGAACCTATCAAGTTGAATTTTATGACTTAAATTGGAACATAGGATTGCGCTTCGAATTATAATATCAACATGAAGGAAAAAATAATTATTTTCACATTATCTTATTTTTTTACCAATGCACAAATGCGGGATTCATCCCGCATTTTGTCTTTTGAGACGATTCCCCCAAAGCTCGAAACCGACCCTGTGATCAGCTCCGATGATGCTGCGGATGATGTATGTATTTGGCACAATTCCAACGATTCAGATCGTTCAATAGTTGTGGGTACTGACAAACAGTGGGGGTTGATCTCCTATGCCTTAGACGGCTCAATATTGAGTAAATCACCCTTTGGAAAGATCAATAATGTTGATATTTATGAGGATTTTTCCTACGAGGAAGAAGCATACCCACTCTTGTTCGGATCTAATAGAACCGAAAAAACCATCGATATCTATCGCCTTTTCCCCGATGGAAAAATCCAACGGTTGAATCAGATAAAAGTACCGGAATTAAGGGATGTATATGGAATCACCTTTTATAGGGCCGAGCGCCACAAGTATGTATTTCTTAGTGATAAAAAAGGAAGAATCCAGCAGTGGATGTTTGGACTCAAAGGCGACTTGCCCGACTTAAAATTGTTGAGAACACTCAAGGTAAAATCCATAGTAGAGGGTATGGTGGCGGATGAATACTATGAAAAGCTCTATTTTGCAGAGGAGAACGTGGGTTTGTGGGAAGTCAATGTACATCCATGGAAAGCTGAAGCGTTTCAGCTTTTGATTGCTACAGACAACGATCAGTTATTAGCGGATTTTGAGGGAGTTACTTTGATGGAAAGACCCTATGGTGAAGGAATGATTTTCATATCGATCCAAGGGAACAACGCCTATGGTATAGTGGACAGAAAATCCAAAAAGTTTCTCGGTGGATTCAGAATTGGTAACTTTAATGATATAGATGCTGTTGAAGATACCGATGGTATAGACCTCAGCACCTCTTCATCTGGGCTTTTTCCCCAAGGGGTTTTTATAGCACAGGATGGAGATAACGGTACCGAAAATCAGAATTATAAATTTGTTGATCTCGGCCGAATATTAGATTATATAAGCCCCAATCCATGAGTAGTAACCCCAAAATTCCCATCTCATTTTACAAGTCGCTAAAGGAAATTGATACCCTAAAAGGATCGGAATTGTATTCCATTTTTATTTTGGTTTGGCTTTTGCCCTTGGGTTCCATTTTGTGTCTCATTCTGTTGTTTGTAAGAATTTATTTACAAGTCAAAAACCGACTTTAATGCCCTCCCAATGAATTATACCAACCAGAATTTACTTTATAGAAACTTTGCTTTTTGCCTACCGTTCTTTATTCCCCTATTGCTATTGCCCAAGGGAACCATTGAGCAGCGGATCAATTTATTTGAGTTTCCATCCCTCTTTCCATTTTTCAAATGGATTACCCTGTTGGGGGACGGATGGATCATGTTGATTGTTTTGGCTTTACTGTGGACGAGGTATCTCATGCGAAAAAGCAGAAAAACCAAAGAAGAGTTGTTACATTTTCTATTTTCTGCCTTGTTTATGATTGTGGTGGTTACACTGATGAAAAACCTTTTTTTCTATGAAGCTCCACGTCCGGTAGCGTTTTTTGGGGTAGAAGGTGGCAGTCCCCTTTTGGAACGTTTTGATATCCGTTTTCATCACTTTAGATCCTTTCCTTCGGGGCATACGGCTACAGTTGCGGTGGTAGGATTTTATTTTATGCGTTATTGCAAGCATGAGCTCTTTAGAAGACTGCTTTTTACTCTGATTCTGTTAGGGGGTTTTTCTAGAATATTTCTTTTTCAGCACTTTGTGGCAGATGTCATTGTAGGGATCAGTATTGGTTTGATATCAATTTTTGCAGGAAAATACATAGCCGATCGGATCATCTATGGAAAAACTAAAAAGAGGGTAGCGATTCTACCGAACATGCTCAATGCGTCTGAATAGACTGAATCCTAATTATACTTTTGAAGGGATCATTTTCATACTCCTGATCGTGATTCAATTTGCTTTCCTCAATGCTTCCCCGGTTTACATTTTGGACGAGTCAAAATTTGTTGAGGCTGCCAGAGAAATGTTTGTTTCCGGGAATTATTGGATCCCAACTTTCAACGGTTCCTTATTTGTGGACAAACCTCCCATGCAATACTTTTTTATGATGCTGGGTTTTAAAATCTTCGGGATCAATGCCCTTGGAGCCCGATTTTTTTCAGCGGTTTTTGCCCTCCTTACGGTTTTCTTCACCTATAATTTCGCACATGATTTTTTTGGAAAAAAAACAGCCAGAGCAACCTTGTTTATTTTGGTCAGTGCTTTTTTCTTTATGCAACAATTCCAATTGGCGGTACCCGATCCCTACCTCATCTTTTTTTGTAGTGTCGCGCTGTTCAGTTTTTTCCGCTACTACAAAACCCGAAAAAGTCTTAATTTGTTCTCCTTTTATTTTTTTCTCGGGTTGGGCGTTTTGTCCAAAGGCCCGGTGGCGTTTGCACTTCCTGGATTAGCCGTTTCCCTTTTTCTGATATTTAGGGGAGAACTCAAAAAAGTTTTTGACTTCCAACCCATTACCGGCATATTGGGTATACTTCTCATTGCACTTCCCTGGTATTGGTTGATACATATCGAAACGGGTGGTGCCTGGACTCGTGGCTTCTTTTTGGTGCACAACCTCCAACGGTTTTCACAGGCCATGGAAGGCCATGGCGGTCCCTTTTTTGTTACTTTAGGATATGTACTTTTGGGTCTATTGCCTTTTTCTTTCTACCTTCCTCAGGCCATTCGAAGGGCTTTCCGAAAAGCCGATAAACCCAAGTTTCTCTTTTGCCTGATTGTAGGAATGGTATTCATTGTTTTTTTCAGTATATCCTCCACCAAACTTCCCAATTATACCATGCCCTGCTATCCTTTTTTGGCCGTTCTTTTGGGGAATTATTTTGATAAAAAAATGGATCGAATTGACCAAGGCTGGAACCTGCTGAGTAAGACTTTGTTGCTGTTGCTGGCACTAAGCCTTCCCGTTGCTGCTGTAATTGGCCTGCAAATGGATTCCCACTTCAAGCAGGTCTATCATTTGGGATATGCCTTAGTTCCTACGGCGGTAATTAGCCTTTTGGCCTCGCTTTTCTTGTCATTCAAAAAACACAAACAATGGTTTTATACTGTAGGTTTTGGTTGGATGATACTGGCAATGCTCCTCTTTGGCTATGTTTACCCCCAATTGAACGAAATCAATCCGGTGAGTCAAGCCAAAAAACTGCTGGGTAAAGACCAAGATTTTTTTGTTTATAAACGTATGGATCCTGCCTTTCCATTCAATTACCAAAGGACCTTTCCAGTGGTCAATGATACAGATGAAATTGAAGCATATGCGGCCCAACACCCCAATGCTTACCTTTTGACCAATATCAGAAATACCGAAGTACTTGACAGTCTTGAGAACTGGGAGTTGATCTTTCAAAAAAAATCTGTCTTTGAATATCATTTTACCAAGATTTATCAAAAAAGGGATTGATTCTTTTTGCCTTCCTCTATACTTATTTACTATATTTATTAATCTTGAAATCGTTCTGTTTTTTTAATACTGTAAACGAGTGGGGTGGAGGAGAGCGTTGGCACTTGGACATGGCACTGCACCTCAAAGCAAAAGGTCATCGGGTGATGATCATTACCCTTCCAGGAGCTGTTCTTGGAAACCGCGCTGAGGCGGAGGGAATTCCTGTATTTTATATCGTCTTAAAAAATCTCAGTGTTCTCAACCCTTTGGTTTTGACAAAATTGGTCAACACTTTCCAATCCAATAGCGTAGATAGCGTGGTTTTAAATCTTTCTCGTGATCTCAAGTGTGGAGGAATAGCAGCTAAAATTGCTGGGGTAAAAAATATCATTTTTAGAAGGGGTAGTGACCGAAGTGTCAGGAATTATTTCATTAACCGATACCTATACCAAAAGGTGGTTACAGGGATTTTGACCAACTCACAAGCCACCAAGCGAGCCATTTTGTCCAACGGTTCTTCATTGGTAGACCCCAATAAAATCAAAGTGATCCCCAATGGTGTTGAAATTCAAGGCTTTTTGGATAAGGGTTTTGAACCGATCCAACCCAGGGATAAATCTTCGATAGTTTTGGGGGCTTTGGGTCGTTTGGAGCCTCAAAAGAATTTTGAGTTTCTGATTCCCGTTGCCTTGGCGTTAAAAGAAAGAGGAATTCCCTTTGAAATTTTGATCGGCGGAAAAGGTACACAGGAGTCTTTAATCAAGTCGGCAGTGGAAGAAAATCAATTGGTGGAACAGTTTCATTTTTTAGGATTTTTGGACAACCCCAAGCGCTTGTTGATGTCCTCTGATGTATTTCTTTTGCCCTCACTTTGGGAGGGATTTGGCTATGTGATTGTCGAAGCCTCCCTATGTGAACTTCCCGTTATTGCATTTGATGTCAGTAGTAACGGAGAGGTAATATCCCAAGAAAGTGGTTTTTTGACCCCCCCCAACGATGTGAATGCGTTTTGCGACAAAATTGCTCATTTGTACAATCAGCCCGATAAGAGAAAAGCCATGGGTAAGGCCGGCAGAGCTTTTGTTAGTAATCGCTTTGATGCGACAAAAATTTTTGATCGTATTGAAGTCTATCTATTAGGACAATAGTCCCTCATATCTTGATTTTGTAGAGGATTGGATAGCCAATGCCCTCATCCTCACTGGTAATCCAAAAGGTGTTTTGATCGATGATTTTAATGGCTTCAATTTGTTTTCCATCCAATGGTAAAGGGTACTTTTTTAATTGAATTTGATCAATCGCTTCCATATCAAAGTCAGAGAGGGTATATAAGAATTGTTCTTCACCGAAGTTGTAGCCCACCAGTGCAGCCATTTGCAGTGTGTGGTTGTAATCGCCGCCGGTGATAAGGGATTGCACATCAAAAGATTTTAATGGACTCAGTATATAATTTCCACTTATTTTGGGAATGGAGTACAATTCGGTGGTTTCGGTGGATCTGTTTTTTGAAAATAAAACCAACGCATTTGGAGTAGCGATAAGAGCCTCAGCATCATAGGGATGTCGCTTTTTCTTATCAAAATTTTCTTGGTCACGATAACGGAAAGCAATGCTCCCTACTTTTTCAAAATCATTATCAGGATTGACGATCAGGATGTTCAGGTTTTGCCTATTTCCCTTATTGTTTCCACTGTCTGAGATGTATATAAAATTTTCATCTTTTGTGATGTCCTCCCAGTCGTTGTTTTCAGCATCGGCGATGTTGTATTCTTGCAATATTTCTCCATTTTCATTAAACGAATAAAGAGTGGGTTCGTCGCCGGAGTCATTGTGGGTGAGAAAGTGTTGATTAAAATATTCTAAGCCAGAGGTTTCGTTAATTTTTCTAGGCAATTGTACTTCACCAATAATGGTTTGGGCTGAAAGGCTATTATTGTTTTTGGAGCAATAGCTTAAAAGAAGTAGTGAAGGGAGGTAAAAAAAGTTACGTAAAAATCTACAGGGTTTTAATTTCAAAATTTAAATATTTTTTCTTTCCAATAATGCCATTGAGGAGTTCAAATGGCAGTTTAATAACTGATTTTTTTTCAAGTGTTTTGATGAGTAAGTCTTTTTCACCGTAGGCTTCAATCTCAAAAACAGCGCCGTCCTCATGAAAGGTAAAGGGACCGGTATATCTCAGGCGGAAGGGGTTGGCGGAGTGGTTTTTCAAAGTGACCTTGGCAATCCTTTCATCTCCTTTGTATAGGGGAGCGGAGGCACTTAGATTGGTGACCATTATCTGTTTTAGGTGTACTTCCTTTCCAATCAATAAATCTTTAAACCAAACCAAGGTTTTCCCTTCAAAAAGGGCTTTTTTTATCTCCGCTTCATTTTTGTTTTTAGACAAAACAAAAGTCATGGGACGGTGCCCTCCTTGTGGGATTTCAAAATCCCAAGCAGTTAATTTGTGTATGTCTGAAGTTCCAACCATCGTCAGACCATTTTCTAGGGCTATTTCAATGGCCTCTTCAGAAAAGGTGGTGAAGTTAACTACTTCAATGCCGTGCAAGAGTTTTTTTTCGATCAGTTCTTCATGCATGGGATCAAGCCTTGCAATACCGTCTTTGCGATGGGCCTCCCAATTGGGGTGGTTCCAAAACACAAATCCATTTTGTCGATTGGCCTCCTCTACGCCTGATAGGGGATCTTCGGGAAACAGAAGGCGATTGGCATCTTTGATAAAAACGGCATTGATATGTCCAGGAGGCATGGATCGGGTGATTTCAGCCCCTCTTATCACGCTCAGGTCATTACCCTTGGCGGTTTTATGTGCAATATCATAGGATCGGTTTCTATCCGGGTTGGGCAAATCGGATTGATGGGGTTGGTACTCCAGATGATCCGTTATGGAGATCAAGTCCAGTCCTTCCTTCAAGGCTTCTTCTACCCTGATATTCGGCCAAACCGAACCATCCGAAAAAGTGGTGTGTATATGAAGGTCTGTGCTGATGAGAAATAATCCGTCCGGGGCCTTAAAAAAGGCTTGGGCTTGAGAAAAAGCAGACAAAGGAATTAAGGAAAGCAATATCAATATTGCTTTTGAAGTTAAGCCAAGCATAACAAAGTTTTTACCAGTCATTCAAATCATGAAGGAGCGTTTTCATTGAAGTATCCAATACTTCTTTGTAATCGTCCTCCATTTCGTCAGAATCTATGTAAGTTATTTTTTTCTTCTTACAATAATTCTTGAATTCTTCATGTAAAAGAGACTCAATCTTTTTTTGAATGCCAACGTTATTTACCAAGCAAATTTTGTAATGGTCAATGTCAATTTTCATCTTTAATGTTTTATCAAATCAACAAAATTGATGTTAACTTAAAATAAAATGAATATCAACTTTAAGATTTAGTTTCAACAGTCTATTAACAAAATAGTTGAGGATCAACGGCCAAAGTCATCCTGAAGTCTAACGATGTCCTCCTCATTGGAGGGATGCTCAGGATCGGTATGCTGCCAAATTTCTGCTACCAAGGCCAGTTGATTCAGTCCAATGAGCCGGTGACGCTCGCCTTGTTGGAGCTTTACCTGATCCCCTTCATTTAGTGTGATTAAAGGCTTTTGTTCGTCATTTTGGGATCTGATGATTCCAACACTTCCTCGATAGACTCTCCATATCTCTGCACGACGATGGTGGTATTGCCAAGAAAGCCTTGCGTTGGGATTAACGATTAGTATTTTTGGACTGAGTTTACCGCCTATTTTCAATTCTTCAATATCTATTCTTTCAAAAAATTGATCCGCAAATTTTTGCGCTTGGGATTCATCAATGACCAAAAATCCCCCCCAAGGCCTATCAAAGTCATGATTCGTGATACGGTAGCCAAAGTTGGCTATTTCGTTTTTTATTTCTGTGAATTTCGTTTGACTCATTTCCAAAAACAGGAATGACGGATGAGATCGCTATTCCTGTTGCTATTTGGTGTTTTTCTAGAATTAGATGGGTAGCTCCCAACCTTGACGGTATTCTTTACTTACAAAGGCGTTGGCTTCTTCCAAGTTTTTGATTTTCATGTTCTCACCATCCCATAGAAGTTTCTTTCTTCCGAAGTATTTCATGATCTTTCTTCCGTTCTTTCGAGTACTAACAACTTCTCTTAGATCTCTACTGCGAAGGGCAAGATTCCCCATGATTACGGTTTCTGTAAAGGGTCCAGAATAGTCAAAGGAAGAGGTGAGTTCCTTATGTTCTTTACTGTTAAACCCTGCTTTACAAGCTTCGGTCCAAGCGGCTGCGTGAACATCACTTACATTGGGTTGCTTACTTGTATCAAAAACTACAGGGTCTTCCCCTTTTAGGTATAAGGTGGGATTATTGGAGTAAATTTCTGTGGTAATCACTCCTTTGGCTCCTAACATCATGATACCGCTAGAGGTTCCCATGTCATAGTTCATGATAAACTCCTCTTCTATTTCTTCGGGAATGGTGGGAGTGAGTCCACCATCCATCCAAATGAGCTTGATGCCATCTTTATTGTGAGGTGAATTGTTGTATTCCAAAGTAACCATAGATGAGATGGGACAACCCTCCGGGGTGTACTCCGGCGTCCACATTTTCTTGAATACATTGGTTGCAGTACATTCTACGCTGCTGGGATAACCCAACTGTAATGTTTTGTAGGGTGCATCAAGGGTATGGCATCCAATGTCCCCTAGAGCACCGGTTCCGTATTCCCAAAAACCTCTCCAATCAAAGGGGTGTAATCCGGGAGAATAAGGTTTAGATTTTGCAGTTCCCAACCATAAATCCCAGTTTAATGAATCGGGTTTTTTGGCAACGTTGGCACTGGGATGATTGATCCCTTGCGGCCAAACGGGACGATTGGTCCACGCATATATGGTATGTACTTTACCAATTTTATTTTGATCGATCCACTCTTGAACTTTTGGAACGCCAATACTGGATCCTCCTTGATTACCCATCTGGGTAACAATTTTGTTTTTTTCAGCGGTTTGAGCCAGAAGTCTTGCCTCAGCGATGGTATGTGTCAATGGTTTTTGAACATAAACATGGATTCCCCTGTTCATGCAGTCGTAGGCAATTTTGGCATGGTTGTGGTCGGGCGTAGAAATGGTGAGGGCGTCGATGTTTTTTTCTTTGTCGAGCATTTCTCTGTAATCCACGTACTTGGGGGCATCTGCGTGTTTGGTATAAGCACTTTTTGCACTTTCAGGATCTACATCACAAAGGGCAACCACCCTGTTTTTTCCATTTTGGTAGGCGTTGCTAATGTCTTCAGTTCCCTTTCCTCCGGATCCAATGGCAGCCAATGCCAACTGATCACTGGGGGCAGTGTAGCCTTGTCCGCCCAGAACGTGACGTGGAACAATAAATACCCCTGTTCCGATCATTCCCGTCTTTTTGATAAAGTTTCTACGTGATTTGGATTGTTTTTTATGCATTGCTTGAATTTTTTATAAATTTAAATAAGTTTTTTAATTTCTCAAGAAGCAACTTCTTTTTTTACGTTACAGGGAAATATCGCGTTTCCAAGGGAGAAAATCGAACTGTCTGTTTTGGGTGGCTTTGGTAATAATTTCTCCACTGGCCACTTTGATAATGAACTCCAGCAAATCCTCTGATAATTCTTCCAGAGACTGGTAACCTTCAATGATAGCACCGGCATTGAAGTCGATGATATCCTCCATTTTATTATACAAAGCAGTGTTGGAAGATACTTTAACGACCGGTGTAATTGGATTGCCTGTTGGCGTTCCTAGACCGGTGGTAAAAAGGATCAAGTTGGCACCGGAGCCGGCCATTGCGGTGGTACTTTCCACATCATTTCCCGGGGTGCAAAGCAAATTCAATCCCTTGTTTGTAAAATACTCTCCATAATCTAAAACATCAACAATAGGAGAGCTGCCCCCTTTTTTGGCTGCTCCTGCCGATTTCATGGCGTCGGTAATGAGTCCGTCTTTGATATTTCCGGGTGAGGGATTGGCACTAAAGTCAGTTCCTGCGATCATGACTTTACTTTCGTAGCCCTGCATCAGGTCAATGAATTTTTTTGCACTTGAAAGCTCTTTACACCGATTCACGAGTTCTTGTTCGACTCCCCTTAGTTCGGGAAATTCGGATAATATGGCGCTCCCGCCCTCTGCCACCAACTTATCTGTGGTAGCCCCCAATGTGGGATTGGCAGAAATACCTGAAAAACCATCGGAGCCTCCGCATTCTAAACCTATGGTAAGCTGAGAGAGCGGGGTTTTTTCTCTTTGGATTTTATTGGCTTTTTCAATTTCAACCAAAGAATCCTTGATGATCGTTTGGATTAGATTCTGACCTTTCCCTATTTTTTGCTGGTCAAAAATCAGTAGCGGTTTATCAAAATTTTTATTGATGTTTTTGAGTTGCTCCATAAACAGGTCGATTTCTAAGTTTTGGCAACCCAAGCTCAAGACTGTTGCCCCTGCTACATTGGGATTGTTGACATAACCCGCCAATAATTTTCCCAAAATGGTGGCATCGGCTCTGGTTCCCCCACAACCACCATGATGGGTGATGAACCTTAACTCAACGTTCGGAAAAGGATTTTTGGGTTGTGGGATCTCTATTTCATCCGTTTTTCCTTGAATGATCGTTCTTAAAAAATGCTGATATTCTGAGAGTTGATCGGGATAAAATTCACTTTCGAAAACCGTTTTGAGGAGCTCTACATTTCTATTCTCACAAAAGACCAAAGGGAAGAATAGCCAAATGTTTTGGGTCCCTACGCTACCGTCCTTTCGGGGGTAACCCATAAAGAACCGCTTTCCCTTTCCATTGGCGTTATTTTTCGGGCTAAATTTTCCTGTTTTTTTAAAGCTTATGTCATCGTTGAAAGCGTTGTCCATATTTTTTGTGGTCAATGCTGCGCCTTTGGAAATCTCTTGATTGGCAATACCCACTTTCACTCCATACATGGTCAACACTTCCCCCTTATGTATTGCCCTATCGGCAAATTTATGTTTTTGTTGGATGTCTTCAGAGAGCGTAATTTGTTGTTGATCTAATTCAATTACCTCACCTTTTTTAAGATTTTCTAAAGCGACGATAAGATTGTCCTGTGGGTTGATTTTAATGGCTTTGTTCATGACTTATTAATGTAAACCTCGTAGGCTTTACTGATTTTAAGATGTGTGGAAATCGCCTTGAGTGCTTGTAATACTTGATCTTTTATTGGTTTTATTTTGGTCAAATCCCGATCCCATAGGGAGGAATTCGATAGTGTTTTTTCTACAATACTTTCGATGGAATTATTTTTCCAAACTTCCTTAAAAAATGAGAGGTAGGCGAAATCATTCTGGAGGGCATAGGAATGGCCCGAAACTTCTTTTCCGTAGAAATAGATTAAGGCCCCCATGGCAAAAGTAAGATGCGCAGGGGGGATTCCATTTTTTTCATAAAAGGACAATACGCTGGGCAAAACTCTAACCTTGAATTTTGAAATGGAATTCAATGCAATCGACTCTAATTGGTGGATAATAAAGGGGTTGGAAAAACGTTCCAGAACGGATTGAGCATAATCTTCCAATGCCTGTCTGTCAAAATCTATGCTGGGAATGATCTCTTCAAAAAGGGCTTTAGACAGGAAGTTTTTCAAAAAATTGTCTTGCAATGATTCAGATACCGTTGGGACTCCGTGGAGCAATCCCACCGGCACCAATGTGGTGTGACTACCATTGAGGATGCGAACCTTTCGAGTTCGGTAAATACCCAAGTCGGGAACGACCTTCACGTCGATGTTTTCCAATTGATCTACAGGAAAGATCTCTAGTAATTTGTTGTCTCCTTCTATTACCCAAAGGAAAAAGGGCTCGCAGGTGACCATCAATTGATCGTCAAATCTGGAAGCTTCTCTGTAAAATTCCAAATCTTTTTTGGGGTAACCCGGCACGATTCTATCTACTAATGTGTTGTAGAAGTTATTTTTTTCGATCCACAGTTTAAAGCGATCTCCCAGTTGCCATTGATCACATAGTGTCAGAATTATGTCTTTGAGTCGGGTACCATTTTTTTCGATTAATTCGCAGGGGATGATGTGCAAAACCTTTCTGGGGTCGCCATCGAATTTTTGATAACGCCGATACAATAATAAAGTCAGTTTGGCAGGAAAAGAGTTCGGGGGATGGCCGTCAAAAAGGTCATCGGTATCTAAAGCAATTCCTGCTTCAGTGGTATTGGAAAAGACAAAAGTCAAAAGCTCATTTTCTGCGAGCTTGAGGAAAGATTCGAAATCCTCGTAAGGATTGATCATTTGGTCGATGCAATCGACTAATTGGGTTTCTCGGACTTTTTTTCCGCCCATAATTCCCTCTTGAAAAAGATGATATTTACCTCCTTGTTTGCTCAGGATTTCTATCATTCCTTGGGGAATCGGTTGTACAACGGCTACTTTTCCTGAAAATGATGTGTTATTGTTCAGCACTTGAATGCAGTAGTCCACAAATGCTCTAAGAAAATTACCCTCTCCAAATTGGATACTGTCAGTTTTTTTAATCTCCATTTAATTATTCTAAAACGAGGGTGTTCAATTAGTATATGGGTTAATTCGCTATTTTTGTAAAAATAATTTTTTTATTGATGAGTTAGCATCACTGGATGGAGATATTTGTTTTTGAATGAGGTTTTATTATTTGATATTGGTGATCATTTTGTTTTCCTGTGCAAAAGAAAAACAGTGCGAGATCATTAGAGACAAACAGGAGGTGAGAGGGATTTATTACTTTTACTTTCGTGCCAACTACTACGCCACTCCACAAGCCAACAATATTAATACCGCAGGTTTAAATAGTAACTATGTCTCAGGTAAAGTTTCGCAAGCGATTTATGAAGATTATGATATTGGTGACGAATATTGCTATTAAAATAATTCTCATTCCAAAAAGAGTTCAAAAAATAAAGATTGATAAAAGAGTAAGCCTGAGTTAACGTCTTTTTTTATATATTAGGATTTAAATATTAATTAAGTGTTTGCCCCCACAAAAATTAAGTCTTTAGCTACCAGATATTTGTTGTTGTTTTGATATTGGGTCAGCTTTCCAACGCATTCTTACTTTCGGATTTCATAGTGGAAAGCGATCAAATTGTGCTGGGTAGTGACATGGACAACAATCCCAAAGAGGATAAAAACAACTTTGACGGAGAGGAGGAAGTAAAAATCTTTCAAAATCACTTCCACAAAATTTACTTCTCTGATGTTGTTAGGATTTATAATTTTTTTATTCAAGATTTCTCAGATGTTTTGAATACTAAAGATTTTCCTCCCCCCGAAATTTCTTAAGTCCAGATTTACCATTGAATTCTTTTTATCTGCGGTTGTAGATAATCTTAACCTTTTAAATTTTTATATGAAAAACATGTTCAAACACCTACGTGGTGACATTTTCGGCGGTATTACTGCCGGGATTATTGCCTTACCATTAGCGCTTGCTTTTGGAGTTTCCTCCGGTTTAGGTCCAACAGCAGGGCTTTATGGAGCGATTTTTTTAAGTTTTTTTGCCGCTCTTTTGGGAGGAACCAATACTTAAATCTCTGGCCCAACAGCTCCAATGACGGCCTTGAGTATGGTAGTAATCGCCACCCTGATTGCCACCAACGACGGAGATGTTGGAAAAGCATTGCCCATCATTTTGGGAGTATTTATGCTCTCAGGATTGATACAAATAGGATTGGGTTTTTTGAAATTAGGAAAATACATACGTTATATTCCTTATCCTGTAGTATCCGGTTTTATGACTGCCATTGGTTTAATTATATTGACCACGCAAACCCTTCCTGTATTGGGGTATTATCCGAGAGAGGATGTTGCTTTGGTGGAATCTTTTAAACCTCAAGCCGAGGCCGTACTGCTTGGTAAAATTTTGGAAGAAGAAGCAGGAGAGGGACTGCTCGTTTTGGAAGATTTTTCCGAGACCGTTTCAAGAGGTGAAAAGATATCGGAAGAAGAAATCCAACAGGAAGCTGCAGTTTTGGCTTCCAAGTATGCCTCCGGCGTGATTGGTTCGCTTAAAGCACTCCCCATTGCCCTGAGTAAAATCAATTGGATTGAATTACTTTTGGCGCTGGGAACCATAATTATTATCTATGGTTTTAAAAAAATCACTAAGGCCATACCAAGTACTTTGGTGGCACTTCTGATCATGTCTGCCGTAGCTGTCTTTTTTGTTCCGGATTACCGACCCATTACCGCAATTCCAAGTGGCTTCCCTATTCCTCAATGGCAGATTTTTACGGAGATCAGTTTACTGGAATTGACACCCTATATATTGACTTCACTCACTTTGGCTTTACTTGGAGCCATAGACTCTTTGCTAACCAGTGTGGTAGCAGATAATATGACCAAAACACGACACTTGCCCAACAAAGAGCTTATTGGCCAGGGAATAGGAAACAGTATCTCGGCTCTTTTTGGAGGGCTTCCCGGGGCAGGTGCAACCATTAGAACAGTGGTCAACATCAACTCGGGAGGCGTAACCCGTATTTCCGGGATGATTTCCAGTATGGTGTTGTTGCTCATTCTATTGATTTTTAGTTCGGTTGCCTCCGCCATCCCAGCAGCAGTTTTGGCCGGGATTTTGGTAACCGTTGGAATTAGTGTTATGGATTATCGAGGGCTGAAAGCCATACCCATCCTTCCCAAAGATGTTAAAATTGGAAAATTGGGAATCAGCTCAGAGGTCATTGTAATGTTGGCTGTAATGCTTTTGGCTACCTTATGGAATTTGGTCTATGCCGTCGGAATTGGATTGGTAATGGCTTCACTAATGTTCATGAGGAAAATTGGTGATTCCACAGCCAATCGATCCATTTTAAAAGCCTTGCCTTCAAATTCACCAAAGGACGAAGAGAAATTAATCGATGCAGACGGTGACGGAATTGTGGACATCGTAATCAAGCAGATCATGGGGCCTTTATTTTTTGGATCTGCAGACGGTTTTCAGAAACTTGCCAAAAAAATACCAAGCTCTACCCGGATTATTGTTCTAAGGCTCGAGACCATGGATTATATCGACCAGTCGGGACTCTATGCTTTAGAAGAGATTTTGGTGGATTTGAGTGAGCAAGGAAAAACCATCTATTTGGTGGATCTCCAAAAACAACCCAAATTTATGATGGAAAGGGTTGAGATGGTTCCTAAATTAATTCCTCAAGAAAATATTTTTGAAGACTACAAAGAATGTTTTATGTTTATAAAAAAAAATCACTAATCAAAATAAATTACTAAAGCTATGAAATCAAGCATTTTAGACAAAGAGACACAAACCAATTTGACTCCATCGCAAGTTTATGACCTTTTGAAAGAGGGAAACCAACGTTATGTGGACAGTCAGCTTACTGATGTTTCCTTGGATCATCTAAGGGCAGACAGTGTCAATGGCCAGTTTCCGCAAGCCATTGTTCTTTCATGTATCGATTCAAGGGTGGTTGTTGAGCAGGTTTTCGACCAAGCCCTAGGAGATATTTTTGTGGCCAGGGTTGCAGGAAATTTTGTGAATACTGACATTGTGGCCAGTATGGAATACGCCTGCGGTGTTGCAGGAAGTAAGCTTATTGTGGTTTTGGGCCACGAAGGCTGTGGTGCTGTAAAAGCTGCTTGCGATAAGGTAGAATTGGGGAACATCACCTCCCTATTGTCCAACATTTTACCGGCAGTAGATGCGGTCAAAGGTGGAGCATCAGAACCACATGATAGTAGCAATACCCCTTTTGTCAACGCAGCGATAGACGAAAACGTAAAGCAAACCATAGATCAAATTCGCTCAATGAGTCCCATGCTAAAGGATTTGGAAGACGAAGGTAAAATTGAAATTAAAGGAGGCGTTTACAAACTTGCCTCCGGAAAAGTAGAATGGGTGTAATTTACCCATGCACATCAAGTAAAAAAAGCCTCATATTGAGGCTTTTTTTATTGACTGATTTGATCCTTGGATATTGTATTATGTACCATTAAAGAAATACATTACTCCGGCAACAATGATTACCACGGCAACGGTAATAACAATGTCCCAATGGTTATAACTGCTTTTGTTGTTCTCTTTGGCTTCAGCCGAGAGGGTTGAGAAGGTTAGATTTTCTACTTTTTCATAGCTCGGTGCCGCTGTAGATAAACTCACACCAATCAGTATCAACACACTCAGCAAAAAGAAATAGGAGCCAAAAATGAGATAATTAACGGTTCCCAATGCAAAGAGAAAACCATTGGGGTCGAGATGGTCTGCGACCAGCTCGAGTATGATTCTCAAACTTGCAATGATCAATCCTGAAATCAGGGTATAATAAGCACCTTGTTTGTTGACCCTTTTGATAAAAATCCCCAAAAGAAAGACAGCAGTAATGGGCGGTGCAATATAGGATTGTACTTTTTGCAGATATTCATACAGCACACCGGAGATATTTTGCATGATGGGAATCCAAATGATACCGATGATCACTGCAACGGCAGTGGCAATTTGTCCGGTTCTTACCAATTTTTTTTCTGAGGTGTTTGGTCTTAATTTTTTATATACATCCACGGTGAATAAGGTGGAGCAAGAGTTAAAAACAGAGGCCAATGAACTCATCAAAGCTGCCAGTAGGCCCGCAGCGACAAGTCCTCTGAGTCCCGAGGGTAATAAACTACTCATCAAAACGGGGAATGCTTGATCTGCAGCATCCCAATGAAGCTCCCCCCTCATTTTTAAAGTCAATGCAATGATTCC
Source organism: Flavobacteriaceae bacterium (assembly GCA_965662705.1). Lineage (GTDB taxonomy): Bacteria > Bacteroidota > Bacteroidia > Flavobacteriales > Flavobacteriaceae > UBA8316. The sequence goes on from CBFIIP010000060.1 coordinate 27,414, forward strand.
GGGGATCAGAAATAAAAATACGGGAAATAGCTTTAGTACGGCACCAAAGATGGTTCCCCTTCGCGCCTCCTTTAAATTTTTGGCGGTCAAAGCCCTTTGTACAATATATTGGTCAGTACACCAATACCATATTCCAACGATGGTACTCGATATAAAAAGAGGTAACCAAGGAAAATCCGGATCGGACATGGGACGCCACATGTTAAAATATTCTGGGGTAAGGGTTTCCTTCATGGACGACCATCCTCCCACTTCATTAAGTCCAATAACGGTCAAAAACAAGGCTCCCACTACCAAAACGACGGCTTGTAATGCCTCGGTATATACTACGGCGCGCATTCCCCCTAAAACAGTATAAATCCCTGTGAGGATAACAGTAGTAATGGCACCCGTCCAAAAGTCAATTCCCAACAGGTAGGATACTACCACCCCACCGGCATAAATGGTGACAGAAATTTTTGTAAGGACATAGGCAGCAATCGAAAAAATGGAGAGTATCCATCGGGATCTGGAATCAAACCTTTTTTCGAGGAACTCGGGCATTGTAAAAACCCCAGAGCGCATATAAAAAGGCAGAAAGATCCATCCCAATAACAAGACAATCCACGCGTGTAATTCATAGATCAACATGGGTAGTTTGTTGTCTGCACCTGCACCTGCAAGACCTACCACGTGTTCTGAACCAATGTTAGAAGCAAAAATTGAAGCCCCCACGACAAACCATCCTACATTCCGGCCCGCTAGAAAATAATCTTGGGTATTGTCTTTTCTTTTGAGAATAACCCATACGGCAATTCCAGCTAAAATCAAGAAATAGAAGCCAATCATTACCCAATCCAAAAAATCTAATGTTTTCATGTGTGCAAGCTAAGGTTTAATTTAAATCTGATATTGGTCAAATCATAGGCATATTAAATAGAAAATTAAAAAATTACAACTCTATCTTTCAATACTTTTAACTTTTCTTGCAGCTCTAATAAATAGAAAAATCAATTTTAAGAATGAATGGATCATTGTGTCCTGAGTTTACTTTTTTAGTTATCTTAAGTGTTTCAGGGAAACTTCAATATTTTTAGAAAAAAAAAACCATGAATTCTCCTTACCATATTTTAAAATTTATTTCGATTGCAATGCTACTTTTTTTATCATGCGTTGATGAAAAAAAAGAGAACCCTTACAATATATTATGGTTGGTTGCGGAAGATCTCAGCCCATTTTATCTCAATGCCTATGGAGATTCGAGAGCACCTACACCCCACTTGGATCGATTGGCGCGCGAAGGTGTCGTTTTCACCCAAGGCTATTCTGTATCAGGAGTTTGTGCTCCCAGTCGATCGACCTTGGCCACCGGTCTTTATCCCAATTCCTTTGGAGCACAAAACATGCGAACCCTCAATTTACATCCCGCATCCAGGGAGTTGGGGCTAGTTGACTACCAAGTGGTGCCTCCGACGGAAGTCAAAATGGTCAGTGAAATTCTCAGAGAAAACGGTTTTTATTGTACAAATAACTCAAAGGAGGATTATCAGTTTTTTAAATCAGAGTTGGCATGGGATGAATCCGGCAGGTTTGCCCACTGGCGAAACAGACCCAACGTATCCACCCCTTTCTTTTCCATTTTCAATTTTGAGGTGACCCATGAGTCTAGGATGTGGAATTTTGAAAAAGCAAAGTACGAAAAGGGAGCATATCCACCCAAAAGAAAATCGACAGCTACTAAAAAAAATAATGACGGTGCTTTGGTTCCCCTTCAGGTACCGGATGATTTGGAAGTTAAGGTACCCCCCTATCTACCACAAAATGAAATAGGTATAAATGCTATGAGGAGAATGTATTCCAATGTGGTGAGAATGGATCGTGCTGTGGGAAAAATTTTACAGCAATTGGAGGAGGATGGACTTCTAGATCAGACTATAATTGTGTGGTATGCAGATCATGGAGGGCCACTTCCTCGGCACAAGAGGTTGTTGTATGATTCAGGTCTTAGGGTACCCCTAATCATTCGTTTTCCCGACGGCTCCAGAGCAGGGCAAAGAGACGACCGCTTGGTCAGTTTTGTTGATTTCCCACCCACCTTATTGTCTATGGCTGGGCTGCCACCACCTCAATACATGGAGGGTTTTGCCTTTGAAGGAGAGTTCAAATCGGAACAGCCTAGAGATTATATCCATGCCCAGGCCGATCGTTTTGATGAGAGTGTGGATATGATTCGTGCAGTGAGAAACAAGCGATTTAAATATTTAAAAAATTTCCATCCCGAGAAACCCTACTATTTGCCTGTGGCATATAGAGAAAGAATGGAGGTAATGCAGGAGTTATTGCGATTGAGAAACACCGATGCTTTGGACGAAAATCAATCACTGTGGTTCAGAACTTCAAAAGATGTTGAGGAATTGTTTGATACTGAAAATGACCCCCATGAGTTGAATAATCTTGCCAACGACCCTACTTATGCTGAAGTTTTGTCGGATTTAAGGGGTGAGTGTGAGCGATGGATGAAGGCCATAGACGATAAGGGATTTATTGATGAAATGGATCTTATTGCTGAATTTTACCCTGAGGGGAAAACCCAATTGACCGCACCGGTAACATTTATGATCGATCAAGGGAAAGTAACTTTGAATTGTGACACCGAAGGGGCAAGGGTAGGGTACCGTTATGGTTCCGAGAAGGCACCCCATTTGGGATGGATCCATTATACTGAACCTTTTGACCTTCGAGAGAATGATACCCTTGAAATCATCACCCACCGTCTTGGATTTAAGCCTGTGGTAAGCAAAACTTTTAATGGATCTGTGTTGGAGAATAATTATCTACCAACAAGACATGATTAAATCTAATTTTACAACTAATTAGTTGGAGCGTTTTTTGGGATCATGTCATCAAGCTTTTGAAGCCTGTGTAAAGAAAACTACAATAAGCTCTAAGTTCAAAATTAAATCTTTGAGATAATCTGCCTTAAAAAAATCAACCTAAGCCGAATACAATAGAGTGGAAGCTTCTGTCTGATATTGGCCACTCATTGGATTACTCGTTGGAACATGCTCTGTGGTATTTTTAATAACATTGATCTGACAGCATCCTTTTATCGCTTTACTTCTTGCACCTATTTTAGTTGGAATCCTTGGGCAAGGTAAATCAGTAACTGATAACATATGGATTTTAGCAATAGAAAACTCAATGTCTGCTTTTGCAGCAGTTGAGTTTTACTCAAGTGTCGGATCTTCAAAACAAATTGATAGATGGTCGAAATCTCCGGTAAGTTTTTATATTAGACGAATTTTTCATTGCTTCTCCTTTTGGAGGTGGTAGGTTTTACAGAAAAAGATGAATCAAAAAAACTTGTATCGATGTCATGAACTTTACGTTTATTGTCTTTTTATCTTAATAATTTCTTGTACCCCCATCAAAAAACCCCTTCTCAAACAAAATAATTTAGCTTCAGAGACAAGTTCTTATCTACTTCAACATGCCCAAAATCCTGTAAACTGGCAACCTTGGGACGAAAATTTATATCGGGATGAAAATGATACCAATAAGTTAGTAATAGTAAGTATTGGTTATTCAAGTTGCCATTGGTGTCATGTGATGGAGAAAGAAACTTTCGAAGACAAAAGTGTAGCAGATTTGATGAATGAAAAATTTGTTAGCATCAAAGTTGATCGAGAGGAAAATCCGGATGTAGATAAAGTATATATGACTGCAGTTCAATTGCTGACCGGTGGAGGTGGGTGGCCCTTAAACGCAATATGTTTACCCAATGGTAAGCCAATTTATGCAGGAACCTACCATACCAAAAAGCAATGGATGCAAATTTTAGAAAACATTCAAAAGCGCTATGAAAGTGATCCAAAGCAACTTTCGGAATTAGCAGAAAAAATCGCTGAGGGAATTCAAGCTGTCAATATTATTGTTCCTCCTGAAGAAACCAAGCCTTTTAATAATCTTTTTCTTGAAGCCCTCGTTAAAGATTGGAAGCAAAATCTAGATTTTGATTACGGAGGCGAAATTCAGGAACAAAAATTTATTAATCCAGTCAAATTAGATTTTTTAAGAGTCTTTAAAACCACGACTAAAGATCCATTATTGGAGAAATATCTTAATCTAACTTTAGATAAAATTTCAAGTGGTGGAATTTATGACGCACTCGAAGGAGGTTTTTTTCGTTACAGTGTTGATCCCTATTGGAACGTTCCTCATTTCGAAAAAATGCTATACGACAACGCTCAAATCATTGAAACGTTTTCAGATGCTTACAAAGAAAACCCTAAACCCATCTATAAAGACATTGTATATGAAACCATTTCTTTTTTAAAAAAAAGAATGGCAGCAAACAATGGTGGTTTTTTTGCCGCAATCGATGCCGATAATAGTTTTGGAGAGGGACGTTATTATACTTTTAATAAAAATGAGATCGAGACAATTGCTGAAGATGATCTACAACTTTTCCAAGACTATTATGGAATAGACTTTGAAAAACCCATAATGGAGGATCTTTTTACTTTGAAAAAAATCTACCCCGAGAGTCAATTTACTGACAACAAAAAAATAACTGAAAAGAGATGGAAAAAGCTTAAGGACAGATGGGAAAACAACATAAAACAAATTACTACTAAGCGAGATTTCCCTCTAGTTGACAACAAAATCATAACCTCCTGGAATGCTCTTGCCATTTTGGGACTCAATACGGCATCACAGGCGTTTGGTGAAGAAAAGTGGCTTATAGAAGCAGAAAGAACTTTTTCTTTTTTGACAGATAACCTTTTCAAAAATGATATTCTTTATCACACCTATCAAAACAATATGCCCAAAGTGGTTGGGTTTTTAGAAGATTATGCTTTTTTGTCCGCTGCGGCTTTGGAGTTGTACAAATCTACAGGAGAAAAATATTATTTAGATTGGACTGAAAAAATTTGTGACATTATCATAGATAAATTCCAAGTAAAGGAAAATCCATTCTTTACCTATAAAATGAAGGATCCACTACTCTCCAAGGTTTTTGATTTAAACGATGTGACAATACCGTCTTCAAATGCAGTAATAGCCCATACTCTTTTTGATCTTGGACAACTGTTAGACCGAGAAGATTATCTCAACAGGGTTCAAAGTATGTTAGAAATAATTCAGTCCGATTTAGAGAATGGTATAAGCTATTATAGCCATTGGGCTTCACTTTATCTCAAATATGCCTATACCAGATATGAAATAATTGTGATCGGCCCTAAAGCAAGAGAATTTTCTAGGGAAATCCAAAAAGAATATTTTACCAATATTTTATTTCAGCAAAGCACTGTGGCAAGTGAACTGCCTTTTTTAAAAGATCGTTATTCTGACAATGAAACCCTTATATATGTTTGTAAAAATAACGTTTGTTTTGCTCCCGAGGCTTCAGTCGAAGCTGCTTTATCCAAACTCAAGAGTTTTGAAACACGGGATAAAACACCTGACTCAAGAAACATCTCTATCTACAACAAAAACTTGAACTGATTTTCTCAGTCTATCTATTTCAACTGTTTCCTTTTTTGAACTTTGAGTGTTTGTTGGTATTTGTTTCTGACCAAAGCAAAGGACTGAGGAAAACACACACCATAAGACAATAATTTCATTGTGAATTTTTTTTCAAATAAATGGTTTAGTTTGAAATGCGGATTTCTGTAATCAACCATTTTGTGTCCAAAAACGACTATCTCTAGAATAAATTAAGAAGTAAAAAATTCTATAAGTTGTAGCTCCGACAGGAATCGAACCTGTATCTAAAGTTTAGGAAACTCTTGTTCTATCCGTTGAACTACGGAGCCTTTTTTTTGCAAATAAACTTAAAATAATTATCATATATTAGTACGTTCTTTAA
>CBFIIP010000061.1:0-11879 GCA_965662705.1 Flavobacteriaceae bacterium
TCTATTTTACAGACATTTAAATCTGTAAAAAATCAATCATATAAAGATTACGAATATTTATTAATTGATGGAGGATCTATAGATGAAACACTTGCCATTGCTAAAAAGCAGGATCATATATATAAGGTAGTTTCAGAGCCTGATAAAGGAATCTATGATGGTATAAATAAAGGGATCAAAAATTCCACTGGAGAAGTAATAGGCTTTCTAAATTCAGATGACACGTTTTATGATAAAAATTCCTTACAACATATTTACGAAGCTTTTGATAAGGATACAGACTGTGTTTTTGGTGATCTTATATATACCGATAAAAACGAAAACATAAAAAGGGTTTGGAAAGGCTCAGAATTTAAAAAGGGGGTATTTAAAAAAGGGTGGATGCCCGCACATCCCACATTTTACTGTAGAAGAAGTATTTATGAAAAGCTAGGCTTCTACGATGACAGTTATAAAATAGCAGGGGACTTTGAACTGATGCTTCGCTTTTTAGAAAAACATAATATCAGATCAAAATACATTCCCCAAACACTAGTCAATATGAAAGTAGGTGGAGCAAGTAATAATGGGTTTAAAAGTAAGCTCGATATTTTAAAGGAAGAATTCAGGGCATTTGATCAGAACAACATTCAAATTAATAAACTCTCATACATCTTCCATAAGGCATAGAAGATCAAAGAATTTTTTTGATTCCCTTATCTTTGTAAAAAACAACCCATGAAAGGCATCCTTCTTGCCGGCGGCTCCGGAACCCGACTGCATCCCGTAACCAAAGGGGTTTCCAAACAGTTGCTTCCCGTCTATGACAAACCCATGGTTTATTACCCTCTTTCGGTTTTGATGTCGGCCGGGATCAACGAAGTTTTACTCATCAGCACTCCCACCGATTTACCGGCCTATCAACGCCTTTTGGCAGACGGAAGCCAATTCGGGATACATATCCAATATGCCGAGCAAAAGGCCCCCAACGGACTGGCAGAGGCTTTTTTGATTGGGGAGGAATTTATCGGTCAAGATCCCGTTTGCTTGGTATTGGGAGACAACATTTTCTACGGCGAAGCGCTGAATGATTTAATGGAAGAAGCGGTGCAACAATCCGACCGAGCCACCGTTTTCGGCTATACCGTCAAAGACCCCCAACGCTATGGGGTCATTGATTTCGACACTAGCGGAAAAGCCCTGTCCATTGAGGAAAAACCAAAGCATCCCAAAAGCGACAAAGCCGTGGTGGGCTTGTATTTTTATCCCAATGAGGTCGTAGAAATCGCAAAGAAAGTAAAACCAAGTGCCCGGGGGGAGTTGGAGATCACCTCCGTCAACCAAGCCTTTCTCGAAAGGGGAAAACTACAGGTAAAACTATTGGGCAGGGGTTTTGCCTGGTTGGATACCGGAACCCACGAATCCCTCATTGAGGCGGGGCAATTCATTCATACGGTCGAAAAACGACAAGGGCTTAAAGTCGCTTGTTTGGAGGAAATCGCTTTTCAAAAGGGATGGATCAGCCGCGACCAACTCCTTACTTTGGCGCAAGACTTATCAAAAACCGAATACGGTCAATACCTCTTGGATCGATATCAAAAATAAGTTGCAGATGACCATTACGCCAACGCCACTACCCGAGGTATTATTGATCCAACCCAAAAAATTGGAGGACGAAAGGGGCTGGTTTATGGAAAGCTTTAGGTTGGATCTGTTGGAAAAAGCCGTAGGCCATGCCCTTCATTTTTGTCAGGACAACCAAGCCCGGTCCTCCTATGGGGTCATCAGAGGCTTGCACTACCAAATGCCTCCTTTTGCGCAATCCAAATTGGTTTCCGTCCCCGAAGGAAAGATTTTAGATATAGTGGTTGACATACGCGAAGGGGCCCCTAATTTTGGGAAGCATTTTGCTGTAGAATTGAGCAGCGAGAATCAAAAACAACTCTTTATTCCCCGTGGTTTTGCCCATGGCTATGCCTGTTTGAGCGAAACTGCGCTTTTGACCTATAAAGTGGACAGCTACTACAACAAAGCCGCTGAGGCCAGTATCGCCTTTGACGACCCACAGCTGAATATCGACTGGCAAATCCCAGCGGAAAAACAAGTCCTTTCCGCAAAAGATCGCCAGCATCCCACTTTTGAAGCCGCTCAATGGTTTGAGTTTAATACCCCGCTTTATGACTAAGATCTTGGTCATCGGTGCCAATGGCCAATTGGGGCAATCCTTTCAATATTGGGCGCCTCATTTTCCCCATTTTAAAATGCTTTTTGAAGACCTGCCGGAATTCAACCTTTTGGATCAAGACCAATTGGAGCGTTATTTTAAATCAACATCTATAAATATAGTGATTAACTGTGCGGCCTATACCGATGTGGATCAGGCGGAAGATCAGCCCGAAAACGCTCACCAACTCAATGCTACGGCCATCCGTTCCCTTTGTGAATTGTCCAAAGCCTATGGGTTTAAACTCCTTCATTTTTCTACCGACTATGTCTTTGACGGTTCCGCTCAAACCCCCTATGGGGAAGACGACCCCCTCAGCCCTTTGGGGGTTTATGGCAGGACCAAAGCCGAGGGAGAGGCCCTGATGCAATCCGCCGGGATCGATGGATGGATCATTCGTACCGCTTGGTTATTCAGTCCCTATGGCAAAAACTTTGTCAAAACCATTTTTTCATTACTGCAAAACAAGGAAGAGATCAATGTCGTCGCCGATCAGAAGGGAAGTCCCACCTATGCCCTAGACCTCGCCACCGCCACCCTTAAGGCGCTGGAGCAAAACCCTTCTTTCAAAGGCGTCAGAATTTATCACTACACCAACAGTGGGCAGACCACTTGGTATGGTTTGGCTAACGCCATTCAGCAACAGATCAACACTCCTTGTAAAATCCATGCCGTGGGTACTGCCGATTACCCCACCAAAGCCAAAAGACCAAAATATTCGGTACTAAACTGTGAGAAAATAAAAAAGGAATTTAACTTAGACCCCCAGGCATGGGAATCCGCGTTAGAGGACTGCCTCAAAAAAATAGGATGAACAAAAAGTCAATTTTAATCACCGGAGGAGCTGGATTCATAGGATCACATTTGGTCCGCCGGATGGTCAATCGATATCCCGACACCCAATTCGTAAATCTCGATGCCCTGACCTATGCCGGAGATACCGCAAAGTTAAAGGACATAGCATCTCAACCCAATTACCAGTTCGTTCATGGCGACATAACCGATACCCCACTTGTCAAAAATCTTTTTTTGCAGTTCGAAATTGAAGGGGTACTGCACCTCGCAGCAGAGTCCCACGTTGATCAGTCGATCAAAAACCCACTGAATTTCGCCCAAACCAACGTTATGGGCACCTTGACCCTGCTGGAAACCGCTCGACGGACCTGGGAGGGGAATTTTGAGGGGAAACTTTTTTATCATATTTCTACCGACGAGGTCTATGGCAGTTTGTGTGCTGAGGGCAAATTCACCGAAACCACCCCCTACGACCCCCGATCTCCCTATTCGGCCTCCAAAGCCGCCTCGGATCACTTTGTAAGGGCCTATTTCCATACCTATGGCTTGCCCGTTGTCCTTTCCAACTGCTCCAACAACTACGGCCCCGATCAATATCCCGAAAAACTCATCCCCTTGTTCATTCAAAACATTGTTCAGGAAAAACCACTGCCGGTATATGGCGACGGCCAAAACGTAAGGGATTGGTTGTATGTCGAAGACCATGTGGGCGCCATTGATCTGATTTTCCAAAAAGGCAAATTGGGAGCCACCTACAACATCGGCGGGAACAACGAGATCAAAAACATCGACATTGTCCATCAACTCATCGCCATTGCCGACCGGTATTTGAGCCGACCCCAAGGGCACTCCCAAAAACTGATTCAATACGTCACCGACCGTTTGGGACATGATTTTCGCTATGCCATTGACGCTTCCAAGATCAAAAAGGAACTGAACTGGGAACCCCAAACCTCCTTTGAAACCGGAATTGACAAAACCGTACTCTGGTATTTAAAACACTTTAAGGCCCTGCCATAACTCGATAAGAAATTACGATTTTGGTGCGCGTTTGTAATGCATGCCTAACCTCTTAAGATCATAATCATCTTGAGACCTTTGAAAAAAAGGGAAATGACAGTCGTCAGTAACTAAAAAACAGTTACTTTTGACTGCCCCATGACCAGAATTAAAAAATTACTGACAAAATTCTTTTCAGTACCCAGCGATTTAAGTTGGTCTGAATTGTGCAAGATCCTAAATCATTTTGGTTATGTTGAGATCAAAAAGAAAGGTAAAACCGGTGGTTCAAGGAGAAGGTTTGTAAATAAAAATAAAGAGATCATTAACCTGCATAAGCCCCATCCCGGTAACATCGTCAAGGGATATATCATTAAACAGCTTATTGAAAAATTAAATAGATGAAAACAAAAGTTTTAAATCATAAGGGTTATACAGGAACCATTGATTTCAGCTTAAAAGACAATATCCTTTTTGGAAAAATTATCGGTATTGATGATTTGGTCAGCTATGAAGCAGAGAACCTCAGTCAATTAAAAAAGGCATTCAAAGAGGCTGTCGAAGATTACCTTGATAATTGTAAAGAAATTGGAAAGAATCCCGACAAGACCTTTTCCGGGACTTTTAATGTCAGAACTTCAAATCAATTGCACAAGAAGTTGTCTTTTCTTGCCTCATCAAGAAATATGAAGCTCAACGAGGTGGTGAATGTAGCCTGTGATTATCTCGTTAAAAACGAGGATAAGATATTAGCAGATTGACCTTGAAACTTAGGCGCAGGTTTACAATGCATGCCTTAAATTAAATTTTACAAACTTGTTTTTGAAATCAAAATAACTATCTTTGCAATCCAAAAATATCAACTATGTACGCAATTGTAGAGATAGCAGGGCAGCAATTTAAAGTTGCAAAAGACCAAAAGCTTTTCGTACATCGTTTGCAAGACAAAGAAGGAAGCAAGGTTTCCTTTGATAAAGTCTATTTGCTCGACGATGGAAAAAAAGTGACTGTTGGCGCCCCGGCTATAAGCGGCGCAGCTGTAGAGGCCAAAGTCGTTGGTCACCTAAAGGGGGATAAAGTCATCGTTTTCAAGAAAAAACGACGTAAAGGATACCGTGTCAAAAACGGACATCGTCAGGCCTTGACCGAATTAATGGTTGAAAAAATTGTAGCTTCCGGGGCCAAACCCGTTGCTGCAAAACCCAAAGCTGAAAAAGCACCGGCACCTGCCAAAGCCACAGCCGCCAAAAAAGCGCCTGCCATAGCGGAGGACAAACCCAAAGCCGCCAAAGCTGAAAAAGCACCGGCCAAAAAAGCACCCGCAAAGGAGGCCAAGGTCGATTATTCCAAAATGACCGTAGCCGAACTAAAGGCTGCTGCAAAAGCAAAAGGAATCAGTGGTTACACCAGCTTAAAAAAGGCAGAACTAATCGCTGCTTTAAACCAATAAAGATCACCCAAAAAATAACACAAAATGGCACATAAGAAAGGAGTAGGGAGCTCCAAAAACGGAAGAGAATCAGAATCGAAACGCTTAGGGGTTAAGATTTTTGGTGGCCAGGCCGCCAGAGCGGGGAACATCATCGTTCGTCAACGTGGAACCGCCCACAATCCCGGTGAAAACGTTTACCTCGGTAAAGACCACACCCTGCATGCCAAAGTAGACGGCTTGGTGAAATTTACCAAAAAGAAAGATAACAAGTCTTATGTTTCTATCGAGCCTTTTGAGGCTTAGATATAAACCAATGACCACAAAAAAACCCGCCTATTGGCGGGTTTTTTATTGGACTTCTTAGTCTTTTAGTATCGGTAGTATTCCGGTTTAAAAGGCCCTTTGACTGACACGCCAATATAAGAGGCTTGATCTTCCGAAAGATCGTCCAGCTCAACCCCCAAATGGTCCAAATGCAGGGCAGCTACCTTCTCATCCAAGTGCTTGGGCAACATATAAACCTTGTTTTCATAATTGTGGGAGTGATTCCACAATTCGATTTGCGCCAAGGTCTGATTGGTAAAGGAATTACTCATCACAAAGCTGGGGTGGCCGGTAGCACATCCCAAATTGACCAATCGGCCTTCCGCCAAAACGATCAATTCTTTTCCTTCCTCCAAAGTATAGAGATCTACTTGTGGCTTAATTTCCACTTTAGTATGTCCGTAATTTTCATTCAACCAAGCCATATCGATTTCGTTATCAAAATGACCAATATTACAAACAATGGCTTTGTCTTTAAGGGCCAAGAAATACTCTTTTCTCAAAATATCTTTGTTTCCAGTGGCGGTGATAACGATATCGGCATTGGCGATGACGTTGGATAATTTTTTGACTTCATAACCGTCCATGGCGGCTTGCAGCGCACAAATGGGATCGATTTCGGTAACGGTCACAATCGCTCCAGCGCCTTTAAAAGAGGCAGCGGTCCCTTTTCCAACATCTCCGTATCCTGCCACGACGACCCTTTTTCCGGCCAGCATCACATCGGTAGCCCTACGGATCGCATCTACTGCACTTTCTTTACAACCGTATTTGTTGTCGAATTTGGACTTGGTTACAGAGTCGTTTACGTTGATTGCCGGTAAAGGCAGGGTACCGTTTTTCATTCTTTCATAAAGTCGGTGAACTCCAGTAGTTGTCTCCTCCGACAAACCTTTGATCTCCTTTACCAACTCAGGGTAGTGATCCAAAACCAAATTGGTGAGGTCTCCACCATCGTCCAAAATCATGTTCAGCGGCTCACGCTCCTCCCCAAAAAATAAAGTTTGCTCTATACACCAATCGAATTCTTCCTCGTTCATGCCCTTCCAAGCATAGACAGGGATTCCCGCTGCTGCGATCGCTGCTGCTGCGTGGTCTTGCGTAGAAAATATATTACAAGAACTCCAAGTGACCTCTGCTCCCAAGGCGACCAATGTTTCGATCAATACAGCGGTTTGTATGGTCATGTGCAAACAACCGGCAATGCGAGCGCCTTTGAGCGGCTGGCTTTCCCCATACTCTTTTCTCAAGGCCATCAAACCTGGCATTTCTGCTTCGGCCAAATGGATTTCTCTTCTGCCAAATTCGGCCAAGGACATGTCCTTAACCTTATAGGGTAAATAGCTGGTGGCGGTTTTCGTTCCCATAGTCGTATCTTTATTAACAATTTTCAGCAAAAGTACGCACTTTAATTTCAATATCAAATGCCAATACACCAAAGGCGCAAGATTGACGAGCTTACCCGGATTTTGATCTGGCATATTGAAGAACCCTTGGAGGTGCTGAAAAAAAACCTTAAACTCTCTAAAGCAGACGAAATCAGATTCCAAAAACGAAAGGTCATTTCCCACCAAAAAGAGTTTTTGGCTTCCCGGAGACTCCTTTTGGAGGCCGGGATTTCCCCTCTTGACTTAAGTCATGACCTGAAAAATGTTCCACATCTGGAATCGGGACAGCAACTTTCTATTTCTCATACGAGAAACCTGGCAGGAATCGCTTTGGGTACCATACCCCTGGGAATTGATTTGGAAGTTTATCGACCCAAGATTGAGCGGATCGCCCCTCGTTTTTTGCATCCAAACGAAAGCTTCGCCCTGGAAAGTCACTTAAAAATTGAAAAACTTACCTTGATTTGGACGGCAAAAGAAGCCCTTTACAAAGCCCTAAAAATCAAAGGGATTGTGTTTTCTGAGCAACTGCAGGTAGCCCCCTTTCAATGGGGAGACACATGCGGAAGTGCAAAAGTTTTTATTTCAGGGAAAACCCTCGATTTTTCTCTTAATTTTATCATCGAAAAGGCCTACTGTGGCACTTTGGCCCTGCAAAATAATTAAAAGTGATAGTATGAAAATTTCTGTAGAATTGACCCTCCTCCCCTTGAATGATGATTTTGAAATTTCCATTAAAAGTTTCATCAAAAAACTGCGAACCCTTGGTTTTAAAGTATTGGAAAACCCCATGAGTACCCAAATCTATGGGGAATACGATGCATTAATGTCCTCCCTGCAAGAAGTCATAAAGGAAAGTTTTGAGAATGAGCCTTCTGTGGTTTTAAACATGAAAATCATCAAAGGAGACCGCAGCGCGTATGTCCCCAGTTTTTGAGTTTTTATTGGGGCAATACAGTGGTTATGCCACCGTAGATATTGTCCTCGAAGTTTGCGGGGTTATTTTTGGATTGCTCAGCGTTTGGTACGCCAAAAAAAACACGATTTGGGTCTATCCCACCGGAATGGTTTCCACTGCTATTTTTGTTTATCTCCTGCTCAAATGGTCGCTTTTAGGTGATATGATCATCAATGCCTATTATTTTATAATGAGTGCTTATGGATGGTATTATTGGTCAAAAAAGGAAGAAGAGGTCATTGTCCATCCCATCACTGCCACCACTTCTAAAGAATACAAAACAGCGATAGTCCTCTTTCTGGCCAGTCTGTTGTTTGTCTTTTGTGTTTATCAAGCTTTTGATAAATGGGTGGATTGGACAGCCTATGTTGACACCTTTACCACCGCCATATTTTTTGTGGGAATGGGCTTGATGGCTCGCCGAAAATTAGAACATTGGCTTTTTTGGATCGTTGGGGATATCATCTCTGTCCCGCTCTATTTCTACAAGGGACTTATTCTGACCAGTTTACAATATATTATCTTTACCCTGATTGCCATTTATGGTTACCGCTCATGGAAAAAGATCTTAGACAAACCCACTCCCATATCCCTCGGGTAGTACTCTACGGGCCGGAATCATCTGGCAAAACGACCTTGGCCGAAGCATTGGCCCAGCACTATCAAACGGAATGGGTGGAAGAATTTGCTAGAGATTATCTTCAAAAAAAATGGGAGGAGCAACAAGCGGTTTGTAGTTTGGAAGATTTGCCCATTATTGTCGAAGGGCAATTGGAACGGGAAAACCAAAAGGCAGCCCAAGCCAATAAGGTTTTGTTCTGTGATACCAATGTGCTGGTTACTCGGGTGTGGTCAGAAACCCATTTTGATGGCCATTGCGACCCTGCGATTTTGGAGGTTTGCAAAAAGCTCAAATACGACTTCTACCTTCTTACGGGAATCGATGTCCCTTGGGTTAAAGACGATTTAAGGGATCGACCCGATGATCGTCAGTCGATGTTTGATCATTTCAAAAGGACTTTGGACGAGATGCAAAAAAAATATTTGATCTTAGAAGGGAATCCGGTTGCTCGATTGAACAAGGCCATAGCTTTCATTGATCCATTACTAAAAATGCAATAAAATCTTTTGAATATATTATTCCTAACTTATCTTTGCCCCATATCTCAAAGGGGTGCCCGCCACCGGCAGGCTGAGATCATACCCATTGAACCTGGGCAGGTAATGCTGCCAAGGGATTTTTAATTAACTTTTAATTCAAAGAATAATCACCCCTTTTATTCGAATAAAACTATTCGGATGAAAACGATTTATTTTAGAGTATTAGTGATGATTTTTGTAACACCATCGCTTGCACAAACTACTGTTGTCCCAGATAGTATACCTGAAATTCAGTTAGAAGAAGTGAAACTCGCAGGACTGCGGGTGGACGAGGATCAGCCTTTTGCTTTTAGCAATGTGGACGAGGAGGAATTGGCTTCCAGAAATCTAGGTCAAGACCTGCCCATACTGCTCAATTACCTGCCTGGAGTGGTGACCACTAGTGATGCTGGAGCGGGAATCGGCTATACCGGAATCCGAGTGCGGGGAAGCGACGCTACCCGTGTCAATGTGACCATTAATGGGATTCCCTACAACGATTCCGAAAGTCAGGGGGTCTATTGGGTGAACATGCCCGATTTTGCCTCTTCGGTGTCTTCCCTTCAGATCCAAAGAGGGGTAGGGACTTCGACCAATGGTTCTGGGGCCTTTGGTGCCAGTATCAATTTACTGACCGAAGAGGTTTCCCAAAATGCCTATGCAGAAATTGCCAATACTGTGGGAAGCTTTAATACCCTAAAGCACACTTTGAAATTCTCCACCGGATTGCTGAACGAGCACTTTGAGCTCTCGGGAAGGTTGTCCAAGATCACCTCCGACGGGTATGTAGAAAGAGCCAGCTCGGATTTAAAATCCTACTTTTTACAAGCGGCTTTTCAAGACGAAAATACACTGATCAAAGCCCTCGCTTTTGGGGGACACGAAATCACTTATCAGTCATGGTTTGGTTTGGATGCCAATACTTTGAATACCAACAGGAGATACAACCCTGCTGGAGAAATTTATGACGATAACGGAGGTTTAGAGGGTCACTACGACAACCAAGTGGACAATTACCGTCAAGACCATTATCAATTCCATTGGAATCAAAAGATCGATACCTATACCAGCCTGTCGTTGGGATTGAACTATACCTATGGACGTGGTTATTACGAAGAGTACAAAGACCTTTGGTTCGAGCAAAATATCAACTTTTCTTCTGACAATAATTTTAGTTATTTGGGACTACAGCCCATCAATATAGGGGGGACGACCATAGATACTACCGAAAATATTATTCAAAAGTGGCTGGACAATGATTACTATGTGGCAACTTTTTCGCTCAACAAGCAAAAAGGCAATACAGAGTGGAATCTGGGAGTACTCTACAGTAGCTATGTGGGGGATCATTTTGGAGCTTTGATATTTGCAGATTATGCCTCGGGTGTTCAGCCGGGGCATCGCTTTTACGAAAATCAAGGCGATAAAAAAGAAGGGAATGTTTATGCCAAGGTCAACCACCGATTCAATGACCGCATTTCCGGCTATTTGGATCTACAATACCGCAGTATATCATATACCGCCAAAGGAAATTTAAAAGGGCCCGAACCCATCAATGTAAACGAAAACTACGGATTCTTTAACCCCAAAGCCGGACTGGTTTATACCCTGAACCCCCAAAACAAATTCTATATTTCATTCGCCAGGGCAAATCGGGAGCCGAGTCGATCCGATTTTGAAAATGGGAATCCCCAACCCGAGGAACTCAACGACTATGAATTGGGGTGGCGTTTCAATACAGAAAAAGCCATCTTAGGGCTGAATTTCTATTGGATGGATTATACCAACCAATTGGCCCTCACGGGTGCTTTGGACGATGTGGGATCCCCCATTAGGCAAAACGTTGGAGAAAGTAGCCGAATGGGGATAGAATTAGAAGGGACCATTGCATTAGGTAGCCGATGGGTCTGGCAGCCCAACATGACATTGAGTCGGAACCGCAATCATGATTTTTACTTTCAACGCGACGGAGTTTTGACTGCCCTGGGAGATACCCACCTTTCTTTTTCTCCCTCAATCGTTGCAGGAAATAGAATTGCATTTCAACCCTCTCCCCACTGGGAAATGACTTTACTTACCAAATATGTTGGAGAACAATATATGGGGAATATCGATTCCAATAGGTCAAAGTTAGAGGACTATACGGTATCCGATTTCAATATCAACTATCGTATCACCCCCCAAAGCTTGTTTCAAGAGATTAATATTTCATTGCTAATGAACAACCTTTTTGGAACTCAATACGTTTCCAATGGCTATTTCTACACCTTTAATGATGATTATTCCGTTCCTGGCGTAGTAACAACCATCGAGGGGGCAGGGTATTATCCTCAAGCTCAATTTAATTTTTTGGCGGGGCTCAGTTTAAGATTCTAAAGGCGGTAGGCCAGTGTAAAACGAAGTACGGGAATCCCCAATGTTTCAGGGTTAAGGGTATTGACCAATTGATTGACCAGGAAGATCAATCGTATTTTTTGATTGAATTCTACACCGGTTTGTAATCCGTACCCATAACTGAGGGTTTCCAATCCATTGTCAAAAAAAAGCTCAATGTCATTTTTCCCCATTTGGCTCGCCATCAAGTGGGGATAAATCCAAAAGTCGATCCTCTGATTTTCGGGAGCGTCTTCAAAAAGTAAT
>CBFIIP010000062.1:0-15633 GCA_965662705.1 Flavobacteriaceae bacterium
CTCGGCCACCTCTCTATTTACTTTAACAATCGGCAATTAACGAAAAATTATTTTTTCTTTAAAATTTTTAAATCATTAAAGACGAAGTATCTAAAATCGTCCAAAAAACCATTGGTTGATTTATAATTTAAAGACCTCAAGGGCATTTTTTGTAGTTATCGTTGCCAAGTCCTTTTCGCTTTTTCGGTACAGGTTCGCTAATTTTTGAAGAACAAAAATCAGGTAATCACTTTGGTTGCGTTTGCCCCTAAAAGGAACAGGCGCTAAATAAGGCGCATCGGTTTCTAAAACAATATGATCTAAGGAAATTTGATCCAAAAACTGATCGATTTTACCATTTTTAAAGGTCACCACCCCTCCTATACCCAGTTTAAAATTTAAATCGATGGCCCGTACGGCTTGTTGTTTCGTTCCGCTAAAACAGTGGAAAATCCCGAATAAATCATCTCCCCTATGCCCTTCCAAAACTTCAAAGACCTCGTCAAAGGCTGCCCTGCAATGGATTACGATGGGCAACAGCTTTTCTTTGGCCCAACGAATTTGAGTATCAAAAACCTCTTGTTGTTGTTTGAGAAAGCTCTGATCCCAATACAGATCAATGCCAATCTCCCCTACGGCAACAAAATCACGCTGGTTCAAATATTGGGCTACATGCTCGAGTTCTTCTTTGTAGTTTTCTTTGACATAAGTAGGATGCAACCCCATCATCAGTCGTACAAGATCCGGATATTTTTCTTCCATGGCCAACATCCTATCGGTATGGGAGCTGTCGATGGAAGGAAGATAAAAACGATCGACCCCTTTTTGTACAGCCTTTTGAATCAATTCATCCCGGTCTTCGTCAAAAGCATCCAAATAGAGATGGGTATGGGTATCAATCAATTTCATAGGCTGTAAAAATAAGCTTTCGTTTTTTACATTTGTAAAAATGCTACAAATTGTTGGATAAAAACCGTAAACGAAAAGTCAAACTCAGAATTACAAAAACCAAACACCTGATCTGTAGTGCGAGAATCAATGGGATCAAAGCTGTTTTACTAGTTGATACGGGAGCTTCAAGCAGTTGTATCGCACTTTCTAAAAAAGAAAATTTCAATATTAAAGAAAAAGGAGACCCTTTTGAAGCAGCAGGGGCAGGGAAAGACAAAGTCAAAGCCGTATTGGGTCACCAATGCGATTTGATCTTGGGAAAATATTCGGTCAGAAAACACGCATTTGTTTTACTCGATATGCAACACATCAACGCCACATTAGAATACGAAAAAGTAAAACCCATCGATGGGATACTGGGTGCTGATTTTTTAAAAAAAAACAGGGCACTTATCGACTACAACAGCAGAACCCTCACCTTATAATTCGAGGGCTTTTTCAATGTCATTGTCCATCAACAGCTCCTGCGGGCTTTCTAATGCCTCTTTGATCGCTACCAAAAATCCTACGGACTCTTTTCCGTCAATGATACGGTGATCATAGGATAAGGCCAAATACATCATGGGACGAATTTCAACTTTACCCTCAATGGCAACGGGGCGCTCGATGATGTTGTGCATGCCCAAAATACCAGACTGTGGAGGATTGATAATTGGTGTGGACAACATGGAACCGAAAACCCCACCATTGGAAATGGTAAATGTTCCCCCAGTCATATCATCAACTGTGATTTGACCCTCTCTTGCACGAATGGCCAATCGTTTGATTTCTTGTTCAATGGCCCTGAAAGATAAATTTTCCGCACCTCTCACTACGGGCACCATCAATCCTTTGGGGCCGGAAACCGCAACACTGATGTCACAGTAATTGTAAGTGATTTTGTAATCCCCATCAATCATGGAATTGACATCTGGGTACATTTGCAATGCCCTTACTACAGCTTTAGTGAAGAAACTCATGAACCCAAGGCTGACGTCGTGTTTTTCGGCAAAGATTTCTTTATACTTTTTTCGCAATGCAAAAATAGGAGCCATATCTGCTTCGTTAAAAGTGGTGAGCATGGCGGTTTCATTTTTGACTGCGACGAGTCTTTCAGCCACTTTTCTGCGGAGCATCGAAAGTTTTTTTCTTTCCTCACCTCTATTACCGCCTATGGGGGCTGTACCCATCGAAGGAACAGCCTTGACGGCATCCTCCTTGGTGATTCTCCCGTTCCTTCCGGTACCGATGACACTATCCAAATCCATTCCTTTTTCGGCTATGATTTTTTTGGCAGCAGGAGAGGGACTCCCGGCGGCATAATTTTGATTGGCTGACGGAGCCGTTACAGGAGCTGCAGTTGCAGGCGGGACAGTTTCGGTTGAAGGGGACTGACTTTGCCCCTCTTTTGGTGCGCCTTCTGTATCAATAAGGCAAACGACCTGACCTACCGCCACAGCATCTCCCTCTTCAGCTTTGAGGGTAATGGTTCCACTAACCTCCGCAGGCAATTCCAGTGTGGCCTTATCAGAGTCTACCTCTGCAATGGCCTGATCTTTCTCGACATAGTCGCCATCTGCAACCAGCCATTGGGCAATTTCCACCTCGGTTATGGACTCCCCAGGCGAGGGTACTTTCATCTCTAAAATCATAGTTTATGACGATTTATTTTTTTTCTAATAAAATTATCCAAAACAGGATCAAAGACATAGTCGATCACTTGTTGATGTCTGTTTTTAAATCTTACGGCACTACCCGCCGCAGGGGAACCATAATACCTTCTAGAAGCAGGTCGCATTTGTTGGGCTTCGGGAAGATGGAGTAACAGATAGCCCCATGCTCCCATATTTCTGGGTTCCTCTTGGGCCCAAACCACTTCCTCCACATTGTTGTAGGCCTTGAATTGGGCTTGAATTTCTTGTTGAGGTAGAGGAAACAATTGCTCCAATCGAACAATGGCTACGTCCATTCGTTCTTTCTCTGCTCTTGCATCGATCAAATCGTAGTAAAATTTTCCAGAGCAAAAAACGAGTTTTTTGGCTTGTTTAGCATTGACTAAAGGATCTGGAATCAGTCTTTGAAAAGTTCCATTAGTGAATTCCTCCACCTTTGACACTGCAAGGGGATGGCGCAATAAGCTCTTGGGGGTAAATACGATGAGTGGTTTTCTAAAAGCCCCTTTCATCTGTCTTCTGAGTAAATGAAAAAAATTAGCAGGAGTGGTACAATTGGCTACAAACATATTGTCTTTAGCACACAGCTGTAGATAACGTTCCATTCGGGCAGAGGAATGTTCTGCACCTTGTCCTTCATAGCCATGAGGGAGGAGCATCACGATTCCATTTTGTGTTTTCCACTTGTCTTCGGCCGCGGAGATGTATTGATCAATCATGATCTGCGCACCATTGGAAAAGTCACCAAACTGAGCCTCCCATATGGTCAAGGTTTTAGGGCTTGCCATAGCATATCCGTAATCAAATCCTAACACACCATATTCCGAAAGGAAAGAATTGTATACAGTGAATTTACCTTGTGCTGAAGGGTCAATGTGGTTTAGCAGGATCACTTCTTCTTCTGAAGATTCGGCTTTGAGCACTGCATGTCGATGGGAAAAGGTACCCCGCTCCACATCTTGACCAGAAAGGCGAACATCATAGCCTTCTGTAAGCAAAGTCCCGTAAGCCAATAATTCACCCATGGCCCAATCCAGCCGATCGCTTTCAAAAAACATCTTGTTGCGATCCGCAATCAACCGTTCAATTTTTCTGAGGAATTTCTTGTCGGGGGGTAAATTGGAAATGGTCTTGGCCACCAGTGACAATTGGTCGAGACGAACAGCAGTTGCCACCTCCTGGTCCATTCCTTTCTCATCTACTCTTTTATATCCCTCCCATTCGTCCTCCATAAATGGAATGACCACTGTAGTCTCTTCGGTTCGAGAAATTTGTAGGTTTTGCTCCAATCTGAATTTGTACTCAACTTCCAGTTTTTTGACATACTCGGGGTCTATAAGCCCCTGTGCCATGAGCTTTTCGGCATAGATGTCTCGGGGGTTTTTATGGGCGGCAATGGCCTTGTATAGTTTGGGTTGGGTAAACCGTGGCTCGTCTCCTTCGTTGTGGCCGTATCTTCTATAACCCAATAGATCTAAGAATACATCGGCATTGAAGTGCATCCTATATTCGAGGGCAAACAATACGGAGTGGACGACTGCCTCCACATCATCTGCATTGACATGGAGAACGGGGGATAAGGTCACTTTGCCCACATCGGTACAATAGGTACTGGAGCGCGCATCGAGGTAATTGGTGGTGAAACCTATTTGGTTGTTGACCACAATGTGAATGGTTCCCCCAGTGGAGTAGCCTTTCAATCGAGCCATTTGAACAATTTCATAGGCAATCCCCTGTCCAGCAATGGCTGCATCACCGTGGACAATAATAGGCAACACTTTGGAGGGGTCTCCATTGAATTTATTTTCCATTTTGGCTCGAGTAATTCCTTCCACCACAGCACCTACTGTTTCCAAGTGGGAAGGATTGGGTGCCAAATTGATATTGATTTTTTTACCATTATTGTTGGGGTCAATCTTTGCAGTCCAACCCATATGGTATTTAACGTCACCGTCAAAAACCACCTCATCGTAGTCTTTTCCGTCAAACTCGCTAAAAATATCTTTTGGGGATTTTCCAAATATATTGGTCAGAGTATTGAGTCTTCCTCTGTGCGCCATACCCATAATAAATTCTTCCACCCCTTTGGCCGCGGCAGCCAAAACCAATGAATCCAGTGCTGGAATTAGCGACTCTCCCCCTTCTAAAGAAAATCGCTTTTGCCCCACGTATTTGGTATGTAAAAAAGTTTCAAAGCTAACCGCTTGATTCAATTTGTTGAGGATATCTTTCTTTTGTTGTGTACTAAAGTTCGGATGGTTTTGATTTTGGTGTAATCGATTTTTGATCCAATCTTTTTTCTCAACATTCCTCACATACATATATTCTACTCCAATGGAGTCACAATAGGTACGTTGAAGATGTTCGATGATGGTGGTTAAGGTACTGGGGCCAATACCCACAATGGATCCTGCATTGAAAACGGTGGACAAATCGTCTTGAGACAATCCAAAGTTTTCTACTGCTAAATTGGGACTGTAGGTTCTTCTGTTCCGAACGGGGTTGGTTTTGGTAAACAGGTGACCACGGGTGCGATAGCCTTCAATAAGCTTTACCACCTGAAATTCTTTTTTGACCGACTCGGGTACTTCTACCGCTGTAACCTCTGCAGGCCATTCTCCGTGCTCCATCCCAAAATCAAAGCCTTGAAAAAATGCTCTCCAACTG
The DNA here is from genome assembly GCA_965662705.1 of Flavobacteriaceae bacterium. Classification (GTDB taxonomy): domain Bacteria; phylum Bacteroidota; class Bacteroidia; order Flavobacteriales; family Flavobacteriaceae; genus UBA8316. Next base: position 5,250 of record CBFIIP010000062.1, read on the forward strand.
GGTTCTACAGCATCTGGATTTTGTAGGTATTGGTCGTATAATTCGGCAAAATAGGCGGTGTGAGCCGAATTTAAAAATGAAAATTTGTCCATTAAATCATACTTACTACTAATCCTTAAAACAAAATTACAATTTTTGCCCAAAGAGGTTCAATTTTGTCCGTAAAACAATCCAATTCTTATTAAATTTGTAATGGATGGGTGTTGATGACGGAGTTGTTTTTAGATTAAAAATACAGGCTGTTTGCATGGCCATCTCTTTCAAAGTTTGATTTCACAGATGTTTGCTTTAATTGACTGCAATAATTTTTATGCTTCTTGCGAACGGGTTTTCCAGCCTCAGTACGAGGGCAAGGCAGTGGTGATCCTTTCCAACAATGACGGTTGTGTGATTGCCAGGAGCAATGAGGCCAAAGCACTCGGGATTCCTATGGGAGCTCCTGCCTTTAAATTTCGAAACGAATTCAAAAAGCACAATATCAAGGTGTTTTCTTCCAACTATCCCCTCTACGGTGACATGAGCAATCGGGTGATGAAGATCTTGGAAACCTACACCCCCAATGTGGAAATATACAGCATAGACGAAGCCTTTTTAAAGTTTGAAGGCTTTGATCATTTTGACCTGATGGAAAGGGGGCTGAAAATGCGCAAGCAGGTGCGAAAATGGACTGGAATTCCCGTATCGATAGGATTGGCTCCTTCCAAAGCATTGGCCAAAATCGCCAATAAAATTGCTAAAAAATTTGATCAAAGAACCCAAGGGGTGTATTGCATCGACAATGATGAAAAACGATTAAAAGCATTGAAATGGACCGCCATAGAAGATGTTTGGGGTGTGGGCAGACAACACGCCAAACGACTTCAAGCCATGCAGATAAAAACCGCTTTGGATTTTGTGAATTTACCCGATGAATGGGTCAAAAAACACATGAGCATACTGGGACTGCGATTGAAAAGAGACTTAGAGGGCATTCCTTCCATACAATTAGAGGAAGTGACCCCCGCCAAGCAATCCATTGCCACTACTCGAAGTTTCAAAAATTTACTAACTATATTTATTAATATTGAGGAACGCATCACCACCTACACCCTTTTGGCGGCCGAAAAACTGAGAAAACAAAAAAGCTGTGCCACTGCCCTGCACGTTTTTGTGAGAAGTAACCCTTTTGATCCCAATGCCAGGCAATACCGAAACGGTTGCACCCTGACTTTGCCCCATCCAACAGACTCCAATTTTGTTTTGAATCGTTATGCGCTGATGGGATTAAGAAACATCTTCAAACCGGGGATCGAATACAAAAAAGCAGGGGTCATACTGCTGGGACTTACGCCTTCTTCTTCCAGACAAATCACCTTGTTCGAACAGGATACGGCAAAACATACAGCACTGATGCAAACCTTGGATAAAATTCACCGTCGTCATGGCCCACACCGAATGAAATTGGCCAATCAGGATCTAAAACAAACTTGGAAGATGAAACGAGAGCATCTTTCCAACCGATTTACCACAGAGATCAACGAAATCATCAAAGTCAAATGAGTGATAAACGGGATAAGATTATTTTTTTTCAACCTGATCAGGAGATGGGAAAACCCTCCTTTTTGGCGCAAGAGGGTATTTCGGCCGGTTTCCCCTCCCCCGCCGATGATTTTAAGGAATTGCGCATCAGTATTGACCGCGAAGTGGTCAAAAATGAAGAGGCAACTTTCTACGCCCGGGTATCGGGGGAATCCATGCAAGGGGCGGGCTTGGACGACGGAGATCTTTTGGTTATCGACCGCAGTTTGGAACCCCAAGACAATAAAATCGCCGTGTGTTTTATCGACGGTGAATTCACCGTAAAACGTCTAAAAGTGGAACAAGACTGTGTTTATCTGATGCCCGAAAACCCCAAATACCAACCCATCAAGGTGACAGAGGACAATGAATTGATCATCTGGGGCGTGGTAACTTATGTGGTTAAAAAGGTTTAACCTATAGCCTTTCAAAGATTCCGGCAATCCCTTGACCTCCTCCTACACAGGCAGTAACCATACCATATTTTTGGTTGCGGCGTTGCATTTCGTTCAACAATTGAATGGTGAGCTTGGCTCCGGTACAACCCAGCGGGTGACCCATGGCCACGGCGCCTCCATTGACGTTGACGGTATCGGGATCCAGACCACTTTCTTGAATGACGGCCAAGGCTTGAGCGGCAAAGGCTTCGTTGAGCTCTGTTTGCTCAATATCAGACAATTTTAGCCCTGCTTGTTGCAATGCCTTTGGAATGGCTTCACAGGGTCCAATACCCATATAGAGTGGATCGACTCCTCCCACCGAACAGGCGGCCATCCGGGCTTGTGGGGCTAAGCCCAACGCTTTGACTTTTTCTTCGCTCATCACCAAGGTAAAGGCTGCTCCATCCGAAGTTTGTGAAGCATTGCCGGCAGTGATGATACCTTCTTGTTTGAATACCGCCCTTAACTTGGACAGCCCTTCAATGGTGGTATCTCTTCTAACGCCTTCATCCACCGATACGGTGTGAGAGCTACTGACTTTTTTTCCGTCTTTAACATACACATCCTCCACCGTAATGGGTACAATTTCATCTTCAAAATACCCCTGATCTATGGCGTGCGCCGCTTTTTGGTGGGATGCAAAAGAAAAAGCGTCGGCTGCCTCACGACTGATGTTGAATTTTTCGGCTACTGCTTCTGCAGTGGCTCCCATACTGACGTGGTAATTGATGTTTTCCATGTTGGCTTTATAGCTGGGAGACAGCTTATAACCCGTCATGGGAATAAGACTCATGCTCTCTGTACCTCCAGCAATGTAGATGTGTCCCATTCCCGCTTTGATTTTGGCTACTGCCATAGCAATGGCTTCCAAACCGGAGGCACAATAGCGGTTGATGGTGATCCCTGGGACTTCGATGCCCAATGCTCTGGCGGAAATGAGCCGACCTACCTGAAGGCCTTGCTCTCCCTCAGGGTTGGCACAGCCAACAATCACGTCGTCCACCGTGGTGGGATCCAAAGCCGGTACTTGAGCGATCAGATGCTTTAAAACATCAACTGCCATATCATCGGAGCGGTAGTTTTTAAACCCGCCTTTTTTGGCTTTTCCTACTGCAGTTCTGTATCCTTTTACAATGTATGCTTCCATATCTTTAGTTTCTTAGGGGCTTGTTGTTCATCAATAAGTATTGTATTCTGTCCATGGTTTTTTGATCTCCCAATAGGCTCATGAAGGCTTCGCGTTCGATATCGAGCAAATATTGTTCACTCACTTTTTGCGGACTGGTCAAGTCACCTCCACACATCACGTAGGCCAATTTACGAGCAATTTCCTCATCGTACTCCGACATAAATTTACCCAATCGGTATTCGTTGATGGCAGAGTAGAGTACTCCCAATCCAGCTCTCCCCAATACTTCAATGTCTTCTCTCGGAGAAGGGGGGATATAATCTTTGGCGAGCTCTAGTACTTTTTCTTTGGCCAAACCAATGTTTCTCTGAAGGTTGTAGGAAATGGCGTCACGGTTTTCCAAAAGGTAGTGCAGATCAAAAGCTTCAGAGGCAGAAGTTGAAACAGCTGCCGTTGCGATGGATTTAAAGTGGTCGATCAACATGGGCATTTGAACATCTCCTTCGTAAAAACCATCGGAGACCCTTAAGGCAAATTCTTTACTTCCCCCTCCTCCAGGGATCAAACCAACCCCTACTTCAACCAGTCCAATGTAGGACTCTGCCGCTGCTATCGCAGCATCACAATGCATGGTGATTTCGCAGCCTCCACCAAAAACATAACCCTGAGTGGCAACCACCACTGGAATTTTTGAGGTTCTTATTCGCATGTTAACCGATTGAAAATCAGCGACCATTTGATCCAAGGTGTCAAATTGTTTTTGCATGGCGAGCATCCCAATGTTCATCAAATTTGCCCCTACACTGAATTGCTTGGCGTTGTTGCCAATCACTAAACCATTCCAGCCCTCATTTTCGGCTTTGTCAACGGCTTCGGCCATGGCCTTACCAATCCCTTCGCCGATGGCGTTGCTCTTGCTTTGAAATTCCAAACACATCACGCCATCTCCAATGTCGTGAACCGTACATTCACTGTTTTTGATGAGGGGTGTGTTTTCGCGAAAGCTTTCCAAAATGACAAAGCCATTGGATCCGGGTACCGTTTTGTAAGCCTGATGGTCCAAATCAAAGTATTTTTTTTCTCCTTTTTCGAATTTGTAAAATTGTTCCGCTCCCGCTTTTTGCATTTGCAGAATCCAATCGGGTATTTCAGCTCCCGAAACTTCGATCATCTCCAACCCATTTTGGAACCCGATCAAATCCCAGTATTCAAAAGGGCCGTAATCCCATACATAACCAGCTCTCATGGCATCATCTACCGGATAGTATTGATCTGAAATTTCAGGCACGCGTTGGGCAGCGTAGGCAAAAATAGCTGCGAAATATTCTTTCAGGAAAAGATTTTCTTTCTCTTCTTTAGAGATCAAGAATGCTAGCCTTTTCTGCATATTTTCAATGGCTTTGGCTTCCTTTAGAATGGGGTTTTTGGGCCTAACACTTGGCTTGTATTCTAAGGTTTTAAGATCCAATGCGTTGATGATCGTTTTGCCATTTTCGTCTTTTTGATCTGTTTTTTGATAAAAACCCTTTCCTGTTTTATTTCCTAAAAAATTATTTTCCAACAGGAAGGTCATGAATTTTGTTTCAGGGGCCTTGCCTACTGCCTCAAAAAAGGAATCGTTTTTAACGTTATTGACAACAAACTGGGTGACTTTTTCTCCTGTATCCAGCCCTACCAAATCTTGCAGTCTGAAGGTTCCCGTATTGGGACGCCCGATCAAGGAACCGGTCAATGCGTCAACTTCCTCAATGGTTAAGTCGTGTTTTTGTGTCAAATCAAAAACTTTGACCCCAGACATAACTCCTATTCTGTTGGCGATAAAGGCAGGGGTGTCTTTGCACAATACGGTTTGTTTTCCCAAATTGATCTCTCCGAAATGCATGAAGAAATCAACCAAATCGGGATCCGTCTCTGGTATGGGGATAATCTCAAGCAGTCTTAAATAACGTGGTGGGTTAAAAAAATGGGTGCCACAAAAGTGTTTTTTAAATCCCTCTGAACGCCCTTGAGACAGTTGAGAAATGGGGATACTGGAAGTGTTTGAGCTGACAATGCTTCCCGGTTTTCTGTATTTTTCAACTTTTTCAAAAATTTGTTGCTTGATGTCCAGCCGTTCAACCACTACCTCTATGATCCAATCGGCCTCTTGAATTTTTTCAAAATCGTCCTCCAGGTTTCCGACCGTAATACGACCGGCATATTCTTTTTTGTAAAGTGGAGCGGGTTTGGATTTAATGGCTTTGTTCAGTGCGTTTTGGGCTACACTGTTTCTGTTGGTTTTGTTGTCTAGGGGTTCTCTAGGCAAAATATCGAGCATCAATACTTCGAGTCCTACATTTGCCAATTGGCATGCTATTCCGGACCCCATGACACCAGAACCCAGAACGGCAACGTTTTTTATTCTGTAATGCATGATTTGGTTTTTAACAAATCTATTAAAAAATATTATGCGTGCATAGTAAAAAATACGAAAAATTATATTGTCTTTTACCCGCTCAATTTAGAGTTTGTTTGTCTGCTATTTTTGCGCAATACAGGCGTTGGCAAGACAAATAAAATTAAGTTGGACAAGAAAATTTATGCTTAAATTTGATTAGAAAATAAGATTATCCTGATTAAATCAAATTTTTTAAAAACGTTTAGGGATACATTTTTTTATACATTTACCATAAATTTCTTGTTATGAGCCACGAAATAGTTTTTGAGCAGTTTAAAAAAAGAGCCGATAACGCTTCTCCACTTGGAGGTACCCTTAAGTTTATGGTCGATGAAAATCCAATATTCATCGATGGTACAGGAGATGTAAACACTGTTTCGATGGAGGATTTAGAGTCTGATTGTACCATTACCCTAACAACAGAAGTACTTCAAAAATTAAGGGATGGGGAACTCAATCCCATGATGGCTGTGATGGGAGGCCAGATCAAAATTGCAGGAGACATGGGCTTGGCAATGAAGGTTCAATCTTTGATGGGTTAGCCATCAATGGACATCAAAAGATAATTATCTTAGGTTTATTATTTCTATTTCGTATATTGTTCTATAATGGAGTTTGAACCAAGCGAACAAAACACCTTTATTAAAGAAACAGATAAGTCAAAGTTGCTTTATGCTGTTTCTTTGGCAGAGAGCATCATTCAATCCAATGATTCGGACAAAATTAAATCCGATTTGGATCGAGTATGGAAAATTTGTGGTTATTCTTCCAAAAAAAAATTTGATGATCTGTTCAAAAGTTTCAAAGGATATTCAATATATGAGCATTGCAGGAATTCTAATCCCGACTGCAAATGTTAGTCCTATAGGTAAATCTTAATACAGTCTTTTCTTTTTCTTGACACTTAGTTTACAATGACAATTGCTATAAAAAGTAAATTTATATGCAAAAATCTTTGGAAATACGTAAGTTAGATTTAGTGGTCATTTCAGACATTCATTTGGGAACTTATGGATGCCAATCGAAAGCACTATTAAGATATTTAAAATCCATTGATCCCAAAAGGGTAATTCTCAATGGAGATATAATAGACATTTGGCAATTCAACAAAAGATTCTGGCCCAAATCTCATATGAAAGTAGTAAAGTATCTCATGACAATGATCAGTTCCGGTACTGAGGTACATTATTTGGTAGGGAACCACGATGAGATGCTAAGAAAGTTTCTTGGATTTCAAGTCAATAATTTGAAAATCGACAACAAATTGGTTTTGGATTTGGATGGTAAAAAAGCTTGGTTCTTTCACGGAGATGTTTTCGACGTGACCATGCAATACTCGAAATGGCTTACGAAGTTGGGGGGAATTGGGTATGATTTACTGATCCTTTTAAACAGCCTTATCAATTTCCTTTTGGAAAAAATGGGAAAAGAAAGACTTTCATTATCCAAAACAGTTAAAAATAAAGTAAAGGAAGCGGTTAAGTTCATCAACAAATTTGAGGAATCTGCTGTCGAAATTGCGGCTCGAAACCAATACGATTATGTGGTTTGCGGACATATTCATCACCCCAATATCCAAAAATACAACGTCAGTGACAGAGAAGTGTATTATTTGAATTCTGGAGATTGGGTGGAAAGCCTTACCGCACTAGAATACAATGACAAAAAATGGAGTATCTACAAGCATGAATTACAAAAAGATTCTAGTTCAGAACCAAATGAGGAATTGATAAAGACCAATTCCAAATTGTTTGAGGAAATGGTAGAGGATTTTAAAGTTTTGAGGGGATAGATGAAAATTTTATATGCAGTTCAATCGACAGGCAACGGTCATATCAGTAGGGCTCAACACCTCATCCCCTATTTTACCAAAAGGGTAGATATGGATGTGGTTTTGAGTGGCCCTAAAAATAGTTTTGACTTGGGTTACCCCATTTCTGACCACTACCGGGGGTTTACATTTCGTTACACGAGTAGTGGTGGTATTCACTGGCTAAAGACCCTTTTGAAAAACAACATCTTTACTTTTGTAAAGGAGGTGATTATGGCACCGGTGAATAATTATGACTTGATTATTAATGATTTTGATCCGGTGACAGCATGGGCCTGTCTTTTACGCAATAAGAAGTGTTTTGCCCTAAGCAATCAGTTCAGTTTGACTTCAAAAAAAGTCCCCAAACCTAACAAAATTACCCAACAGTATGTCAAACTCATGAAAATCTTGGTTCCAATTAATTATGGGTATGGTTTTCACTTTAAAAAATTTGGAAAGAATATTTTTCATCCTATCATCAGAGACAAAGTAAAATACCTCAACAGTAGAAAGGGGAAATCTTTTGTGGTTTATTTGAGTTCTCATTCAATCAAAAAAATTTGCAAAGTATTGAAGTATTTTCCCGACAAAAAATTTCATGTTTTCTCCAATGAAATTAAAACGAAAAAGAAGTTGGATCACATCACCCTTCATCCAATTAACGAAAATATTTTTCTAAAAAAAATGGCCGGGTGCAGAGGGGTTATTACAGCGGCAGGGTTTACCACACCTGCTGAAGCGATCTACCTAAAAAAACCGCTATTGGTCATTCCCATGAAATCCCAAGTGGAACAAAAGTGCAATGCTTTTATACTCAAAAAAATGGGCATCACAGTTTTGGATCGATTCAATGAAAAAAAATTGAAAAAAATTGAAAAGTGGATCAATAAACCTAAACTGGTCAAGATCGAATTTTCAGACGATGGACAGTCGTTGGTGGATCGTATCCTTATGGACTTCATCAAGAGTAGTTTTGTCCCTCAAGATACTATATAGTCCTTCTTCTAAATCATGCGACCCATCGCATAGATTCGCCCATCCGAATAGACATTACCTATCTTGCTATAAGCTAATTTGGTTTTTAATCAATATTAGATTTTAAATTTTGATTAATTTTAAATAAAAAAATTTAGAAGATGAATATATTGGTTTGCATCAGCCATGTGCCTGATACCACCTCTAAAATTAATTTTGTTGAGAATGATACCGCTTTTGATCAAAATGGAGTGCAGTACATCATCAACCCCAACGATGAATTTGGTCTTACCCGTGCCATTTGGTTTCAACAAAAAGAAGGGGCAGAGGTAACGGTCATAACCGTGGGTGATGCCAGTTGTGAACCTACCCTGAGAAAGTGTTTGGCCATTGGTGCTGATAAGGCCTTTAGAATTGACCTCAATCCCACCGATGGATTTCAAGTCGCCCGGCAATTGAGTGCACACTGCCAAGAGGTGCAATACGACCTGATCATTGCAGGTAGGGAATCCATTGACTATAACGGAGCCATGGTACCCGGAATGCTATCAGCATTGATTGGGTATAATTTCGTTACCAATTGCATGGGACTTGAAGTAGAAGGCAATACCGCCAAAGCCCAACGCGAAATTGATGGAGGCATTGAATCGGTTAGCTGTCAGCTTCCTCTAGTAATTGGTGCTCAAAAAGGACTGGTGGAAGAAAAAGATCTGATTATCCCCAATATGAGAGGGATCATGCAAGCCCGACAAAAAAGTTTGACGGTTGTCCCCGCCGTTGAAAGTGAAATTAGATCCTCCATTTCAAAATTTGAAAAACCTGCTCCCAAAGGAGCTGTCAAAATGATCGATGCCAACAAAATTGACCAACTCATCGATCTACTTCATAACGAAGCCAAAGTAATATAGAGATACAACAAATGAGTATTTTAGTTTATACAGAATCTGAAAACGGAAAATTTAAAAAATCTGCATTCGAGTTGGCCTCCTATGGTCGAGCCATTGCGGACAATCTCGGCGTTGAATTAATTGCCGTCAGTTTTAACCAAGAAGACCCAACACCCCTTGAAGCTTATGGAATTGATCGGCTGATCCAAATTGACGATCCTTCGTTGGTGGATTTTACAGTCCTACAATATGCAGCAAACATCACTAAAATTGCGCAAGAAAAGAGCAGCAAATTAATTCTTATAAGCTCCAGTGCGAATGCAAAATATTTGGCTCCTCAATTGGCAATATCTTTGTCTGCAGGCTATGCCTCAAACGTAGTGGGACTCCCGCTCCAACTTGAACCCTTCACCGTAAAACGCTCATGTTTTACCAACAAAGCATTCAATACATGTATGCTGGAAAATGAAATTAATATTGTTGGATTGTCCAACAATTCTTTCGGAATTTTTGAGAGTTCAAAACAGATGAGCGTTGAGCGAGGATCAGTTGTCGATACAGCTTTAAATTTGAAGGTGGAAAAGGTAGAAAAATCGACTGGTAAAGTGACCATTGCCGATGCCGATATCGTAGTCTCCGGGGGTCGTGGTTTAAAAGGCCCCGAAAATTGGCATCTGATAGAAGATTTGGCCGACACCCTTGGAGCAGCCACTGCTTGCTCAAAACCCGTTTCTGATATGGGCTGGAGACCCCATAGCGAACATGTTGGGCAAACCGGAAAACCCGTTGCCTCTAATCTCTATATTGCAGTAGGGGTATCTGGAGCCATTCAGCACCTCGCCGGAATCAACTCCTCTAAAGTGAAAGTGGTCATCAATAATGACCCAGAAGCCCCTTTCTTTAAAGCTGCTGATTATGGAGTAATAGGGGATGCTTTTGAAGTAGTTCCAGAACTCATTGAAAAATTAAAGGCATTTAAGAACGCTTAACGAAACCCTACCCCCTACCAAGCTCAACTTAATTCTCTAAATTTGTTAGGTACCGCTTAACCTAACTGTTTTGAAATTGATCGCCCCAAAATCAATTGCCCATGCCCTTGGATTCAACACCAACACAATTAAAGGTAAATTCCTGACTTGGATCATT
>CBFIIP010000063.1:0-2383 GCA_965662705.1 Flavobacteriaceae bacterium
CTACTGAAAGCCTTTGTTTCTGTAGCATGCGTTCCAAAACCAAAAGACAAATCACTTGTCCAATTCTTTTGTAATGACTTATTTCCATGTTTATTAGGGTGGGGTTTTGACGCTAAGCCTCCAGTGGTTTCATTCCACCCCTTGGTAGGGAAGCAGACTCAAAACTTTCATAATTGCTTAAGTCTCCCGAAACTTGAAATTGTCCCAAGCCATTTTTTGAAACAAATACAAATATCATGAAGAATGGAATACCACTTTTTAGTGTTTTTATCAAGTTCATGCTCCGGTGACATTAAATGGTTTGAAGTAACGATTGCCCTCTGTTTTAACATTTTTGAAAAACGAAGTAAGCGTATTTAATTCCCTTTGAAATTCAATACACTTGATAAACAAAGCATTTTTAGTCGCAAATAATAACCTATTGTGAGATGAATATAGCGTAGGTCGAAAAGAATACATTTTTATAGATTTGGGGTACGCTATAGTTTACTTATTTTAATTCAAATGTCGGGAGCGCCCGATGTTTGTCTTAAAACCGATGCATTTATTTGTTAGAAATTTGAAAAGATTAAAACACAGGTATCGTTTGTTGTCTTTTCTCTATTATGGTTTCGAATGGGTTTACGTTAAATTATTTATATTTGGTCATGACCCTAAAGTTTTAAAAACTCCTTATTTGACAGAGGATTTGAGACTAATATTTATTTACCAAATTAGTTAACAATTGATTTTGTAAACTAAGCTCAAATTGAATTGACCATAGTATTGGTAATTAAAATGAGGGGAATAGCCTTAAATAAAAGAAGAGGAAATCTTAAAAATACGCGTAAGAAAAGTCCTATAAAATTAGAATGGAGGTGATTCCATGAGAAATAAGGTTGCTACTCCGTTTGGAATTTTAATCGGTTTTCTGCTCGTGAGATCTACATAGCACCATTGGGTTTGGGCGCATACCAGAAGTTGGTTGCTTTTATCATTAAAAAAATCAACCACATGTATGGACAATGGGCCTCGAACGTCTTTGACATAAGTCTCCATTCTGATGCTTTCCCCAAGGAATGCGCCCCGCTTATAGTTTACCTCGTGACTTCTGACCATCCAAACCCCAACGGTCTGATCCAATAGCTCTTGAATCTTATTCCAATGGGCTTTGGCCACTTCTTGAGCCCAATAGAGGTACTGCACATTGTTGACATGATTGAGGTCATCCAGATGCTCCTTATTAACTATTTCCATGGATGTGTAACGGTGACTCACGGCTTGGGGCTTATTTTTACCTCGAATAATTTACTCCAGTTTTTCCCAGTAACAAAGAATGTCTTCCTTTTGGGGTGATAGGCAATGCCGTTAAGAACATCCAAATTAGGGACTTGTTCCACCTTACTTTTTAGTCCAGAAAAATCAATTACGCCTTCTACGGCCCCACTAAGAGGATTGATGATGATGCCTACTTCCTTTTTGAATTGATAGGTATTGGCATAAATTTTTCCATCTACCCATTCCAGTTCATTGATTTTTTTCAGTGCATTTTTATCAGTCATCACTTGGATTTTATCAATTTCATTTTGGGTTTTTGAGTCCAAAATCCAAATTTGATGAGAGCCGTCGGATTTGTATAGATTTTCACCGTCATTGCATAGTCCCCAACCCTCTTTACTGTTTTGGTAGGCAAACGAACGCTCCATTTTGAGTTGATCGGGGTCGTATTGAAACCCCATATTCCCCTGCCAAGTCAGTTGGTATAATTTGTCGTTGAGAATCGAAATTCCCTCGCCAAAATATACCTTGTCCAAGTCTATTTTTTGGTAAACCTTCCCAGTATTAAAATTGACCTTTCTCAAACTGGATTTGCCTTTAAGCCCTGTGCTTTCATACAAGGTATCTCTGTAAAACTCCAATCCCTGAGTGTAAGCATTTTTATCGTGGGGGTATTCATTGATAATGGTATAGGAATATAATTTTGGAGGGGTATTGGAAAGGATGCTGATTTGTTGCTGGTATTCGTTTTTCTTGCCAGAGCTGTAAACGGTAGCTGTGAGTATGTGAATCCCAAGAGGATGCGCATTCAACGGTTCATTTGTGTCAATTTTTCGATTCCCCAATCGATAAATTACAGAATCTATAGGGTGGTTTTTTTTGTTGACAATATTTAGCCTCAGTGTATCTTGAGGGGTAAGTTTTCGACTGTTTTCCTTTAAGCTAAACTTAAAGTCTTTTTTGAGGTCAGTGTTGCATTTGAGAAAAAGTAAAGACAATAATAGAATCCAAATTTTCATTTGATAAGCTAAGTGATTGGTTATAAAATTAAGAATTTAAAATAATTGTCATACGCCTCAAACCTATTATATTTGTGGCGGGCAAGTCCTGCACAACCAGCTCCTGC
>CBFIIP010000064.1:0-11404 GCA_965662705.1 Flavobacteriaceae bacterium
CTTCTAAAAAATCTACCTGAGAAAATTTATTTGAGGTTAATGGAGCGAATGTTATGGGATGGAGTGGCCCTAGTATTTTTTGTTTTACAATTAAAATTCACCTCCGCCTTAGCTGTTTTGAAAGCCCATTATTTCTTTTATTTGAACTACTCTAAATTCAAAATAAAAAGAGCCAAAAACCCTTTTTATATTGACTATTATAATATAAGAAACCTTCCTTTCCTTTATTTTTTTCTAAAAAAGAAGAAATTCTAACGCCGCTTGAAGTTTATTTGAGATTTTATGCTACTTTTATCCAAGTTTAACAAATAGTTCAAAATTTAAAATGAAAAAATATCTTGCCATTGCTATTGTATTCTCAACATTACTTTCTTCCTGTGTTTCACAAAAGAAATATGCTGAATTAGAGACACTTCAACAGGACACCAAGTCAATGTTGGACAACACAACCATTAAACTAAACTCTTGTAATGAGGAAAAGGAAGCTGCTGAAGCCCGATTGGCGTCCCTTCAAGACAGAGTGAATTTTCTTCAGGCCAACAATCAAGATTTGATTAACAACATCGGTAATCTAACCACCCTCTCTCAAAAAGGTGCTGAAAATCTTGAAATGTCTTTGGAAAGTATGAAAGAAAAGGACATGAGGATTCAAACCATGCAAGAAGCTGTCACCAAAAAGGATTCTGTTACCCTTGCATTGGTTACCAGTCTAAAAGGAGTTTTGGGTAATTTGAGCGATGATGACATTGAAATCAATGTCGAAAAAGGCGTTGTTTATGTCTCCATTTCCGATAAACTTTTATTTAGAAGTGGAAGCCATACTGTAACACAAAGAGCTAAAGAAGTATTAGGGAAAGTTGCAAAAGTGGTAAATGACAAGCCCGAAATCGAGTTCATGGTTGAAGGTCATACAGACAATGTTCCAATCAAAATTGATGGAATCGAAGACAATTGGGATTTAAGTGTAAAGCGCGCTACTTCTGTGATCAGAATTTTACAAAAAGATTTTGGTGTAAGTCCAGAGCGAATGACCGCTGCTGGCCGAAGCTACTACATCCCTTTAGTTGACAATGACAATGCAGCCAACAGAGCAAGAAATAGAAGAACTCGTATTGTTGTTCTTCCAAAATTAGACCAGTTTTACGATTTGATCCAACAAGGAATGAAGTAATCTGTCTAAATAAACCTTTAAAAAACATCCGCCTGAGGCGGATGTTTTTTTTTACAACACCTCTAGATTTCCTTTCCCCTCCCTGACAACAGACGGTTCAGATCCACAAAGGTCGATGACCGTTGAAGGAATATTCCCACCATAGCCATCGTCCAACATCAGATCAATTTGATTTTCCCAACGCTCAAATATTAAATCTGGATCAGTACTGTATTCCAATATTTCATCATCATCGTGGAGAGAAGTTGTGATCAAGGGAGCATTGAGAAAATCCATCAAAGACAACAAAATGGGATGATCGGCCATCCGAATGCCAATTGATTTTCTTTTTTCAAAAGGCTTTAGGAGCTTTAAACAGGGTAGAATAAAAGTATATGGCCCTGGTAAACATCGTTTTAAAAGTTTGAAGGTCGAATTGTCAAAAGGCTTAACATAGTTTGATAAATCACTAAAATCTCGCATGAAAAAACTGAAGGGGGCTTTGTCCAGTTTCACATCTTTAATATTAGATAAACGCTTTAGCCCTTTGATATTATTACTCAAACATCCCAGAGCGTAAACAGTATCGGTAGGGTAAATAATAAGCCCTCCTTCCTCCAACACCTTAGCCGTATTTCTTATGTGTTTGAGATTGGGCTTGGATTGGTAGAATTTTAGCTGTTTAGACATTAATTTTTAATTCTGAGTTTGGCAAAGCGCAACAACAGATGTTTTTGTCCAACTCCTCTAAAATCGATAAGTGCTTTTTTATCATTGGCTTTTCCCTCAACGGATATCACCTTACCATATCCAAAACGAGAATGCTCAACAGTCATTCCCTCCTCCAAATCGGTTAATCCTGAAGAAATGTTTGGTGTTGATGCGTTGTCAACTGAATTGATTTTTCTGAGTTTACCCAATTGATTTTGACTCGGGGCAGTATTGACCCTTTCTTTCTGGGTTTTTTCTTTGACCTGAGGCTTTGGCGGTTCAAAACCACCAAAGATGCCTTTGTCTATCATTGGCTTAAAAACATATTCCTCTTTGGGGATGGCATAATCTATATATTGATCATCCATTTCCTCAATGAATCGACTGGGTTCGGCATCTACCAGTTTACCCCAGCGGTAGCGGGAAAGCGTATAGGTAAGAATGGCCTTTTGTTCTGCACGGGTTAGGGCCACATAAAAAAGCCGGCGCTCCTCCTCCAACTCGCTTCTGGTGTTGAGACTCAATGCAGATGGAAAAAGATCTTCCTCCAAGCCCACAATAAAGACTACAGGAAACTCTAGTCCCTTGGAAAGATGAATGGTCATTAAGTAAACACAATCAATATCCTCATCTTTTTGATTGTCGAAATCTGTGGCCAGCGCCACATCTTCCAAAAACTCTGATAAACTTCCGCTGGCATCGGCCAATTCTCTTTGCCCCTCTACAAAATCACGAATACCATTGAGCAATTCCTCAATGTTTTCCACCTTGGAAACCCCTTCTGGTGTTCCATCTTTTTTCAATTCCATAACCAACCCACTTTTTTTGGTCACCAATTCAGCAATTTCAAAAGCATTGGAATTTTGGTTTTCTATTTGAAGACTTAAAATAAAATTGACAAATTCCTCTAACTTTTTCAGGGTTCCAGAATTAAGGGACAAATTAAGGTCCACTGCTTTTTGAAGGGTTTCAAAAAGAGAAAGACCGTTGTTCTTTGCTCCAATAATCAATTTGTCTAAAGTAGCTTGGCCGATGCCGCGCGCAGGATAATTGATCACTCTTTTAAGGCTTTCCTCATCTTTGTGGTTCACAATCAGTCGTAAATAGGCCAAGAGGTCTTTTATCTCTTTTCTTTGATAAAAAGACAAACCGCCATAAATACGATAGGGAATATCCCGTTTCCTCAATGCGTCTTCTATGGCTCTGGACTGAGCATTGGTGCGATAGAGAATGACAAATTCTTTGTTTTGCCGTTGTTTTTGCATTTTAAGCTCAAAGATCTGGGCAGCCACTTCCCTGCCCTCATCCGCATCGTTTGAGCATCTTTGTACTTTGATTTTACTGCCCTCGCCATTGGAAGTCCACACTACCTTTTCGATCTTATTTTTGTTGTGACTGATGATCGAATTGGCGGCATTGACAATATTTTTTGTCGAACGGTAGTTTTGCTCTAATCGATACAACTTTACATCGAGGTAATCTTTTTGAAAATTTAAAATATTATTGATGTTTGCCCCACGAAATCCATAAATACTTTGGGCATCGTCCCCTACCACACAGATATTTTGAAATTTATCGGACAAGGCCCTAACAATCAAATACTGGGAGTGATTGGTGTCTTGATACTCATCCACCAAAATATAGCGGAAACGGTCTTGATATTTGGCCAATACCTGAGGATGCATGTTCAACAATTCATTGGTTTTCAATAAAAGATCATCAAAATCCATGGCTCCAGCTTTAAAGCAGCGATCGGTGTACTCCTTGTATATTTCTCCCAATTTGGGCCGTCTTGACATCGCATCTGCTTCTTGTAATTCGGGATCACCATAATAAGCTTTGACAGTAATCAAACTGTTTTTAAACGAGGAAATACGATTTCGTATCTGCTTGAACTTGTAGATGTCCTTGTCCAGCCCCATTTCTTTAATAATTGAGGCAATCAAACGATTGCTGTCTTGGGTGTCATAAATGGTAAAGTCTCTGGGAAAACCCAATTTATCCGCTTCCTGACGAAGGATTCGAGCAAAAACAGAGTGAAAAGTTCCCATCCATAAGTTCTTGGCTTCCCCCTCTCCTACCAATTGAGCGATGCGAGCTTTCATTTCACGTGAAGCCTTGTTGGTAAAAGTAAGAGCTAAAATTGAAAAAGCATCTACCCCCTGTTGCATCAAATGGGCAATGCGATAGGTTAGCACTCGGGTCTTTCCCGACCCTGCACCAGCAATTACCATCAATGGACCATCCTTGTGCAATACCGGTTCCAGTTGTGTCTCGTTGAGTTCTTTTAGGTAATCTGTGGGTGTTTTAATCACAACTTAAAATTAAGGCAATAATTAAACCCCAAGAAAGTCAAAGCCCTATAGTTATTCACAGCTTTTAAATGTTTGATATGATGATTTAGATCTATCTTTTTTAGTAGAGCCCTGTGTTATGCCTAAACCATATTTAATCATCAGCATGCATTGAATGTTAATTTTAACATTTAAACCTGGTCTGCTTTAACAACCTCACATAATATTGTTTAAATTGATTTAACTAGATTTGAAGTCCCAAAGATTCACCATGAAGTTTTTTATTTTCTTCATTTTTTTGCTCACGCAGCATTGCCAATCTACTTGGACAAATCAGGTGGTGTTTATTGAATCAGGAATATGTTTGGGTAATTGCCCTGTTTATTCCCTCAAAATGGAATCTAACGGTCGTTTTGTTTTAACACATCTCATTAATAAAACCACTAAACAAGGAAAACTAAGCCGAAAGGATAAGGATGAGCTTGATGAAATACTTTCATTGATAGACTTTTCAAATGCAAAAAAACAATATGGCAATCCATTGATAAGAGACCTTCCAAAAATAAGCATCTCCTATGGGAATGTCCTCATAAATTTAACTGGAAGACAATCCGCTCCTGAGCCCATTCAAAAACTAATCAAATGGGCAGATGACTTTCATAATAAAAAATTAAAATCTTTTTAATTTAAATTAATCCAAAACCCCAATTTTATGAGAAAAACAAGTAAAACCCAAACGCTTTTCTGGTTCATGACCCTTTCAATTATAATGATTGGATGTCAAAAAAATGAATTCGTCAATCTTACTTCCACCATATCCTCGGACAATTCGCTTCTTGGAACTGAGGAAGGTAAGTTTCTTACCATGAACATTAATTTGACTGAAGAACTATCCGAAGACTTACCGCTAACAGTTGAAATTGATAGAGACCTTGAAACGGGACATTATATCAATCTGGATGATTTCCATGATTATTACGAATACAGTACGGATTTTGGAGCGAACTGGAAACGGGTCAGACCCAACCGTCTAATCATTCCTAAAAGATCAAAAAACATAAAAATCAGGGTTTCCACCATTGATGATAATAAACTCGAAATTGATGAGGAATTCACAATGAAGATTACCCCTAAAACAGATGGTGTTTTTAAAATATCAGGAGAGATTACCCCAACTAAAATGATTGTATTTGATAACGAGGTTGGCAAGACTTCTATGGGTTTGACCTATTAGCTTGATGACAAAAACAATTACAATTTAGTAGGGCTCAACAAGGAAATCAAATTAAATAAACGTTTAAAACAATACATTGATAATGGACCCGAAGAAAAACTAATTAAGGATATTAAAACCCTTTCTAATGTTGGTGGAATCCCTATCAACTCATTGGTGTTGGTTTACAGCAGAGAGGTTCCGTGGGGTGGATATGTTGTTAACTTTGCAACGGATGGAACAGATAGATGGCAAATGGGCTTAAATTTGATTCTTGGCTATGAAAATTTTAGTTCTGAGACAGAAGAATCTATTAAAACTGACTTTACCACTGAGGGGATTCTTGGTTTTGTGATGGTTCACGAATTCGGCCATATTTTGACGTTGAACAATAAAGTTGAAATTGACATCACTGCTATGGGTCCGGAAAATTGCACAAATTTATACCTCCGTGAAGGGTGTTTTCATAATGAGTCTATACTAAATCAATTCAACAACCAATTTTATTTGAACGAAAATAAATTCAATGAACCTAATTTTGTAAGCGCTTATGCAGAGTCGAATATTGCAGAGGATATAGCAGAAACCTTTGCTTTTTATGTGGGTCAAAAAAACATCAACAAGGTAGTTGAAGAAAGTTCAGGTGCACTGAGAAAAATAAATTCTCTAGTGGATAATGATAAATTAAAGAGTTTAAAAACTCAATTAATCAATCAACTTTCAAGTAGTCAAAATTTTTTAGAGAATACTGGTATAACAGAACCCATAAGAGAATTTAATCGAACGTATGAAGGAAAACACATCTCCTGTACAGATTATGAGAGTATAAAAAAGAATACGAAAAAAATATAGATTTTAAAGATTAGTCTACTCATCTGCCCTTTTTTTCAAAACAAAGCCTTTTTTTTTCAAAATAAAGGGCTTTGTTTTTTTAATTTTTCTGAGGCAAATTCAAAGCCTGCTTGCCACCAAGCCTGCATTTTTTCTTTATTAAAGATCAATGAATTGGTCGTGAGGACTGAAGGCGTGTAAAACAAATTAATTTTGGCATTATAATCCTCGGCCATCAGTTTTCCGATTTTCACATTTTGGTATCCAATTCGGTCAGCCATAAATCCAAAGATGGTACTCATAGCATCAAAAGGGTTTCTGGAAGGCATGCGATTCAGGTGAGGAAACTCAGTGTCCAATAATATGGCATCAATTTCTGTAGCACCGCAACGCAATGCCTCCTCGATAGGAATGATGGTACCCAAGCCCCCATCACCATACTCACAACCATTCTTGTTTGCCAAGGTCATAAAGGGTACATAATTACAAGAAATCCATATCCAATCCACATAATCCCGATAACTGCATTCACTCATTTTTTTATACTCCACCTTATTGGTCGATAAATTAGAAACTGTGATCACTACTTCCTTACCGCTGACTTTTAATGCCTCAAACTCTTCTGGGATAATTTCGTTTAGAATCAACTGCCTCAAATGATTGCTTTCTCCAAAAGTTTTCCTGCCTCTAATAAAGTTTTTTAATACATTAAAATGATGAATACCAATGGTTTGAACCCCTCCAATTGATTTGATGGTAAAAGGACAATTGTCAAAAATACTTTTTTGGGTTACCGCAGTAAAATCGCTTTTGATTTTATCGATTTTATTTAATGCCAGGTGGCTGACCAGTAGACTTCCCGTTGATGAACCAAGAAACAAGTCGTATTTTTTACCTTGCTTTCGGATCAGATGTTCTGCCACACCCCCTGCAAAAGCACCTTTGCTTCCACCTCCCGAAATAACCAATGCTCTCATAGGAAATTTATTTATCCCAAATTAATGGAAGTTTTAAACATTTCAAATCAATCCTGTTGAAATCAATTATTTTAGTAATAATATGGATGTACTTCAGACCCCTATAGAATATCTAAAAGGCGTTGGTCCTAATCGTGCCAACCTTTTGAAACAGGAATTGAATTTGCATACCTTTCAGGATTTACTGCATCTTTTCCCCCATCGCTATATCGATCGTTCCACTTTCTATAAAATCAAAGATCTCCCCAGAAATGCCTCCGAAGTTCAAATCAAAGGGCATATAATTAAAGTAGAAATGATCCGTCAAAAAAGGGGCAAACGTATGGTGGCAACTTTTACCGATGGGGAAAATCAAATGGAATTGGTTTGGTTCCGTGGTCATCAATGGATCAAAGAAAGTTTAAAGTTGAATGTTGACTATGTGATTTTTGGTCGGCTCAATTGGTATGGCAATCGTCCCAACATGCCACATCCTGAAATGGAAACGCTGGAAAGCTTTGACAAAGGCTTTTCCAAAGCCCTGCAATCGGTTTATCCCAGTACAGAAAAACTCCTTGCTAAGGGCATTTCACAGCGGGTAATCATCAAAATGATGGGGGAACTGCTGAGTTCAATCCAAATCCCTTTCGCTGAGACACTACCCGAGTATATTCGTTCCCCCTACCAATTGATTGACAAGAACACCGCACTAATGAACATTCATTTTCCTAAAGATCAAAACACCCTTACTGCGGCTTTGAATCGATTGAAATATGAAGAATTGTTCTTTATTCAATTGCAATTGTTGATGAAAAATCTTCAACGCAAGCAAAAAATTAAAGGATTTATTTTCGAAAAAGTGGGGGATCATTTCAATACTTTCTTTAAGAAAAACCTCCCTTTTGAATTGACAGAAGCCCAAAAAAGAGTCATCCGTGAAATTCGGAAAGATATTGGTAAGGGCCAGCAAATGAACCGCTTACTCCAAGGGGACGTAGGTTCCGGAAAAACCGTTGTGGCTCTGATGGTCATGCTAATCGCAGCAGACAACGGATTCCAGTCCTGTTTAATGGCTCCCACAGAGATATTGGCCAAACAGCATTTTACATCCCTAAAAAGTATGATGGGTGATTCAGAAATGAGCATTGGCCTATTGACTGGAAGCTCTAAGAAAGCAGAAAGGACTCAATTGGCTGAGCAATTGGAGTCAGGGGACTTAAATATTTTGATCGGTACCCACGCGGTGATCGAAGACAAAGTGCAATTCAAAAATTTAGGTTTGGCCGTGGTAGATGAACAACACCGCTTTGGAGTGGCACAAAGGGCAAAGCTATGGCTAAAAAACAGCATTCCACCTCATGTGCTGGTCATGACAGCGACGCCAATTCCTCGAACCTTGGCCATGAGCTTCTATGGTGATTTAGACATTTCAGTGATCGATGAATTACCTCCCGGGCGAAAAAAAGTTAAGACCATACATCGACATGACAGCAACCGGCTGAAAGTTTTCAAATTCATGGAAGATGAAATCCAAAAAGGTCGGCAAATTTATATCGTTTACCCTTTGATCAAAGAATCTGAAAAAATGGATTACAAAGATTTGATGGATGGCTATGAAAGCATTTCAAGAGCCTTTCCTCCTCCGCGATATCAAATCAGTATCGTCCACGGTCAAATGCCCGCCAAAGACAAAGACTATGAGATGGAGCGCTTCCTTAAAAAACAAACCCAAATCATGGTCGCTACCACAGTGATTGAGGTGGGCGTCAATATTCCCAATGCCTCTGTGATGGTCATTGAAAGTGCAGAACGTTTTGGATTGTCTCAATTGCATCAATTACGTGGTCGCGTGGGTCGAGGCAATGACCAAAGCTACTGCATTCTGATGAGCAGTCACAAGTTGAGCTCTGAAGCCAAAACCCGATTAGAAACGATGACCGCCACCACCGATGGATTTAAAATTGCAGAGGTCGATTTAAAGCTCAGGGGCCCCGGAGATCTCATGGGTACCCAACAAAGCGGTGTTTTACAACTCAAGATAGCTGACATTATAAAAGACAACCAGTGGCTCAAAACTGCCCGCAGTGATGCTCAAATGGTTTTGCGAAAAGACCCCAAATTAGAGACTCAAGAAAACACCCCACTTAGACAGACATTGGCCAAGATGAAAGCTTATAAAAACATATGGAATTACATCAGTTAAAAAACAACCTTAACCATAGATTGTTATCTTTGCCCATTGATTTTAAAGTCTCCTGTACTCAATGAAAATATCTTTCAACTGGATTAAACAGTTTCTTAAAGTAGACCTTTCCCACGAGCAAGTCTCTGAAATCTTAACCGATTTGGGATTGGAAGTAGAGGGGGTTACCCCCTTTGAATCAGTCAAGGGAGGGCTCAGTGGAGTAGTTGTGGGCGAGGTGTTGAAATGTGAGCAACACCCCAATGCCGATCGCTTGAAAGTCACCCAAGTTGATCTGGGAAATGAAAAGGTGCAAATCGTATGTGGTGCTCCCAATGTTGACAAAGGACAAAAAGTTGCTGTAGCAACTGTAGGAACAATATTATTTGATAGTGAAGGCAAAGACTTTTTGATCAAAAAAAGTAAGATACGAGGAGAGGAAAGTCATGGGATGATTTGTGCTGAAGATGAGTTGGGGTTGGGGGAATCCCACGATGGGATTATGGTTTTGGATCCTCATTTAGAGAACGGCATCCCTTGTAGTGAAGTTTTTGAAATTGAATCCGATAAAGTATTTGAAATTGGTCTGACCCCTAATCGCGCAGATGCCATGAGTCATATGGGAGTGGCTCGTGATTTAAAAGTGTATTGTCAATTTAAAGGGCTTCAATTCAAATGGTTCTCACCCAGTACAGATCATTTCAAAATTATCCCTTCTGAAAAAAAATTCAGTGTATCTGTTGAGTCTAGAGAATTGGCTCCAAGATATATGGGGGTAAACATCACCAATTTAAATATCAAACCGTCTCCTACTTGGTTACAAAACCGCCTCAAAGCTATTGGCATCATTCCAAAAAATAATATAGTAGATGTCACCAACTATATATTGCATGATCTAGGACAACCCCTACACGCTTTCGACTTGGATCGTATTCATAAAGGCATCATTGTAAAAACAGTGGAGGCCAATACCTCATTTATCACTTTAGATGGCGTAGAACGTAAATTACATGCAGAAGATTTGATGATATGTGACCATCAAAAACCTCTTTGTATCGCTGGTGTATTTGGAGGGCTAGACTCGGGAGTGAGTGAGAGCACCACGAGTATTTTTTTAGAAAGCGCTTATTTTGATCCTGTAAGTGTCAGAAAATCCGCCAAAAGACATGGATTGAACACAGATGCCTCCTTTAGATTTGAACGAGGGATTGATCCAGAAATTACCCTTGATGCACTAAAATACGCAGCCAATCTTATCGTTGAATTGGCGGGAGGAACTGTAGAAGGCGAATTGTATGAAATTAAAGAAGAGTTGCCGGAGCCTGCTAAATTCATGATGACTTTTGAGCAAATCAACAAGACCGTAGGACAAGAAATTTCAAAAGATGATATTTCAAAGATATTGACAGGTCTCGAGATCAAAATCGAATACTCGAATGAGGAAGGCATGTTGATTGAAATTCCGCGATATCGGGTGGATGTTAACCGACCTGCTGACATTATCGAAGAGGTTCTAAGGGTTTATGGCTACAACAATGTGGCGATTTCAAACGAACTTCACACCAACCTCCCCGACTTTATTTCTTCGGATGACCACCGGATTGCAGAAAGAATTTCTAATCAGCTTGTAGGCTTAGGCTTTAATGAAATGATGAACAATTCCATCACCTCACCCCACTATGGTGGGCTGACAGAAAGCATCAAATCCATTCAAGGGATAAACATCATCAATCCATTGGGGCAAGAACTGTCACAAATGCGCACCTCTCTTCTTTCAGGAGCTTTGGAAGTAGTGGCCTATAATCTCAATCGCCAATCCAAGAGCTTAAAGTTATTTGAATTGGGAAACACCTACAGTAAGCTAGAGGAAGCATATCAAGAGGATAAACATTTGGCTTTGGTCATTACTGGCCCCCTATTGGAGGAAAACTGGAATGTTCAAGGGCACCCCCCCCCATTTTTCTATTTTAAAGGAATCATCAATCAAATACTTCAAAAAATAACGCACCAAAGTTGGGAGGAAAGTTCCGCAAAAAGTGATCTTTTTTCAGAGGGATTGACCTACAT
>CBFIIP010000065.1:0-2323 GCA_965662705.1 Flavobacteriaceae bacterium
CCTGGGGTGTGTAAACCAAAGTCTTTTTCGGCACCAGGCCTATCTCCCAATAGCTTACCACCCATGTTTTCTAAAATTTCCTCAAAAGTATCATGCATGTGAACGGCTTGCTTTTTCTCAAAGTCAGACCACTGATAATGAAAACGTAAAACAGGGATTCCGTATTCATCAACGGTGTCTGGATCGATTTCGCAATAGTTGTCTTTCATGGCTATGGACTCTCCTCTTCCAGAGATTCCTACCAAAGAACCGTAGTATTTTTTCACATCATCTCGCAAATGATCTCCATACCCTCCTACTTTTTCCCCAAAAAATTTATTGAATAGGTTGGGATCAAAACCAAAACCATAAGCGGGCATAGTCATTCCACCCCAAACCTCTAAGTGATAGCCCCGAGGAA
Organism: Flavobacteriaceae bacterium; assembly: GCA_965662705.1. Lineage (GTDB taxonomy): Bacteria > Bacteroidota > Bacteroidia > Flavobacteriales > Flavobacteriaceae > UBA8316. The sequence continues at coordinate 401 of CBFIIP010000065.1, forward strand.
AATCTAGTTTTTTGTTGTCTAACCACCATGGAGTGTACACGTGCATCCCCCCAACTCCATCTTCATTGTAGCGCTTTCGGTTCATCAAATCGGGAATGAAAGCCATGCGATCTGCCCCTGTAGAGTCGTGTAAATATTTACCAACCAGATCACTGGAATTTCCAAGACCGTTGGGATGCAATGTGCTTTTTGAGTTTAACAAGATGCGAGCGGTACTACAAGCAGAGGCTGCCAAAATAACAACCCTGGCTTTGATGGTGTATTCCTTTTTATCCTCTTTACTTACGTAGCTGACTCCCGTAGCTTTTCCATTTTCATCTACGATTACCTCTTTGACCATACTGTTGACATAAAGATCTACCTGACCGCCACTTTTTTGAGCAGGGAAGATCAAACATGAACCCGCTGAAAAATCGGCATAAACGGAACAGGAACGATTACACTGTCCACAATAAAAGCATACACCACGTTCATTGTTGATCCTCTTGGTCAGAACAGAAAGCCTGGCAGGAATTACAGGTACGTTGGCCTTTTTAGCTCCTTTGATAAAATAAAGCTCATGTAATCTGGGTTTCGGTGGAGGCAAAAAGAATCCATCGGGTTCGTTTAAAATATTTTCTTTCGTTCCAAAAACGCCAATGAGTTTATCTACTTTGTCATAGTAAGGCTTTAGGTCTTCATAACCAATCGGCCAATTTTCACCCAGCCCGTCGCGGTCTTTTCCTTTAAAATCCCTTGGCCCAAACCGCAACGAAATTCTTCCCCAGTGATTGGTTCTCCCTCCCAACATCCGGGAACGAAACCAATCGAACTTGGTTTCCCCCACATGTTTGTATGGCTCTCCTTCTATTTCCCAACCCCCGTAGGCAGCATCAAAGTCACCAAAAGGTCTTTTGTGATTTCCTCCACGTCTTGGGGATTCGTGAGGCCATTTCATTTGGGTTTGTTGCTCGGGGTTTGCAGGATCAAAAAAAGGGCCTGCCTCTACCACAGCCACTTTCAAGCCGGCATCTGCCAAAACTTTAGTCGCCATACCTCCTCCTGCACCAGACCCAACGATTATGACATCGTACTTTTTTTTATTTTCAATGATTTCCAAAACAATCTGGTTTAGTTAGAATAGGTTTAAAAATGATAACGCTGAAATAATTCCATTGCTTGATAATCAGATAAGCCTAAGTTCCAATATCTTTTTGCACTGGTTCTGTTTCTGTCTTCGGCACGTACCCAAAACTCTCTATCATCACTGCCTTGGAACATCACACTGTCTTTTTGGGATTGATGAAAGAAAATGGCTTTTCTTTTCCGTAAAACTTGATTGGGACTCATGGGTACTGCCATTTCTATTTCGTGTACATCAAATTCCTGCCAAGCACCTCTGTAGAGCCAAACCCAACAGTCTTTCATAAATGATTGTGATTTGAGCTGATCTATAGAATCAAATAGTATGTTTAAACATATTCTATGAGTTCCATGGGGGTCGGCCAAATCACCTGCTGCGTAAATTTGATGAGGTTTTACTGTGCTGATAAGTTGACTGGTAATATCTATATCCGTTTGTGAAGGAGGGTTTTTTTGGATTTTACCACTTTCATAAAAGGGAAGGTTTAAAAAATGAACTTGATCATCGGAAATCCCGATATATCGTGTGGCTGCCAATGATTCCCTTTTTCTGATGATTCCCTTGAGGCTCCTCAGGGCAAGAGAATCAATTGTATTTTTCTCTTTGTGTAATATTTCCTGCTTTATGTCTTCATATGCAGAGGTATTACTACTGACATCAGAAATGACTTCAATATACTTTAAGGCCTCATCATTTGAAACGGCAATGTTTCCGGAGGTCTGATAGGCTACATGAACTTCGTGACCCTGAGCGACCAAGCGATCAAAGGTTCCTCCCATAGAGATCACATCATCATCGGG
>CBFIIP010000066.1:0-12287 GCA_965662705.1 Flavobacteriaceae bacterium
ACAAACTCTATAAGTCCATATTGTTTGAACCAGACATCCATACCTATGGATTTGAAGGCTTTAAGATTGGTTCCAGTCACAAGCTCAAGGCATTTAGCGGTGGAGGTTTTGCTGCATTAAAAATTTATAAAAGAACCCTAACAGCACTCGAGGTCGCCTATGAAAATGATCCTGAGTTTTTCAATAAAGCTAGGGATGTTGACCTTGTACATGAAAAAGAACTTTACAGGGAATATTTTTTCAGAAATGTAGAATCTTCCAATCAGCAATTAAATCAAGACCTCCTTAGGTTGAGAAAAAAATTGACCGAGACCATTGATCCGATTCCCGAATTGATGATCATGGGAGATGTTCACCCGCCCAGGCCCACCTTTGTCCTCAACAGAGGCTTATATGATGACAAAGGAGTAGCGGTCTTTCCCAACACCCCTGAGGTTATTTTGTCCTTTGATAAAGACCTGCCTAAAAATCGAATGGGATTATCAAAATGGCTTTTTGACCCAAAAAATCCTCTTACTGCTCGGGTGTTTGTCAATAGGATTTGGCAAATGCATTTTGGAAATGGACTCAGTTCCACCCCAGATGACCTAGGAAATCAGGGCCAATTGCCCATACACCCCCAACTATTGGACTGGTTGTCACAATATTTTATCGAAAACCAGTGGGACATTCACCAACTTCATAAAAAGATTTTACTTTCCGCTACCTTTCAGCAGGCCTCAAAAAAAAGAGAGGATTTGCAAACGATCGACCCGGATAACCTTTTTCTTGCCAGGGGCCCCAGTTACAGAATGACTGCCGAAATGATTCGCGACAATGCCCTAAAAATCAGTGGACTTTTGGTGCCCAAAATAGGAGGGAAGAGTGTCTATCCCTATCAACCTGAGGGACTATGGGACTTGAGTGATAAAAGTTGGAGGTATCGGTACCCAAACGAAAAAGGAGATGGCCTCTACAGAAGAAGCCTTTATACCTTTTGGAAACGGTCGGCCCCCCCTCCTGCAATGCTCATTTTTGATACCCCCAATCGCGATCTATGTTCCGTAAAACGAACATTGACCAGCAGCCCACTTCAAGCCCTATTGTTATTGAATGACCCCCAATACATAGAAGCGGCTAGGGGACTGGCCGAAAATGTGATGAAAACCACTGGAAAGCAACTCGATATTAAATTGAATATCCTTTTCAGAACAGTTACCGGTAGAAAGATTCAATCAAGAGAATTGGAGACCCTAAAGCGATTTTACAGGGAGGAAAAAGATAAGTTTTCAAAAAATCCAAACAAGGCCATTGCTTATCTGCAAACGGGAGAAAAACCGCTGAATCGCCAACTTAATTTTGTTGAAACTGCTGCACTGGCCTCTTTGGCAAGTGGAATAATGAATACGGCTGAAGCCATAACCATAAACTAATCAACAGCACATGGATGATTTTTCAAAACATAAACTAGAAAGTACCACTCGGCGAGATTTTCTGAAGAAATCATCCCTTGGCTTTGGATCCATTGCGCTTTCTTCTCTTTTGTCTCCGGGGATTGCCTCTGCGCAAAACTTAATGAATCCTATCAAAGGACAGTTGCCTCATTTTATCCCAAAAGCCAAACGGGTTATATATCTGTTCCAAAGTGGGGGTCCCTCCCAGATAGAGACCTATGATTACAAGCCTGCCCTATCTAAATGGCATGGTCAGGAAATTCCACCTTCCATCAAGCAAACGCAAAGAAACTCGGGGATGGTAGAGGGTCAAACGTCCTACCCATTGGTTAAGTCCATTTATGACTTCAAGCAATACGGCCAATCTGGGGCGTGGGTAAGCGAACTTTTTCCCTATACGGCTGCGATAGCAGATGAGCTTTGCATCATCCGGTCGATGTACACCGAAGCCATCAACCACGAACCTGCGGTGATGTTTGTCCAAACAGGCTCTCAGCTCACCGGTAGGCCCTCCATAGGATCATGGTTGAGTTACGGTCTTGGAAGTGACAATAAAGATTTACCCGAATTTATAGTATTGGTATCCAAATCCCATTCGGGAGCACAGCCTCTTAATTCTGCTTCCTGGAGTAATGGATTTCTTCCCTCTCACCACCAAGGAGTTCAGTTAAGATCGGGTAAGGATCCCGTATTGTACTTGAACAATCCACATGGGGTAGATCATAATGATCGAAAAAAGACCATTGATTATATCAGTGAACTAAACCATTTGCAATACGATAGTTATCAAGATCCCAAGATTTTATCTCAGATCAAACAATACGAGATGGCCTACAGAATGCAACAATCAGTTCCGGATGCCTTGAATCTAAATGAGGAACCCCAATACATTTATGATCTGTATGGTGAGGAAGCTAAAATTCCAGGAACCTATGCCGCCAATTGTTTGCAAGCCCGTCGATTGGCCGAAAGGGATGTTAAATTCATCCAGCTCTATCATACAGGATGGGACCAACACGGTAATCTACCTTCACAAATTAAAAAACAAGCACAAGCCACAGATCAAGCCACGGCTGGATTGATTAAAGATTTAAAGCAAAGAGGCCTATTAGAAGACACCTTGGTCATTTGGGGGGGAGAGTTTGGCAGAACCAGTTTCTCCCAAGGACGACTGACGGCGGATAACTACGGCAGGGATCACCATCCCGGTTGTTTTACTATGTGGATGGCAGGAGCTGGAGTGAAAAAAGGCTTTGTTTACGGAAAAACGGACGATTTCAGTTATAATGTCGTTGAAAATCCCGTGCACGTTCATGATTTTCAGGCTACCCTGCTGCATCTTATGGGCATCCATCACGAAAAATTAACTTTCAAACACCAGGGAAGGCGTTACAGATTAACCGATGTCCATGGCCATGTTGTTAAAGATTTGCTTGCTTGATCAAACGGATCAATCTGAATGAGCAGTTAGCTGAAGTTTTGGATTCATAAGATAGAACCACAGGGGCGGTACCAAGGTAATAAGCATGGAAGTGGGGTATCCAAAAGGAAGTCGGGGGCTTTCGTCTTTGCTCTCTAAAATTTGATATTTCTTGGAGGCACGGTAATGATGATCGCTGTGCCGGGTCAATTCATAAAGCACGATTCTGCCCACCACATGATCAGAATTCCACGAATGATAGGTCCTCACCCGCTCATACCTGCCGTTGACCATCTTTCTGAGGAGTCCGTAATGCTCAATATAATTGATCGTTTCCAAAAGAAGCACCGAAACCACAGCAATGGCGATGGCATAACTCAAGCCGACCCATCCAACATTAATAAATATAGTTAATAAGTATAATAACTCCACCAGCAACCCATAAAGCATGTTGTTTTGAAGGGAGAAAAAAGAAGCATTATGATTGCGGAGAAGCTGACCCTGTACCTTCCATGCATTCCGGTATTGTCCCAAAACTGAGCTGATCCAAAAACCGTAAACCGTTTGGTTTTTTCGCGCTGTAGCTGGGTCTTCTTTGGTCGCTACATTTTTGTGATGTCCATAGTTGTGTTCCACAAAAAAATGAATGTAAAGAGAAGGCAAAAGCAATACTTTGGATAAAAATTGCTCCGACTTGGAGCTACGATGTCCCAGTTCATGCGCCACATTAATGCCATTGGTACCCAAAACGATCCCCAAACTCAAAATCAAACCAGTAATTTCAAAGTTTGAAAGAGGGTAGTTAACTAAAGTAAACATCCCATAAATCAAAATGCAATACACCATGGGAAGGTTCAGATAGAGCATCCAATCAAACAATCGATTTGACAATCGATTCGTAACTTGTGCTTCAGTATAGGATTGATTTTGAGTATTTAACAACAACTCTAAAACGGGAATCAAACCAAATGCATAGATCACAGTGGCATAAGAAAACCATCCTTGTAACTCCAAGGCCACAAGGGCGCTTAGCGGAATGGTGTAGGACATTAAGTATTTCAAATCTTTCATCATCCAGTCATTTTCATAATTCTCCTTAATCCTAACGCTATTCCAAATATATTAAATCACCTGGAAACTAGCAATTTATCAATATGGTTTGCTTCCATAATGGAAAAACAATTTTAAACAAAAACAGTAGTGACGATTAAAACTCTCCCATCTTTTTCACAACACTTTTCATCGGCAAAGGGATTGCTCTATTTTTGATTGCGAAATACACAAAACAAAAAAGAGATTACAATTTTGTAATCTCTTTTTCTGTTGGCCTACTAGGGATCGAACCTAGACTCTTCTGAACCAAAATCAGACGTGTTGCCAGTTACACCATAGGCCAAAATGCTGTGCAAATTTATAGTAAAGTTTTTTGTTGGCAAATAATTCGAAAAAAATATATAAAACTAAATAAAGGTCTAAAGCCTTATTTTTGCTATTATTCATACATTCGTGAAACAATAATTTGATATGACCATCAGCACTTTTCAATTTTGGAATCGCAGTGTGGGTTGGAGTGTCTTCACCATTGCCCTGATTACCTATGGACTCACCGTCGAGCCTACCGCTAGTTTCTGGGATGCGGGAGAGTACATTGCTACCTCTGCAAAGCTCCAGGTGGGGCATCCCCCGGGAGCACCCCTCTTTCAAATGATCGGTGCATTTTTTGCCCTTTTCGCCAATTCACCAGAGAACGTTGCCCTTATGGTCAACTATATGTCTGTCTTTTCCAGTGCTTTTTCGGTGCTGTTTCTCTTTTGGACTTTGACATTGTTGATCAAAAAATTACCGGCTTTTGAAAACCTAGATAACACCCCTCGGCGTTTGACCTATTTTGGATCTGCCGCCGTTGGCGCTTTAGCGTTTTGTTTTTCCGATAGCTTTTGGTTCAATGCCGTGGAGGCCGAAGTATATGCCATGGCGACTTTTATTCTGTCCTTACTTTTTTGGCTCGGGCTAAGATGGGAACAAGACATGAATACCCCCCGAGGAGACCGCTGGCTGTTGTTGATTGCTTTCGTCATCGGCTTGTCCTTTGGGGTTCACTTTATGGGACTATTGACCATCCCTGCTATAGGGATGATTTATTACTTTAAAAATACTCCCAAAGTAACCCTTAAAAGCTTTTTGCTGGCCAATATCATTTCTGTTGCCATTCTCCTTTTTATTTTTAAACTCTTATTGCCCACGACCCTAGCTTTTTTTGGAAACGCTGAGGTTTTCTTTGTCAACAAAATGGGCCTCCCTTTCAACTCTGGAACCCTAATTGCGGGATTGTGCTTTGTTCTATTTTTTTATTACAGTTTGCGCTACACCCTAGCCCGAAAGTGGGTCAATGTAAATACCGGAATATTGTGTGTGCTCTTCGTACTGATTGGTTTTTCTTCATGGCTGATGATTCCCATTCGTGCCAATGCCAATACGGTCATCAATGAAAATTCACCTGCCGACGCCCGATCACTACTGGCCTATTACAACTTAGAACAGTATCCAGAAACCCACCTTTTTTACGGACCCTTGTTTTCTGATGTCTATGCCGGACAAGACGAAACAGAACCCTATATTGACGATAAACCCAAATACGAAAGGGATTACAAAACCGGAAAATACATCATTGTCAACCATTGGGAGCGAGCGAAAATCAATTCCAATGGCAAACACCGTGGTCTATTGCCAAGACTTTGGAGCTCTGAGCATGCCGGAAATTATATGAATTTCACCGGCCCTTTGAAATTCTCCATTCTGCCCGAATATCGAAGCAATGAAATGTTGGTCAGTCGCGTCAATGAATTCAGAGAGGACGTCCTTGATGGTCTTGTGACAGGGGACGATTATCACAAGTTTTTCCGCGCACTCTCTCCTTATTTGGAAATCGAAAAACCCAGTTTCCTAAGCTCCCTTCAATTCTTGTTCCAATTTCAAATTGGATACATGTATTGGCGCTATTTCATGTGGAATTTCACTGGGCGACAAAATGATATTGCAGGTACCTATAACGTGCTAAATGGCAATTGGATCAGTGGAATCCCCTTCATTGACAATATGCGATTGGGCAACCAATCCAAAATTTCAGAGGATGCACAAAACAATAAGGCACGAAACACTTATTTTTTCCTTCCTTTTATATTGGGTTTATTGGGGCTGATTTTTATCTATAAGCAAGACCCCAAGCGTTTTTGGGTTTTGTTGCTCTTCTTTCTCTTTACCGGTTTGGCTTTGAAGGTTTATTTGAACGAACGTCCTTTTGAGCCTAGGGAAAGAGACTATGCATTGGTAGGGTCTTTTTATGTCTTCGCTTTGTGGATTGGTTTGGGGGCTTACTCCTTGGCATACAAAGTAAAAAGTTTCCTCCGTTCAAAAGTCCTACCCCCTGTGATGGTTGCCTTGTGTTTTCTTGCTGTCCCCCTATTGATGGCCTTTCAAAATTGGGACGATCACGACCGTTCTGGGCGCTATACTGCCCAGTCCATGGCCAAATCCTATTTGGAGTCCATTCAAAAGGACGTAGGAGCCATGATCTTCACCATTGGGGACAACGATACCTTTGCCCTGTGGTATGCACAAGAAATTGAAGGTTATCGTACCGATGTAAAAACCATCAACACCTCACTTTTGGCTACAGATTGGTATATCGATCAATTGAAACGAAAAACCTACGAAAGCGATGCCATTCCCTCACAAATGACCCACGATCGCTATGCCTATGGAATCAGAGATTACATCAAACATGAACCCATATTGGATTCGGTTCGTTGGGACATCAAAGACTTTGTTAACTGGGTCGCCAGTGATCACCCCCGAACCAAATACAAAAGCTTATTGCAACAAGCAGGAGACGATCCAAGGCGACTGCCCAAAGGAACACAAGAGATGGTTTTTTACCCCACCAATAAAATTCGAGTGGAGGTCAACAAAGAAAATGTTCTTAAAAGTGGACTCATAAAAGCCGAAGACGAGGCACTGATCGTTCCCTACATTGACATTGACTTGCCCGAAAGTGGGATGACCAAAAACCAAGTCATGATGCTGGATATATTGGCCAATAACGATTGGGAAAGGCCTATTTATTTCACTGGAGGAAGTTATGCAGATTCCGAGTACATTTGGATGAAAGAGTATTTGCAATTGGAGGGCTTAGTTTATAAGTTGGTGCCCATAAAAACCCCCCAAAATGCGGAAAACCCATACATCATGGGTCGCATTGATGCCGATTTGATGTACGATATTGTAATGAACTGGAGTTGGGGAAATTCTCAAAGCCCCGACATCTACCACGATACAGAAACCCGAAAAAACAGCATTTCTTTCAGAAGCAATATGGCCCGTTTGGCAGAGCAGCTCATTGAGGAAGGAAAAGACGAAAAGGCTAAAAAAATAATTGATTTGGCCATGGGAAAAATGCCCGTTGATTATTTTGGATATTACAGCCTATTGACTCCTTTTGTTGACACCTATTACCGTTTAGGGGTCTTGGATTCTGCCCAACAGCTTGCCCAAAAAGTAGCATATAAATACAGTGATGAATTGGAGTATTTTCAATCGCTCAGCCGAGGGGAGCAGCTCATGATGGGGGAAGAGATCATCACAAAAGTAGAACGATACAGAACCCTATTGGAGGCCATCTTAGTTCACGAAGATCGAAAACTTTTAAAAACCGAGTTGTCGCTTTTTGTCGCCTCAATTCAGCCCTTTAAAAATCTCTATGGAGATTACGATTATTATACATCACTCAATGATTTTGTCAGGGGCTATTATCTTTCAGGGCAACAGGAAAAAGCACGTGAGCTGGTGGATTCCATTACCACTCAGTACGAAGGACGTTTTGAGATGATCGCCAATTTTTCCAAAGACAACAAAAAACTGCTGTTCGATCGCGTTAAAGGAGAAATTCTTGATTTTCAAGAGCTTATCTATGAAGTTGAATTGATGGGAGATGTCACTTTTGCTAAGGGCCTACAGACGCGTTTTGATCAATCAATGGAACAGTTCAAACAGGAAGCAGGAGGATCAGAGGATTAGTTTGCGTAATCCTGCATCAGACTGATCAGGGTGTTGGCATCTTGCTCACCGCTCTGCCTCCATACCATCTCTCCCAATTTATAGATCATTAAAGTTGGAAGTACTTTTACCCTCAGTGCCTCGGAGAGTTTGAAGTTTTTTTCGGTATCGATTTTGATTACTTTACCTTTATCCCCCATGGCGGCGGCCACGTCTTTCAAAACTGGATGCATGGAAGAGGAGATTTGATCCTCTGCATTGTAAAAGACCAAAAGCAGAGGTAATTTTTCGTTAATGAGTTCACCAAACTTTGACATATCTCAATAATTTCAAGGGTTCTCAGGAGCAAATGTAGTTTTTTTTACGATTAAACCAATAATTTCTCCTTTTTCAAAGTGATCACCGTAATTTCAGGCCAAATACCAACACGACCGGGATAAGCGAGGTAACCAAAGCCTCTGTTCACATTGAGTTTTTGTTCTTTCTCTTCATAAATACCTGCCCAATGCTTGTATCTCCATTGGATAGGGCTCCATTTGATCCAGCCAGGAATTTCAATGCCAAATTGAAATCCGTGGGTGTGACCACTCAGGGTCAGATGAAAAGGATAGGAGTGAGGGAGTACTTCTGCTTCCCAATGGGAGGGATCGTGACTGAGCAATATTTTAAAATCCTCAGGTTGGATTTGGGCAATCGATTTTTCCAAGTCTCCCGCTTTTTTAAACCTGCCAGCACCCCAATTTTCTACCCCTACAAGGGCAATTTTTTCTCCGTTTTTTTCAATATATCGACTCTCGTTGAGCAAGAGATCAAAGCCCATGTCCTTATGGGTTTGATACATCTCCTCCATGTTTTTTTGTTTTGCGGCCTCACTTTCCCATGTGCTGTAGTCACCGTAATCGTGATTCCCCAGTACCGAGAACTTTCCATAGGGGGCTTCTATTTTGGACACCAAATTTACCCAAGGTATTGCCTCGGATGATTTGTTGTTCACCAAGTCTCCTGTAAAGAGGAGGAGGTCAGACTTTTGCTGGTTGATCAGTTCCATCCCATAGGACACTTTTTCGGGATTGTCGAAACTTCCACAATGTAGATCTGAAATTTGAGTGATTTGAAAACCGTCAAAACTATCGGGCAGGGACGCATAGGTCAAAGTATATTTCAGCACCCTGTAATTATATCGCCCCTGGTACATTCCATAGAGCAAAGAGGAGAAGGGTATGGCACCCAGAGACAAAGCCATTTGAGAGACAAATTTTCTACGCTCTGGAAATTGTATTTTTTGTTCAGTTGCAAAAAAGTGGTAAACACTTAATACGATTCTGCTTATATCTTCAAAAAACAAAACGAGGATCATCACCAACTGGCCACTCATTAGTGCGATAAAGGATCCAACCCCATAGGCAATCCAAGGCGTCCATCCTACCGATCGATCGAAGGTGAAAGTTTGCCAAATGATATTGCCCAGAATCAGGCTTACTGCAACGCCGTAGAAGGCCCACCATGCTTTGTGTTGGGTTACTGTTTTGAGAGCTTGAAAAGCATAGCACTGCACAACAATCAAAAAAACAATAAATGGAATCCAACGCATTGGCTAATTTTTCGTTCAAAGGTATGAACAGAAAATGAAACGTGCCGGCTCCATTTATTTAAACCCGATTTTTTCGGCCAATAGCTTGGCTTTGCCATCCGTAAGACTGGCAACAAAACAGCTGGCATCGAGCAGGGTTTGGTAGAGGTTTGGGCCGGGGAGTTCCACTTGGCTTGGGATCAATTGCAATACCAATTGGTCATAGCTGTTGGTTTTTTTGTAAAAAGCGTTAGAGGCAGCGGTCACAAAAGCATCCAGTAGAACCGTAATCACTTTGTAACCCACAATCTCTTTTTGTACCACCTCTTCCGAGCAGTAGATTTTTTCAACACTCAGATTGATGATGTCTTTGATTTGTGCTTTGTATTGGCTTTTTTCCAGTAGGGCATTTGAAAAAGTTCCCTTTAGAATATCCGATTCGTTCTCGGTAAAGAGGTGCACCGCATCTTTGATCAGACTGTTGATGGCCAATGCCCTGAGATAGGCCAACCTTTGGGCGCGATGTTTTAATTTAGAATATTTGAGGGTATCCATGTCATCTTTTACCAAATTGATCAAGTATTCCAAGGCGTATTCCTCTTCAATCCAACCGAGATGGATACCGTCCTCAAAGTCGATGATGGTATAGCAAATGTCATCGGCCGCTTCCACCAAATAGGCCAATGGGTGACGGTGAACAGTTGCCCCACTCCGAAGTCCGAGTTCTTCAGATAGCGTATCGAAGAAAGCTTTTTGAGCTTGAAAAAAACCAAATTTTTTATGAGCGACATGGGAAGTCGGACGATGGGGTAAACTTCCTTTTGGGTACTTGACAAAAGCCCCCAAAGTAGCATAGCTGAGCCTGAGGCCACCCGGGATCCCTGCCTTGCTTTCTGTGAGAATTTTAAAACCGTTGGCATTGCCTTCAAATGCACATAAATCTTGGTATTCTGCATCAGTCAATTGAGATTGGAACTGTTGCCCATTGCCTGCTTCAAAGTAATGGCCGATGGCTTTTTCGCCACTGTGTCCAAAGGGGGGATTGCCGATGTCGTGGGAAAGGGCTGCTGCGGCAACAATGGCACCAAAATCATTGATTTTATAGCCGAGATCTTTCGTTAAATACGGATATTTTTCTAAGACGGCTTTACCCGCCATTCTGCCCAAACTTCTGCCTACCACAGAAACCTCCAAACTATGAGTAAGCCGGGTGTGAACAAAGTCGGTTTTGGATAAAGGAATGACCTGTGTTTTGTCCTGCAGACTCCGAAAAGCACTGGAAAATACAATGCGATCATAGTCTACTTCAAAACCGATACGGGTATCGTCTTGCGACAAGCGAGGCCGGTTATTTTCATCTCCAAAACGCTTTAATTTCAATAGACTTTCCCAATCCATGCAATGCTTCTGTTAACAATTTATTAATAAACAAAAATTTATATAACATTTACTTAACTCAAACCCCCTTTGTTTTAACTTTTACCTAAAGAACTTAACCGTGTGTAAAGATATATTTGTCAAAAATATTTTAAAATCATGAAAAAACTTATTTATCTACCTTTTTTATCTTTCTTGTTTGCAGGAGTAATTTCTTGTGAAACTGAAACTGAACTCGTTGAGATTCCTGAAGCAACCATCACTAGGATCGCTAACGCTGCTGCTGCTGCTGTTTCTACGCCCTCTGCAGCTGAAATTGCAACTGCTGTTGAAGCTGCATTGCTTGACGATCTTCAAGAAGAGGAAGAAGGAGCTCCTGCTGAAATTATTCATTCTGGCTTTATTACCTCTGATGAGACTTGGGAAGCTTCTTCAATCCACGTATTGCAAAATAAAGTAATTATAACTGAAGGAAACACCCTCACCATCGAAGCGGGTACAGTCATCAAAGCTCAAAACAACGCTCAGCCTAACACTGTTGCTCTAATCGTTGCAAGAGGTGCCGACATCTATGCATTGGGATCTGCTTCAGCACCAATCATTATGACGTCAACCGCTGATGAGGTTCAGAGAGATCATACATATGCATCCGGCTCTCCTAACCTTACTGCTTCAGACAATGGTTTATGGGGTGGTTTGGTTGTTCTAGGTAGCGCATACATTTCTCCTTCTTCTAACGCCCAAGTTGCAATCGCTGAAGGTATTGAAGCCTCCAACGCATGGGCAGAATTTGGTGGTACAAATGATGCAGACAACTCAGGAGTAATTGAGTATGTAACCATCAAGCACGCTGGTGCCGCATTGGTTGCTAATAGTGAATTGAATCAATTAACATTATGTGGGGTTGGAAACGGAACTACCATCCAAAATGTTGAAGTATATGCTGGTTCTGATGACGGTATGGAATTCTTTGGAGGAGCTGTTGGTGTTACTAACTTCTTGGCTTATCATGTTTCTGATGACTCAGTTGATACTGACTTTGCTTTCTCTGGATCTGTTAACAACGCTGTAATTATTCAACACCCTACCCTTTCAAGTGATCATGCAATGGAGCTTAGTGGTAGACTTGGAACTTATGAGGCAGCCAACCCATACACATTTGACGACTTTACCATTGTTGTTGGAGGATCTACCGATAACGTATTCAAGTTCAAAGACAATCTTAAGGCTACCTTCAGTGACTTTTGGGTAAAAGGTTTGACTGAAACAAACAAATCCTATATTAAGGTTGAATTAGCCGATTGGACTGAAGCCGCTGCTGGTGATGTAACCGCATCAGATATGGTTATTTCTACCGGAACAGCTACTGGAGTAGACGAGGCATATATTTTAAGTAATCTTACTGAATCTACTGAGGTTAAAGCCTCTGAGCTTA
>CBFIIP010000067.1:0-32531 GCA_965662705.1 Flavobacteriaceae bacterium
CAGCACTTCCACTGATATTGAGATTCATATTTTCTGAAGCTCCGGAGAGTTTTATATTTCCAGAGCCACTTATTTCCAGATCTATCTTTTCAGTTTGTAGATCCAGTTCAATGTCTCCCGAACCCGACAGTTTGACCTCCAATACGTTGCCCTGAAGCGTATCCAGGGTCTCTATAGCTCCCGAACCACTCAAGCTGATTTCTGAGAGGCTTTCAAAAGGAATGGTCACTATAAAATGGCCGTTTCTCCGGATATCCACCCCTCTTTTAAGCCAAATTTCCAACCGATTGCCATTACTTTCCACTTCGAGGTATTGATGTAAATTTTCGCTGGTGGTTACTTCAACAACCCCTTCCTTTCCTTTTTTGAGTTGAATGTCAATGGGCCCTCGGGCATGGATGATATCATAGTCTTGGGTTTGGATCGATTCGGGAGATTTTGATTTAAGGGATTTTAAAAATCAAAAAGTAAACTTCGGATTTCGATATACCGGCAGTGGAAAATCAACCTATGATGCGACTTTTTTTGTGGATGATATTCGGGTGATGGATCAATAATCAGTTAGGTTTTTGGTTATGATCAATCATCAAATTCAATTTGATCGGTCTTATAGATTAGATTTTTTTGGAGGGTACCTAGGTACTGCCCTTTAAGAATTTTCCCATCTTCGGATGTAAAATTAAATTTTAAATCGGCCAAATCTTGTTTTTGCAGAACGGTCACCTTCCCAGCCAACAGAAGCGGGCCATCGTCCTCTTCATAGTGGATTAAACCGTTTTTTTCGTCCCAGTCAAGATTGTAGAAGCCCAAAGCAACATCCCCTTGTTTATAGGGAGGGCGCAGGTTGATAAAATGATCGCCATTGACCAGATCCTCATTTTTTTGACTGTAGATGATAAAGCCCATCAATGTTCCTCTCCCTTTTATTTTTAACTCTCGATTGCTATCCGTATCAAAGGACAAACCCTCGGAAATAAAAAGCAGGACTTTCATATCGTTCAGTACTGGATTGTCCTCCAACTTTACAAAAGCAGCTTTTTCGATGGAATGGTTTTGGCCGTCAATATCAAAGTAATTGTTAGTCGAGGGTTCACTGTCGGTTTTCTGACAGCCTGTAAATAATAATATGGCCCAGGCAAAGACCAGGGTCAAGTAAGTAGGTTTCATTAGGTTTTAGTTTTAAGGCACGCTAAAGCTAAAAAAACCTAAGTGATTAATTGACGATGAACTGTTAAAATTGTCGACTAATTGTATTTAATTTTTCTCAGGATGCGTTGGGTATCCTTATAGGTTTCGTAAACAGATTCCCCTTGTCGTCGCAAAAACTCTTGGGCGTGTAACAATTGTTTTTTGGCCACTGCAATATTGTTGAGATAACAGAGCATATAGCTTGGAGCGAGTTGGTATAGGTCTTCTTGCTCTGCTGGATTTAGTACAGCCCCTTTTTCCAATTTTTTAATCAGCGCATTGTTGGCATTCAGGCGGTGAAAAAGACTTTTTTTGTCCAACTCGGGGGGAGAAAACAACAGCCGGGCTTCCATTTGATAAGAACCATTTTCGTTGAAAATGATTTTGACTTCCTCCAAGGGGAAGAATTTTTCAAGCTCGTTGATATTGAGTTTTACATATTCGGTGATAATGAATTCATTTTCTGTCCAGTGAATTTCTACCTCGTCTAAGTTGGAGTAGAACAGCTTGACTTGTTCGTTGATCAATTCGATGTCAACCCTTGAGTAATAGGTTTTGTTTTTGTTTTTTTTTCCCATGCCAGCCCAACACACCACAAAAACTTCTTTAAAAACCTTGTATTCTTTAACCAAGTCTTCTCCGTGGCCCCCCAGAAAATCAATCACTCCGTCCAGCGTAAGTTGAATGTTGTTTTCTGCGTGCTTTTCAATTTTGGAGACCAAAAGACTGTTGTTGTCCTCGATCTTGATGTCGAAGGCTTTGGGGAGGGAGATACTGCCTTCTCTCACAAAAACGGTACCCCCGTAATACTTCCAAATGTTTTTTCTGATGGAGGTCAATGCTGCATTGGGCATAATCGTAACCAGTCCTACCACTTTTCCTACAGCTAAGTTGGGAAAATGAATGTTTTCATAGGATACCCTTGGGGGATTTTCCAAATAGGCATTGATGAGGTTTTGAAGTTTGCTGTCATCAAAAAAATCGACACCCACGATTTTGTTTTGCTGGTCTTCCACTCCTATCACAATATAGGAATTGTTTTTAGGGTTGCTGTTGGACAGGGCACAGATGTGCTTTAGGAATTTGGCTTTTCCCTCTTTGGAACTCAAATTGATCCGCAGCTTTTTATCGTAAAAGCTGTTTTCATCATTCTGAGACAATAAGCTTTTGATCAGCAGCCGTTTGTTAATCATAGCATACGGTGATTCACATAGGTATTGGCCTGGGCATTGGGCAACAGGAGTAGATCGGCGATGTTGACATGCTCTGGGGCTTTGGCCATATAACAAATGACATCCGCAACATCTTGGGCGCTTAAAGGTCTTAATCCTTCATATACCCGATCGGCTTTTTGCTGATCTCCTTTAAACCTCACCAACGAAAATTCAGTATCGACCAAACCGGGGTGAATGGTACTTACTTTGATGCCCAGGGGGTTTAAGTCGATTCGCAATCCTTGGGAAAAAGCATCCACGGCATGCTTACTGCTGCAATAAACACTACCATTGGGATAAACCTCCTTTGCGGCAATGGAACCCAAATTGATGATGTGTCCTGATTTTCGCGAAACCATGGATGGAAGTAAGGCTTTGGTGATATACATCAGCCCTTTGATATTGCTGTCGATCATGGCTTCCCAATCTGAGAGGTCGGCCTCATGTGCAGGACTCAAGCCGTGGGCATTTCCCGCATTGTTGATCAAAATATCAATGGATGAAAAGGCTTTGGGCAGCGAATGTATCTGATCAAAAACCGCTTTTTTGTCTGCCACATCAAAGACCAATACATGGGAGGGAACCTTCAATAGGTTTTGCAACGCCTTTAACCGACTTTCTCTGCGACCACACAAAATCAAGTGTACTCCTTCTGCTGCAAACGTTTCGGCTGTCGCCCAACCAATGCCACTGCTGGCTCCCGTGATTAAAGCAATTTTTCCTCTCATTATTTTTTGTGATGCGGATTTAATTTAACCTTAGCTTCTCTTTTGATAACTTTTGGATTTCTATTAAATTAGTGTTTCCAAATTAGTAATGAATAAGGGTGTAATAAAATCACAGCAGCCCTTATTTTTAACCAATTATTAACAAGACATGAAAAAAATATTTTTCAATTTTGCTCCCCGTTTAATGTTTTAATAGATACAAGATTATGGAAGAAATGATGAATAAGACCGTTGACATTAAAGCAATCAATGAAAAGATTGAGAAAGAAAGTGCCTTTGTCGACCTTTTAACCATGGAGATCAACAAGGTTATCATCGGTCAAAAGGAAATGGTAGAACGCCTGCTCATAGGCCTATTAGGAAGAGGGCATATCTTATTGGAGGGGGTTCCTGGATTGGCAAAGACTTTAGCGATCAACACCCTCAGTCAAGCCGTGAAAGGGGTATTCAGCCGTATACAGTTTACTCCCGATTTACTTCCTGCCGATGTGGTTGGTACCATGATCTACAACATCAAAGAAAACGACTTCACCATCAAGAAAGGGCCTATTTTTGCCAATTTTGTTTTGGCTGATGAGATCAATAGGGCGCCCGCCAAAGTACAGTCGGCCTTGTTGGAAGCCATGCAGGAAAAGCAAGTCACCATTGGTGATACTACTTTTAAACTCAATGCCCCTTTTTTGGTCATGGCCACCCAAAACCCAGTGGAGCAAGAAGGAACCTACCCCCTGCCTGAAGCACAGGTAGATCGATTCATGCTCAAAACCATCATCGATTATCCCAAGCTGGACGAAGAGCAGCTAATTGTTCGCTCCAACCTTGCCAATACCCAAGAAAAAGTCAAAGCTGTGGTAACCCCCAAGCAAATTTTGACAGCGCAGTCCACGGTGAGAGAAATCTACATGGATGAAAAAATTGAAAAATACATTCTCGATTTGGTCTTTGCCACCAGATATCCCGAAAGATACAATCTGTCTTCCATTAAACCATTGATCGGATTTGGCGCCTCACCCAGAGGAAGTATCAATTTGGCCACCGCCGCTAAATGTCATGCCTTCCTCAAACACAGAGGTTATGTCATTCCCGAGGATGTTCGGGCTGTGATATACGATATCCTCAGACACCGTATTGGGCTTACATATGAAGCTGAAGCGGAAAACATAACGTCAGAAGACTTGATCAGTCAAATCATCAATGAGGTAGAGGTTCCATAGGAACATCCTTATTTTTTCCCCTAAAGTCAAGCATTCATGGATACCAAGGAACTCCTAAAAAAAGTCCGTAAGATTGAAATAAAAACCCGTCGCTTGAGCGATAACATCTTTGGAGGGGAATACCACAGTACCTTCAAGGGAAGGGGAATGACTTTTAGCGAGGTAAGACAATACCAATATGGAGACGATGTGAGAAGTATTGACTGGAATGTGACGGCCCGATACAATGAACCTTTTGTAAAAGTGTTCGAAGAAGAAAGAGAGCTGACCCTGATGTTGATGATTGACATCAGTGGTTCCGAATCCTTTGGTACACAGGGGCAGTTCAAAAGAGAGGAATTGACCGAAATTGCGGCGACCCTCTCTTTTTCTGCCATGCAAAACAACGACAAAGTAGGCTTGATCCTTTTCTCCGATCAAGTGGAATTGTTCATTCCTCCCAAAAAAGGACGATCACATGTGCTACGGATCATCCGTGAGCTATTGGAATACCAACCCTGGAGCAAGAAAACCAGCATCAGTAATGCCTTGGAATTTTTGTCAGGCGTAATGAAAAAGAAGGCCATTGTCTTTATGATGTCAGATTTTTTGGACAGTGGTTATGAAAAAACACTCCGTATTGTCGCCAAAAAACACGACCTGACGGGCATCAGAATCTATGACCGATATGAGGAGGAAATGCCCAATATCGGATTGGTTCCCATGTTGGACAACGAAACAGGTCAAATGGCGTGGATCAATACCCAATCCGCAGGGGTTCGTAAAGCCTATGAGGAACACTACCGTAAATCGGTAAGCGAGTTCGAAAACCTGTTTCATAAAAATGGTGCTGGAACTTTAAACAGTCGTTTGGACGAAAGTTATGTGAAAAAATTATTGAATTATTTTAAATCCCGAGGCTGAATGATCAAAAGGATTTTGTTGCTATGGGCTTGTCTTCTCTCCACCCCCCTCCTTTTTGCCCAATTGGATTTCGACTTGCGAGTGGCGGTGGACACCACCAAAATGCGCATCGGTGAGAAAATAGAATACACCATTCAACTCAAGGCCGATTCAACCGCACAAGTCACCTTTTCCGAACAACCGTTTTTTGCCCCTTTTGAGATTTTGGAAGAAAGCCCAATTGATACCCTCAGAGCCCAAAGCCATTATTTGTTTACCAAAAAGTATGCCCTGATCCAGTTCGACTCCGGAGCGTATTGGTTGCCCCCCCAAAAAGTAATGGTCAATGGCTTTTCCAAAATTTCAGATTCCCTTTTGATTCAAGTAGCTACTGTCCCGGTAGATACCCTCAAACAAAAACTCTTTGATATCAAACCCGTTGCTGAAGTAACACAAAACTTCGATAACCTCAAAAGAAGTATACTCTTCGGCATATTGGCCGTGCTGTTGGTCGTAGGTCTGGTTTATGCCTTTTTCTTCGCCAAAAAAAGAAGGGAAGAACGCCAAAAAAAACTCCCTCCTTTTGAGCGTGCCATCGAGGAATTAAAGGCTTTGGAAACCATTACCCCCACAGCTCAAGAAGAGTTCAAACAATACTATTCTCGATTGACTGATGTGGTGCGGCGTTATTTGGAAGAAGAGGCGAAAATATCAGCTTTAGAAAGTACCACCGATGAACTATTACTCAAATTAGAGACCCTTAAACAATCCGGTAAGTTGGAATTGGAAAGGGAAACCATCAAGAACCTCAAATCGGTTTTGCAAACGGCCGACTTGGTAAAGTTTGCCCGATCTACACCAGAGTTGGGGACGACCTCACAGGATCGGGTATTGGTTGAAGGGGTGGTCATTGAAACCAAAGAGGCGCTTCCGGAACCCACTCCCGAGGAGATCAGGGAACGAGAGGAATACCGCCAACTCCTGGCCAAAAGAAGAAGGAAAAAACAATTACAATGGAGTTTGGCATCCCTAGGGATTTTGACCCTTCTCAGTCTGGGCATTGCCATTATCCGCTACGGCTATTATCCCGTTCAAGACACTTTATTGGGTTACCCCACTATCAAACTAAAAAACGGAACTTGGGTGAACAGTCAATACGGAACTCCACCAGTTAAAATCAGTACTCCGGAAGTTTTGAGAAGAGTGGAATCTGAAAAAGGAGGTGCCTTGCGCTTTTCCTCAGGCAACTACGATGCGCCCTTTTATATTGATTTGGTCTTTACCCAGAAATCTCCCCAACAAGGTGGAGAAAATACCCCTTCCAAAGAGGAGCTAGAGGCACAACAAAAACAAAACATTCAGAAACTCATCAATGAAATCATCAACTATTTTCAGTCCCGAGGAGCCGTCAATATCCTGATCAAGGAAGAGGAAATTACCACCCTCTCGGGATTGCCTGCACTTAAAATTTTTGGAACGCTCGATTATCCCAAAAAGGGAAAGAACAAAAGGGTGCGTTGCAATTACATAACCCATATATTTGATTTTGAACAGGGAGGTATCAATCTTACCTTGCTTTACGAAAAAGAGGATCGCTATGGGGAGGAAATTGAAAAAAGGGTGATCGATAGTTTTGAATTGATAAAAGAATTGTAAACCATGTTTGAGGGCATTTTTTTTGCAAATCCGGTTTATTTGTGGTTGTTTATCAGCCTTCCCATTTTGGTGGGTTGGTATGTCATGACCAGAGGAAAAACCCAGCCGGTATTGAAAATATCTTCCCTTAAAGGTTTTCAGGGCAATTCCGGTTTTCTGAGCCGATTGCAACCCTTGTTGTTTGTATTGCGAATGCTATCCTTGGCCTTGGTCATTTTGGCTTTGGCCCGTCCTCAAACCATGGACGTTTCTACCCGTACCAAAACCAACAAGGGAATTGACATCATCATGGCCATTGATATCTCTTCTAGTATGTTGGCAGAGGACCTCAAGCCCAACCGGTTGACCGCATTGAAACGGGTAGCCTCCTCTTTTATTGACGACCGGGTGAGTGATCGGATCGGTTTGGTCATCTATGCTGGAGAGAGCTACACCAAGACTCCCATTACCAGTGATCGGGCCATCGTCAAAAATGCTTTGCGGGCCATTCAATTTGAAGGATTGATCGAGGATGGAACTGCCATCGGTATGGGATTAGCCACTGCTGTCAATCGTTTAAAAGACAGTCGCGCCAAAAGCAAAGTCATCATATTGCTTACCGATGGGGTAAACAACTTCGGTTTTATCGACCCGAAAATTGCGAGTGAATTGGCCGTGGAATACGAAATCAAAACTTATACCATCGGTTTGGGGAGTAACGGCACCGCAAGGGCACCTGTGGGGCTATTGCCCAATGGCAAATTTCAGTATGGGATTACCAAGGTGGAAATTGATGAGGAATTGCTCCAAACCATTGCTAAAAATACCGGAGGCTTGTATTTCCGAGCCACCGATAACAAAAAGTTGGAGGAGATTTATGAAGAAATCAATAAGTTGGAAAAAACCGAGATCGAGGAGTTTAAGTATTACAATTACGAGGAAAAATTCAGGCCATTGATTCTGTTGGCATTGACTTTGCTGTTTATTGAATGGCTGTTGAGAAACACCTTTTTTAGAAGTTTTATTTGATATGTATCAGTTAGACGCACCATTTTACTTTTATCTATTGGGTTTGCTCCCCCTGTTTTGGGTAGCCTACCTTTTGGTAGTGCGGTGGAAGCGACGTACTCAAAAACAATTTGCGCAGGTGGGCTTGATGGAAAAACTAAGTCCCAACCGGTCAAGGTTTAAACCTGCTTTCAAACTGATACTTTTAAGCCTTGGGTTTGCCTTATTGATATTAGGCTTGGTCAATCCAAAAATTGGAACCCAATTGGAAACCGTAAAACGAGAAGGTGTGGACATTGTTTTTGCCATTGACGTATCCAAAAGTATGCTGGCAGAGGACATCGCTCCCAATCGGTTGGAGAAGTCCAAGCGTTTGGTTTCCGCCATCATCAATCAATTGGCGAGTGACCGTATTGGGATTATCGCTTATGCTGCACAAGCCATTCCTCAATTGCCCATCACTACCGACTATGGTGCTGCTAAAATGTTTTTGCAAGCCCTCAATACCAATATGCTGTCCTCTCAAGGGACTGCGCTGGATGCTGCCTTGGATTTATCGGGAACCTATTTTGACGATGAAGATCAAACCAACCGCGTGGTGTTTTTGATTTCGGATGGTGAAGATCACTCCGAGGAGGGAAGTGCTGCTGCCCAAAGGGCATCGAACATGGGCATCCGAATTTTTACATTTGGTGTCGGATCGGACGAAGGAGCTCCCATCCCCATCAAAAGGAAAGGGGTAATAGAATCCTACAAAAAAGATATGGAAGGAGTCACAGTTATCACCAAAAGAAATGCCCTTATCTTACAAGAAATTGCCGAGGCAGCGGATGGTGAATATATCGATGGAAATGATACCCAAGCGGTGGTAGATTTTGTAGCCGAAACCCTTAAAAATATGGACAAAAAAGAATTTGAAGCCAAAAAATTTGTCAGTTACAAAGATCAGTTTCAGGCTTTTCTTTTTGGAGGATTCCTGTTAATTTTGTTAGAGATGTTTCTTTTCGAAACCAAAACCAAATGGGTAGAACGTCTAAATTTGTTCAACGAAGAATGATAGCCAAGCCAACTTTTTACGGTCTGTTTTTTCTGTTGATGGCATTGCCGATGGTTGCTCAGGAAGCCGAGGTTAACAATCATATTTTTGATGGAAATGAACAGGCATCGGCTGAGCTTTTTGACGAGGCTGAAATGTCCTACAGAAAAGCACTCTCCAAAGCCCCTGAAAAGCCAGAAGCCCTATACAATCTGGGGAACACACATTTCAAAGAACAAGATTATGAAGAGGCCAAGCAACGCTTTTTTCAAACCCAAAAAATTGCAGAAAACAAATACAGCAGGCATTATGCCCTCCACAATTTGGGGAATGTCTTTATGAAGCAAAAGGATTACTCCAAAGCCGTAGAAACCTACAAGGATGCCTTAAGAAACAATCCCGAGGACGAAGAAACCCGATACAATTACGCCCTTGCCAAAGAGCTACTAGAAAAAGAGCAGGAGCAACAACAAAATCAAGATCAAAACGATCAGCAGGATCAGCAGGATCAAGAGGATCAAAAAGATCAGGACAAGCAAGACGATAACACAGAGGGCGATAAAGACAAGGATTCTGGCAAAGAGGACGAGAACCAAGAGGGTGACGAAGGAGAGGATGAGGAAGATAAAAAAGACGAAGGCGATCAGGAAAAAGAAAACCAACCCCAAGAAGGAGATCAAGAAAAAGAACAGCCGTTACAACCCCGACAAACAGAGCTTTCTCCGGAGCAGGTTCAAAGTTTACTGGAAGCCATGAGCAATCAAGAAAAGAAGGTTCAAGACAAGGTCAATGCCGAAAAGATTCAGGGAACCCCGGTCAGAGGTCAAAAAGATTGGTAAATTTTATTGATGAAAAACAAGATTCTTCCCTTTATTTTTTTTGTGTTGGGCATCACACTATCGTTGGCCCAAGGGGTGAGCTTTGAGGCCAAGGTCAGCAAAAGAACACTGGGGTTGAATGAGCGTTTGCGTGTGGATTTTGTGATGAATGAAAATGGAGATGACTTTACACCACCCAGTTTTACTGGCTTTCGCGTGGTAGGAGGACCCAATCAGTCCATTAGCAATTCGTGGGTCAATGGTAAGCGTAGTTTTTCCAAAACCTACACCTATTTTTTGACACCCACCCAAAAAGGAGCCTTATCGATCGATCAGGCCACCATCAAAATCGATGGGGAGATTTATAAAACCACGCCACAAAAAATTACCGTTAAAGAGGCCGTTGACATACCGAGGGACCCCAACAGCCCTGAGTATTTGATCGATGATAACCTTCATCTGGTGGCCGAAATCTCTAACACCCGACCGTATCTCAACGAGGCCATTACCATCATCTATAAATTGTATTTCAGGAATCCATTGAGGATTTCGGACGGAAGAGCAGTGGAGAATCCTAAGTTTGCCGATTTTTGGAGCCATAACATCGACATTACTCAGCTTAAGGTTGAGGACGGAACCTACAAGGGAGAGCCCTATAAAATGGTGGTTTGGAAAAAAAGCGTGTTGTATCCTCAGAAAACGGGAAAGCTGTCCATCGTACCGCTAAGCCTGAGCTTGGTAATTGATTTACCCTCCAATCGCAGAGATTTTTTTGGCAATAGAATCCTACAGCAATCCTCCAGAACTGTTACCGCAGGAAGAAGAACCATTACTGTCAAACCTTTACCGGAAAAGGGGAAACCTGCCAATTTCTTCGGGGCAGTAGGCCAGTTTGATTTTGATGCGCTGATCAACAAAAATGCCCTTAAAGCCACCGAGTCCTTTGAGATCAAACTCAAGGTAAGCGGTAAGGGGAATCTCAAACTTTTTAATTTACCACAATTGGTGCTGCCAAATACTTTAGAAATTTTTGAGCCAGAGCATGCGGAAAATGTCGTAACGACCCTATCGGGGATGCAGGGATTCATTGAAGACAATTATACCATCGTCCCGCGTTTTCAAGGGAAATACCCCATATCGCCTGTGGCCTTTTCCTATTTTGACCCCAAGAAAGAGCAGTATTTTACCCTGCGATCTAGTGAACAAATAGTGGATGTATTTGGTGGACCTGTGGCCAACAATTCAAATGGAAATACAGTCCCCCTTGCTACGAAACAACTCCTGACCAATACAGATGAGTCTTTTCGATTCATCAAATTGAAACCTGAACTTGAGCCCATCGTCCAAAAAGAATTTTGGGACAGCAAACTGTTTTATGGCTTAATGGGTGCTCCGGTATTTTTATTGCTTGCCTTTGTATTTTTGTTGCAGCGCAATCAGAGAATTTCAGACGATGTGGAAGGTTCTCGACTGCGTTTGGCCAACCGCTTGTCCAAAAAATATTTGGGCGATGCCAAAAAGAATTTAAAAAACAAAGCGCTTTTCTATGATGCATTAGAAAGGGCTTTTTACAATTACCTCAAATCAAAGCTCAGGATAAAAACCGATGATTTCAGTAAACCCCGAATCGCAGAGATTCTGGCAAAAAGAAACCTTACACAAGAGGAAATAAAATCTTTCCTCGATCTTTTGGAAAACTGTGAGGTAGCCCGCTACTCTCTGGCCACGGATGCCAAGATGCAACAGGATTTTGATCAAGCACTTGCAGTAATATCTAATGTCGATAAAAAAATATGAGAAAGTTGGTGATGTTTTCGGTCATGGCTGTGTTGCTCCATACATCGGTTTTGGGTCAGGAAAATGAATCCATTTTTGAAAATGCAAATACCGCTTATAATGCCGGGCAGTTTGAGCAGGCGGTGATGCTTTACAAGGAGATTTTAGAAACCGGCCATCACAGCGCAGCACTCTATTTTAATTTGGCCAATGCCTACTACCGGCTGAATCAGGTGGCAGAAAGTATTTTTTATTTTGAAAAGGCAAAGCAACTCAGTCCAACCGATGAGGATATCATCATCAACGGGGCCTTTGCTCAAAATATGGCCATTGATGCGATTGAAGTCTTGCCCAAATCTCAAATCACCCAATTGGAGGAAAAGGCCATGGGCCTTTTTTCTCAAGAAGGCTGGGCCTATTTTACTGTTATTTTGGCTTGGGTATTGGCTTTGTTTTGGGCGCTTTATTTGAAAAATAAAATACCATTTCTAAAAAGATCTTTTTTTGTTGCTGCCCTGATCATCGGATTTTTGTTCATAGGTGCTTTGTCCACTGCAGTCCTCAAAGCTTCTAGAACCAACGCCCTTAACTATGGGATTCTTTTCAACAAAAAAATTGAAGTGTCAGCCGAGCCCAATTCCCGATCAGAGGCATTGTTTTTGTTACATGAGGGAACCAAAGTTCAGCTTTTGGATCAACTTCAAGAGTGGCAAAAAATCAGAATTGCCAATGGTTCCGAGGGCTGGATAAAAGACGGCACCATTAGAAGTTTAAAAAACAATTAAATAAGGTCTTCCGGGAGGTCGTCCGACCATTCGCTTCCCCAGCTAAAAAGGTATTCGCCAAGTTCCGTAATAGGCCCATAAAGCAGGGAGCTTTCTATAGATTCTTTTTCGATCATGGGAATCCAAGCGTTGAGTTGATCCAAAAAGAACAGCACAACACTCATCAATACCGCCCATTTTAATACCCCAAAAAAAGCACCTAAAAATTTATTGAACAGCCCCAAAGAAGCTTGTCGGATGACCTTGGTCAGCCCCTTTGCGAGCAGTGAAATGACATATACAATGACAATAAATACCAACAGATAGGATACGGTTTGTACTGCCAAGGGATTCCAATCGACAAAGCCTTTGACCAAATCGGCAACGAAATCGGAAAAACGCATGGCACCAATCAAACCCAAAAATAAAGCCCCCAAGCTGGCGACTTCGATAATTAAACCTTTGGAAAAACCTTTTACAAAGCCGAAACCCAAGGCAATGGCCAGTACAATATCCATTACGTTCATGCTCACGAAATTACTTTTTTTTTGTGAATCGTTTGCTAGGGTTCATTGAAAAGGGAGTGGCGAAGAGGGTCATTGAAAATTTATCTTTAAACAGATTAATATTAATAAATCAAATAACTAAAAGGACCCCAATGGCTGCGATTTGGGAAATCCCTTTTTTGGGAAGCATGCGCTTGTTAACTTTAAAGCCAGTATCTTTGAGGGTGCAAAAAAGTCAAAGCAGAGATCAAAAGCTAAAAGAACGTTGGGATCACTTGATCGCACTGCTTAGTGATCGATTCTCGGACGGGGAAGGATTGGACGTTGAAGGGGTATTGTATTTGGTAGGTTTGCAGGAACTGGGTCAGGTGCATCGTAAAATGAAGAAGGACGACAATGTCAATTTGATTCACGTTGGTATATGTACTGTTCTTGAACCTTTTGGTTATTATCGGTTCGATTATTTTGACGAGGAGGGATGGCCACATTTTGAATTGGTAGAACCGCTGCCGCCCTTGAAGCCCGGGGAACAATCCTTACTGATGAAGGAAGCCTTGGTAACTTATTTTTTAAGTCGCGAGTTAATTCAATAAATTTTTACTTTTGCCACATGATTGATAAGATAAATGAAAATCTTGCCTTGGTGAATGCCTTTCAGACAACCTCCAAGGAGGAAATTGAGGCGTTTAGACTCAAGTACTTGGGTAAAAAAGGCATGTTAAATGACTTTTTTGCTGCTTTTAAGGAAGTGTCTCCACAAGACAAAAAAGAATACGGACAAGTCTTGAACAGCCTCAAAAATGCAGTGACCGAAAAGGTCAAATCGCTGCAACTTCAAATTGAAGATGCTCCCGCACAAGGAAATTACGGAGATTTATCCAGACCGGCTTACCCAGTGACATTGGGTTCGAGACATCCCCTTTCGCTGGTCAAAAACAGAATTGTGGAGATCTTTTCTCAAGTTGGGTTTAATATTTCTGAAGGCCCTGAGATCGAAGATGATTGGCATAATTTTACGGCCCTTAACTTGCCAGAATACCACCCCGCCCGCGACATGCAGGACACTTTCTTTATTCAGACCAATCCGGATATTTTACTCCGCACCCATACTTCTTCGGTTCAAGTCCGATACATGGAAAAAAATCAACCTCCCATCCGAACTATCTCCCCTGGTAGGGTATTTAGAAATGAAGCCATTTCAGCAAGAGCTCACTGTATATTCCATCAAGTAGAGGGATTGTACATTGACAAAAATGTATCTTTTGCAGACCTCAAGCAAATCTTACTTTATTTTACCAAGGCTCTCTTTGGGAAGACTAAGATCCGATTGCGACCCTCTTATTTTCCTTTTACAGAGCCCAGTGCTGAGGTAGATATTTATTGGGGATTGGAAACGGAAACCGATTATCGTATCACCAAAGGAACGGGTTGGTTGGAAATCATGGGGTGTGGGATGGTGGATCCTAATGTTTTAAAAAACTGTAGTATCGATCCCAAGGAATATTCAGGCTATGCCTTTGGGATGGGGATTGAGAGAATTGCCATGTTATTATATCAAATTGGGGACATTCGCTTATTTTTTGAAAACGACGTCCGTTTTTTATCTCAGTTTCAGTCTGAGTACTAGTCTAATTTTTTTGCCAGTTTTTTAAAAACCTTTTCAGGGTTTTTGTTTTGGTAAAGGATTTGATGAACGGCATCAATAATGGGGACTCTGGTTTTGTATTTTAGATTGATCATTTTGGCAGACTGGGTGGCATAGTATCCCTCAGCCACCATGCTCATTTCCATTTGGGCTGCTCTCACAGTGTAGCCTTTTCCAACCATATTTCCAAAAGTTCGATTCCGACTAAAAACAGAATAGCCTGTAACCAGAAGATCACCGAGATAGGCGGAATTATTGATGTTGCGTTTCATTTTGTAGACATCTTTGATAAAGCGTTTCATTTCTCGGATGGCATTGCTCATCAGCACGCTTTGAAAATTATCACCATAACCCAGTCCGTGTGCAATACCGGCGGCAACGGCATAGATGTTTTTGAGCATGCTGGCGTATTCCGTGCCGATGATGTCATTGGAGGTTTTGATGCGAATGTATTCGGTTTTTAGCATGGCGGCCGTGGCTTTGGCCCATTTACTTTCCATACAAGCGATGGTCAAATAGGACAGTCGTTCCATGGCTACCTCTTCCGCATGAGAAGGGCCGGAAATCACCCCAATGCGCTCCAAAGGCACCTCAAATTCATGATTAAAATATTCCCCAACGATCATCATGCTTTCCGGGATCACACCTTTAACAGCCGAAAAAATGAGTTTGTCATTAATGGGTTGGTTTAATTTTTCTAATTCATGGTGTAAAAAGGCAGAGGGGATGGCAATGATCAGCAGGTCTGATGAGGAAACGATTTCGTTAATGTCGGAACTAATCCTAAGTCGCTTGACGTTGAGATGTGCAGAACGCAGATAGTTGGGATTGTGGTGGTGTTTTTTGATAAATTCCACATGTAATGGATTTCTAACGAACCAGCCTACCTTTCTCTTGTTTTCAGTTAGAATTTTGATGAGTGCAGTACCCCAACTTCCCCCTCCCAAAACAGCTACTTTAAGCTTATTTTTTAGGATCAAATGGGAAAGGATAGGCTTTTTGGAAGGTGTTTTCATCCTATCATAACCAGGTGTCCCAAGGGATTCTGCTCAACAGTAATAGGAGTCCAAACCCATAAAACAATGCAATTCTGAGAAACTTCTTCCCGGGATCACTCTGACGTTTGTGGAGCGACCATCCCATGGTAATTAGAACAATGGCTAAAATATTGGTGATGGGGTGTTCTACCAAAAGCAATCGGGCTTGAGCATCTTTCATCACGCCTCCCACACCCATGTCAGACCACTGGTCGAACCAAGGGGAAACGAAATATAAAATCAATCCAATCAAAAGTTGAATATGGGAGAAGATCAAACCAAAAAGTGACAATCTTAAATCTTTAGACTCAAAATCTTTTCCCTTGATTTTTCCACCAATAGCATTAAGGATACCGAGAATTAAAACCAGTAAAACCAAATAGGCCCAATAGGAGTGAATATTTTTTAATAGCGAATACATGCTTTAATTTTTTCTGAAATATACGATAATCTTATCATCATTTGTTGCTCCTATTTCAAGAATGAGATCACATCATGGCATTGTAATAAGAGGGATTACCTGTTACCTCCTTTCCAAGCCAATTGGGACGGGGAAATGAAGTGTCCTCCGAGGGGAGCTCAATCTCAGCCAAAATTAAATTTTTGTCATGGGTCAAAAATTCATCGACTTCAAAAGTGAAATTTTCAAAAGGGACGATATGTCTTATTTTTTCGATGGGTTGGTTTAAGGCCAACGCCATCAACTGTTTGGCGTCCTTTAGCGGAATGGCTTTTTCCCATT
Source organism: Flavobacteriaceae bacterium (assembly GCA_965662705.1). Lineage (GTDB taxonomy): Bacteria > Bacteroidota > Bacteroidia > Flavobacteriales > Flavobacteriaceae > UBA8316. Next base: position 16,194 of record CBFIIP010000067.1, read on the forward strand.
CCAACCGACGGGTTCCTTCGCTATTGCTTTTTCCTTTGATCGTTAACCAACCCTGATTATTGATGATTCTCACCCTTACGGTTCGTTCGGGATCCTTGTTGAGATAGCCTTGAATGATGCGATGACTTTGGATGGCTTGATCTTTGAAGGCGTCGTTTTTGACCAAAAATTTTCTTTCTATTTCAGTTTTCATGGGTTAAATAAGATACCGATGCTTGAAATGAGCTTTGAAAACTCTTAATAAATGTTTTTTTAGATGGTGGATACCCTCAAGGTGTTCACCATTCCCTTTTTGATGATGGGCATTGCTGTTAGGTTGACCAATAAGTCCCCCGTATTGACATAACCCGATTTTTTGGCGATTTCATTGATTTCTTCAACGGTTTTATCAGTGCTTACAAAACTGTCGTAATAAAATGCCGTAACCCCCCAAATCAGGTTGAGTTGGGTCAGAATTCTTCTGTTGGAAGTAAATACCAAAATATGGGAGTTGGGTCGCCAAGCTGAAACTTGGAAAGCAGTATATCCACTATTGGTCAAGGTACAAACGGCTTTGGCCTGAACATCATTGGCAATTTGAACGGCGTGATAACATACTGATTTGGTAATGAACCGCTTTGTCTTGATGTTGGGTGGTTTTTGGGGGACCGAAATGAGTTCGGAATTTTCCACACTGCGAATGATCGAACTCATGGTCTGGATTACCTGAACGGGGTATTCTCCAACAGAGGTTTCACCCGATAGCATCACCGCATCAGCGCCATCCATTACCGAATTGGCTACGTCGTTCACCTCTGCTCTTGTAGCAGTAAGGCTGTCGATCATACTTTCCATCATTTGCGTAGCAATGATGACCGGGATCCTTGCCTTTTTGGCAAGTTTTACGAGTTCTTTCTGAATCAGTGGTACCTCGGCGGGAGGGATTTCTACCCCCAAGTCTCCCCGAGCAACCATTAGGCCATCGCAATAAGAAATAATTTTATCTATGTTTTCTATCCCTTCCGGTTTTTCGATTTTGGCGATGATTGGTATTTTATGGTCTGAATGTTTTTCGATCAAATTCCTCAAGTCCAATATATCATCACTGTTTCTTACGAAAGATAGTGCGATCCAATCCACATCTTGTTTGATGGCGAATTCTGCATCAACGATATCTTTGGGAGTAAGAGCAGGAAGTGAGATATTGGTATTGGGTAAGTTGACCCCTTTTTTAGACTTTAACTTTCCACCTTGAATGACTTTCGCTTCCACTTTGGCTTTTTTATCTGTAGAAATAACCTCAAAAATGAGCTTGCCGTCGTCGAGTAAAATCTGCTCTCCAGGTTCAACATCTTTGGAAAAATTGTCATAATTCATATACACTTTTTCCTTGTTGCCAACAAAGGGGGTTCCATTGAGAAAAAGGATATGATCACCTGGCTCGACGAGGGTACCCTCCTCTACTTTTCCAACCCTCAGTTTTGGCCCTTGCAAGTCGGCCAGTATCGATGTATTTGTATTGAGTTTTTCATTGAGCTGACGAATCATTTTAATTCTTTTTTCAACCTCCCCATGCTCTGCATGTGAAAAATTGATTCGGAATACATCCACGCCGCAAAGTATCATCTCCTCTATCACCTCAACTTTTTCTGTTGCCGGACCAAGGGTAGCTACAATTTTGGTTTTTTTTCTTTTACTCATTCATTTAAATTTAGAATAAAATCAAGGTTTAACTGATTTATATCAGGCACAAACCGGTAGTTGATTTGGTCAATGGATCCCATTTTTTCCACCAAAACCGTAGTTTCAACTCCCGAATTAATTTTTATGATGTAGTCAGCATCTTTTAAATCCTTCACCAAATATAATTCTTTTGTTTCAGGTAAATCGAATAAGCTACTTTCCGTTTTGTTATCATTTTGTAAAACCAAGCATCGGTTGGAAAATAGCCATACTTCGATCCCATTGACAAGGTCGATCCACTCGTAATGATCAAATTGGTGTTTTCCGATTTTTACTTCTTCCCTTTCATTTGATTTGATAAAACCACAACCGCAATGAAGATTGAGCAGGAAAGCCATGAGATAACTTTCTATACTGCTGTGGATTGCGATCAGCGAAAAGTCATCGGCCGGAATTTCGTCAAGGAGGTAATGCTTAATTTTAGACACTACAACTTACTTTTGTTGTTCATGATGTGGAAGGCCCTGCGCGCTGCTTTTTCCTCGGACTTTTTCTTTGAGATACCTCTGGCCTTCACCAGTTGTCTCTCATTGATATAGATTTGTGTGGTGTAATTGAATTTGGGGTCGAGACCTCCGTCAATATCCGTTTTAAATCGGATGTTCTTTTTGGTTTTTTGTCCCCATTCCACCAGTAAACCTTTATAGCTTAGAACGGTATGTTGAATTTGATCCATATCAACAAACGCCCTCAAAATCTTATTTAATATAAAACGACTACAATTTTTATGGCCCCTATCGATTAGAACGGCTCCGACCAGTGCCTCTAAAAGATTGCCATGAATGTTTTTTCCAAAACTTACTTTATTTTCCAGCTCTAAGAATTTGAAGAGGCCCATTTTTTCTCCAATTCTATTGAGGTTTTCGCGACTGACAATTTTGGCGCGGTACTTGGTCAATGTCCCCTCTCTCGCATAGGGGAACTTTTCATACAAATAGGAGGAAACGACTATGCTGAGCATGGCGTCTCCTAAAAACTCAAGTCTTTCAAAGTTAATTATATGCCCTTCATCATCTTTTAAATTCAATGAGCGATGGGTAAATGCAGTTTGGTAAACGTTTTTATTGATTGCTTTTAATGAGGTAATTTTCTTTATCTGATCGAAAAATACCCTGTCTTTTTTTGCCGCAGGCTTAAGGAAGTGGCTGAAAAAGTTCACATTTTGGCGGAATCAATTTTTTTGAAAATAATACAGGCATTATGGCCTCCAAAACCAAAAGTATTGGATAATGCTACATTAACGGTTCTCTTTTTGGCTTGACCAAAAGTAAAGTTAATTTTAGGATCCAGCCTTTCATCGGCCGTGTGATGGTTGATCGTCGGAGGCACAATACCGTTTTTGATTGCCATGATAGAAGCGATGGCTTCCACGGCTCCAGCGGCACCTAACAGATGCCCCGTCATGGATTTGGTGGAATTGATATTGACGTTGTAGGCGTGGTCACCAAAAACAGCTTTTACCGCATTGGTTTCAGCTAAATCACCTAATGGAGTTGAGGTTCCGTGCATGTTGATGGCGTCAACGTCTTCTGGTTTTAGTCCAGCATCTTTCAGGCAGTTGATCATTACTTTCTTGGCTCCCAAGCCTTCCGGATGGGGCGCAGTCATGTGGTGCGCATCAGCGGAGAGGCCTCCTCCTCCCAGTTCTGCATAAATCTTTGCACCTCTGGCCTTTGCGTGTTCATATTCTTCGAGAATCAAGGCACCGGCACCTTCTCCCAAAACAAATCCATCCCTGTCTTTGTCGAAAGGTCGAGAAGCGGTTTTGGGATCATCGTTTCTGGTGGATAATGCATGCATAGCATTAAATCCTCCTATTCCGGCGATGGTAACAGCAGCTTCGGATCCCCCGGAAACAATGATATCGGCATAACCCATTCTGATGTAACTTAACGAATCAATCATCGCGTTGGAAGATGAGGCACATGCCGAAACGGTGGTAAAATTAGGCCCTCTTAAACCGTATTTCATAGAAATGATGCCCGGGGCGATGTCGGAGATCATTTTGGGAATAAAAAAGGGATTGAAGCGAGGGGTTCCGTCTCCACTTGCAAAATTGAGCACTTCATTCTGAAAGGTTTCCAATCCTCCTATGCCTGCTCCCCAAATGACGCCAATGCGGTCTCGGTCTTCTTTTTCGAAATCCAGTCCTGCATCGTTGATCGCCTCTTCTGAAGTAACCAGTGCATATTGGGTAAAACGATCACATTTTCTGACTTCTTTGCGATCCATAAAGTCCAAAGGGTCAAAACCTTTGACTTCACAAGCAAATTGTGTTTTGAACTTAGAGGCATCGAAATGGGTGATTGGGGCGGCACCACTGGTACCAGACAATAAACCCTCCCAATAGGCTGGGAGGGTATTTCCTATAGGAGTTAAGGCTCCCAATCCGGTAATTACTACGCGTCTTGGTTTCATGTAAGCCAGATTTTACTTCGCTTGCTCAATAAATTGAATGGCTTGACCTACCGTTGAAATATTTTCGGCTTGGTCATCTGGAATCTGAATGTCAAATTCTTTCTCGAACTCCATGATAAGTTCCACGGTGTCCAAAGAATCGGCACCTAAATCGTTGGTGAAATTGGCATCGGTTACAACTTCGTTCTCGTCTACACCTAATTTGTCAACGATAATTGCTTTTACTCTTGATGAAATATCAGACATAATCAATTTTGTTTAAAAATTACTGTGGACAAAAATATAAAACTTTAGGTCAAATCACTATCGAGCTAATAAAATATAACTTTTCTTTGTGAAAGAGATGATTTTAAATCAATCCAAATAAGCCATTATACTTGATTTATAGAGAAGTTTATGGAAAGTAAATCGATCAAAAAAATCGTGCTGTTTGCATCAGGTTCTGGAACCAATGTGGAGCGTATCATACATTTTTTCTCGGATGAACCATTGATCCAAGTTCTGAAGGTATTTACCAACAATCCCAAGGCAGGTGTTATCGAAAGGGCGGAAACCCTAAATATTCCTTCCGTTTTGTTTGATAAGACGGAATTGTCCAATGGTCAACTGTTGGCGCAACTTCAATCATTGACGCCTGATTTAATTGTTTTGGCTGGGTTTTTATTAAAAATCCCATCCGAATTTGTTAAGACTTTTAATGGAAAAATCATCAACATTCATCCCTCATTGTTGCCCAAATACGGAGGCAAGGGAATGTATGGACATAATGTACACCAGGCCGTCAAGGACGCAGGAGACAAAGAGACCGGAATCACCATTCACTACGTCAATGAACATTATGACAAAGGATCAATAATTTTTCAATCCAAAGTTACCGTTGACCAACATGACAGTATTGAGGAAATCGCCCGAAAGGTCCATAAATTGGAATACCAATATTATTCCGAAGTCATTCAAAAACTCTTGATTTCATAAATGTCTGAAAGGATCAACATATATACCGATGGTTCCTCACTGGGTAATCCAGGTCCGGGTGGTTACGGAATCATTATGGAATGGGAGGGGATGCACCACATTAAAGAATTTTCTGAGGGGTATCGGTTAACCACGAACAACAGGATGGAACTACTGGCTGTAATTGTTGGTTTGGAGACCATCAAGAGGGAACCGATGGAGGTTACCATTTATTCTGACTCCAAATATGTGGTCGATGCCGTTCAAAAAAAATGGGTATTCCAGTGGGAGAAAAAGGGCTTTAAAGACAAAAAGAATCCTGATTTATGGGAACGTTATCTTAAAGTTCATCGAAAGCACAAAGTTAATTTCCAATGGATTAAAGGGCACAACAATCACCCCCAAAACGAAAGATGCGATCGTTTAGCAGTTGGCGCCGCCAAAAAACAAGACCTCCAGACGGATGGTGTTTTTGAGCAACATCACAATAAAAAAACTCCCTCCTGATGGGTGGAAAAAACGATCATAAATCTTTTATCAAATTGCATTTGAGCCATTTGAAGTTTATTATTTTTGTCTTATGAATCAAAAACTTCTTGTCGTAGGCACCATGGCCTACGACGCCATTGAAACCCCCTTTGGTAAAGTGGATAAAATTTTGGGTGGCGCCGCCACTTACATTGGCCTTTCTGCCTCAAGATTCTCACTAAATTGTAGCATAGTATCTGTAGTAGGAGAAGATTTCGAAGAGGAGCATTTATCACTAATGAAAGACAGGGGCGTTGATCTATCGGGTGTTGAGATTGTTTCGGGAGGAGCAACTTTTTTCTGGAGTGGAAAGTACCACAACGATCTCAACACAAGAACCACAATAGACACCCAATTGAATGTCTTGGAAAACTTTAACCCAAAAGTGCCGGATCACCTCAAAAACCCAGACATTGTTATGTTGGGGAATTTATCTCCCGATGTTCAGTTAAAAGCTTTGGACCAATTGGAGTCCAAGCCCAAGTTAATTGTATTGGATACCATGAATTTTTGGATGGAGCATTTCAGGCCTGCACTGGATCAAGTTATTGCCAAGGTTGATGTCATATCGATCAATGACGAGGAGGCCCGTCAATTGACCGGTGAGTATTCTTTGGTCAAAGCAGCCAGTGAAATTCAAAAGATGGGACCCCAGTATGTGATCATCAAAAAGGGAGAGCACGGTGCTTTACTTTTTCATGATAAAGAAATTTTTTGCGCACCTGCTCTGCCTTTGGAGGAGGTTTTTGATCCTACTGGAGCTGGAGACAGTTTTGCTGGAGGATTCACAGGATACCTTACAGAGACCGCGGACATTTCTTTTAACAATATGAAATTGGCCATCATTTACGGTTCTGCCATGGCCTCTTTTACGGTGGAGAAGTTCGGTACAGAAAACCTTGTCAACTGTACCCCATCGATGATGAAAGCCCGTTTAAAAGCGTTTAAAGAATTAACTACATTTGAGATAGAGATTGAATAAAAAATATCACAATGAGTGACGCCATCAAACATGAATGTGGAATTGCAATGATCCACTTAAAAAAGGATCTCCATTATTTTAAAGAAAAATATGGAACCGCAATGTTTGGCATCAACAAGATGTATCTGATGATGGAAAAACAGCACAATCGAGGTCAAGATGGTGCGGGTTTGGCTTGTGTTAAGTTGAACATGAAACCGGGTCAGCGATACATTGCAAGGGCGCGTTCCAACGGTCAACAACCCATTCAGGATATTTTTAAAAAGGTCAACAAAAGTGTTCAACAGGCAGCAGAAAATCATCCTGGCTTGTTGGACGATATCGATCAATTTAAGGAAGCAGTTCCCTATGCTGGGGAGTTGTTGCTCGGACATTTGCGCTATGGAACTTTTGGAAAGAACAGTATCGAAAGTGTTCATCCTTTTTTGAGACAAAACAATTGGATGCATCGTAATTTGATCGTAGCAGGAAACTTTAACCTTACCAACGTAAATGAGCTATTTGATACCTTGGTCGAACTGGGACAACATCCAAAAGAAAAAGCGGATACGATCACAGTAATGGAGAAGATAGGTCACTTTTTAGATGATGCTGTAGCTAAAATCTATAAAAAATTAAAAAAAGAGGGTTTCAATAAAGCCGATGCCTCCCCCAAAATTGCTGAGCGATTGAGCATGAAAAAGGTATTACGTAAAGCCTCAAAAAAATGGGATGGAGGCTACACCATAGCCGGATTATTAGGTCATGGTGAGTCCTTTGTTTTCCGTGACCCTGCTGGAATAAGACCTGCCTATTATTATGATGATGATGAAATATTGGTGGTGGCTTCGGAACGACCTGCCATTCAAACGGTTTTCAATGTTCCTTTTGATGACATACAAGAGTTGCCTCCGGGATGTGCTTTGTTGACCAAAAAATCAGGAGCGGTAAAGCTGAGTCAGATTCAAGAGCCCGTGGAACGAAAAGCTTGCTCTTTCGAAAGAATTTATTTTTCAAGAGGTGGAGATGCGGAAATTTACAAGGAGCGAAAAAAATTGGGGAGGCTACTGTTTCCTCAAATCCAAAAGGCGATACAGAATGACTTGGAGAATACCGTATTTTCTTTCATACCGAATACGGCAGAAACTTCATTTTACGGTCTCTTGGGTGCTGTGCAAGACAATATCGTTCAATCGCTGAAAAATACCATTCTCAGCGAGGAAAAGCAAACTAATGAAGAATTACAAAAGCTGTTTTCCCTGCGCCCAAGAATTGAAAAAATCGCCATTAAAGATGCGAAACTCAGAACCTTTATCACCGAGGATGTAAGCAGAGACGATTTGGTCGCTCATGTCTATGATGTCACCTACGGTGTGATTCAACCCACCGATAACTTGGTCATCATTGACGATAGTATCGTTCGGGGAACAACTTTGCAAAAAAGCATTTTGAGGATGCTGGATCGATTGAACCCAAAAAAAATCATCATTGTTTCTAGTGCTCCCCAGATTAGATATCCCGACTGTTATGGAATTGACATGGCCAGAATTGATAATTTTATTGCTTTCAAAGCTGCTATAGCACTCCATGAAGATCAGAAAACATTGGATTCAACCTTGGAGACCATATACAGGAATTGCAAACACAACCAAGAACTTCCACTTGAGGCGGTACAGAATTGTGTAAAAACCTTATATGAACCTTTTACTGATGATCAAGTTTCTTCCAAAATTGCCGGGATTCTTAAAGGGCAGAATATCAACGCAACCGTTGAGGTCATTTTCCAAACCATAGAAGGCTTGCATGAAGCTTGCCCCAAAAATTTGGGGGATTGGTATTTCTCGGGAGATTATCCTACGCCCGGTGGGAATAGGGTTGTTAATCGAGCTTTTATGAATTTCTACGAAGGAAAATCCGTAAGAGCTTACTAATGAGACAGATATTTTTTTTTAAATAAAATCAAAAATTATTCAACTATATAGGTATTTTTTGGGCAAATTACTTTTATCAGAAAAAAGTGTCTTTAAACGTTTTATTGTTCACCACCTGACCCATTAGTCTACTTTTACATCACCAGAACATAAGTAGGTTAAGTTCATGGTAAGATTTGGGGCAAAAAGGGAGGATTTATCCTCCCTTTTTATTTTTAATAAGTTCAGCAAGTAAAAGCTCTTATTGATTCTGCTCATACAATTCACTCACTTTTTCCCAATCGATCACATTAAAAAATGCGCTGATGTAGTCCGGCCTTCTGTTTTGGTAATTTAAATAGTAGGCATGCTCCCAAACATCAAGTCCAAGAATAGGGGTTCCTCCACATCCGATACCCGGCATCAACGGATTGTCTTGGTTGGCAGAGGAACAAACTTCTACTTTACCCCCTTTTTGAACACAAAGCCAAGCCCATCCTGAGCCAAACTGGGTAGCAGCTGCATCTGAAAAAGCTGTTTTAAAATCATCAAATGATCCATAAGCGGCATCGATGGCCTCGGCCAAAGCACCTGAAGGAGTTCCTCCTCCATTGGGGCTCATTACTTCCCAAAACAAGCAATGATTGTAGTAACCTCCCCCATTGTTTCGTAGGGCTGCATTGTTCATGTCCATCTTTTCCAAGATGGTCTCAATACTGTCGGATGCCATATCCGAACCCTCCAAAGCTGCATTGAGCTTGGTCGTGTAACCATTGTGGTGTTTTCCATGGTGGATCTCCATGGTTTTTGCATCAATATGCGGTTCTAATGCATCATTTGCATACGGTAATTGTGGTAATTCAAAAGCCATAATGTTTTTTTATTTTCAACAAAAGTAGAATTTCTTTTACGGTTTTCGTAAGGGATGATAACGAAAAAAACTAAATTTAATGATTATATAAGGTCATGAAATCGAGTGCTTTTCAAATCATAAATGCTGCGGCTGGCTCTGGGAAGACTTACTCTTTGGTCTATGCCTACCTCCAAAAATTACTATCTACCAACCGAGAGGATGGCTACAGAAATATGTTGGCTTTGACCTTTACCAACAAGGCGGTAAACGAGATGAAGTTCAGGATTTTAAACAGCCTCTATCTTTTGGCCCATAAAATCGATGATGAAAAAATCAAAGACATTCGTTCAAGTCTAATCATTGATCTGAAGGTTGACTTGTCCACCCTTCAAAATAAGGCCGGGAGAGTTTTGAATAAAATCCTACATGAATATGCCGCTTTTGAAGTCATTACATTGGATAGTTTTACCCATAAAATCATTAAAACTTTTGCCAAAGACTTGAGAATACCCGCCAGTTTTGAAGTCACCTTAGATGGGGATTTGCTGTTGGAGGAAATGACAGAAAATATTTTAGATCAGGCCGGAATCGATCCCGGCTTAACCAAAATATTGGTCGCATTTAGTTTGACTAAAACAGAAGAGCTTAAGAGTTGGAACATTGGCCAAGACCTTTTCGAATTTTCGAAATTGCTACTCCAAGAAAACGATCGGTTGCCCTTGTCCCAACTAAAAAACATTGACCCCCAGGTTTTTGAGAACCAAAAAAAGGGATTTGTCGCGCTACAGTCCAAGCTAAAGGATGAACTTCAGGCCATGGGTAAAGATACATTGGAGCGCATCAGGGATCAAGGGCTAAGCGCTGAAGACTTTAATCGCAAGACCCTTTATACTCATTTTGAGAAAGTGGCCAACGGAACGATTGACGGACTTTATGCGAACCAACTCGAAGACAATTTAAAAGTAGGGGAACGCATATACACCCAATCTCTGGATGAGGATAAAAAAAACAAGATTGATAGTTTAATACCCCAATTGCTGGAGGATTTTTTACAAATCAAACGAAAAGTAGGCCGACTGCTTTTGCTTAAGAGTATTATCAGTCAATGGACGCCTTTGTCTTTGATCGGCCGCATGGAGGAGGGCTTGTCGGAACTGCAGCTTCCAGAAAATCGCCTCCTACTCAGTAGGTTCAACGAAATGATTGATAAAGAAATATCGGGACTTGATGCTCCTTACCTCTATGAGCGGCTAGGCGAAAAATACCGTTATTATTTTATTGATGAATTTCAGGATACTTCAAGGTTACAGTGGAAAAATCTCATTCCTCTGATCTCCAATGCACTTCAAAGTTTGGACGACGATCACCAATCGGGATCTCTCCTTTTGGTGGGTGATCCCAAACAAGCCATTTACCGGTGGAGAGGAGGTGACAATGAACAGTTTTTGCGTCTTTTGAAACAAGAAAGTCCTTTTCAAATCATGCCAGAGATCAAGCTTTTACCTAAAAATTATCGTAGTCAAAAGGCTGTAATAGATTTCAACAATCAGTTTTTTGTATGGGTGGCATCGGTTTTGGAGGATCCTGAGCAAAAAGAAATTTTTGAACAGCAAACCCAACAGCAGTTCAATGACAAGAATGGGGGACAGGTTGCGATTCGATTCATCGAAAAAGGCAACAACAAAGAAAGTACCCTTCCTGATTATCAAGAGCAAACGGTCAATGCACTTCGGGAAGCGAGGTCAAATGGGTTTATGTGGGAGGATATGGCCGTATTGGTCAGAAAAAAAGAGCAAGCCGTAGTAGTGGCAGCAGCCCTTCAATCGGAAGAGATTCCATTTATTTCCTCGGAGTCACTATCGCTGGCCAGCTCTCCCAAGGTCCGTTTTCTCGTCAACCTGATCCATTTGGCCATAACTCCCGATGATCAAGAACAAAGAAAAAATATTATCGAATATTTACTTACACAAAAACAGCCTACAACTGATTTTCATGCTGCATTAAGTGGTTTGATTTTTCTCCCATTTCCCTTGTTCCAAAAAGAAATGAATCAGCGATTTAAGCTGTCTTTTGACTTTCAGCTTTTTTTGAAAAAATCCGTTTACAATGCGGTCGAGTATGCCATTCACACCTTAGGATTGAATGAAAAAATGGAGGCCCATTTAAATGCCTTTTTGGACGATGTTTTTGAATTCAGTAGCAAGCAGGAGGGTAGTTTTTTAAGTTATTTACACCACTGGGAGGTAAAGGGTAGTGATCAAAAAATTGTGATTCCCGATGGTACCGATGCCGTAAAAATAATGACTATCCACAAGGCCAAAGGGCTTGAATTTCCGGTAGTGGTCCTACCCTTTGCTTCTGAAGATTTGGTATCCTCTCGAAGTAGAAAAGTCTGGTATCCCATTAAAAATCATTTTGACACGCCTTTTGAATGGGGAAGGGTTCATTTTTCCAGTAAGTTAAATTATCTGGGGGATGAGGCCTCTGAATTTTATCATCGAGAAGTGAGAGCGGCGCAAAGCGATTCCCTCAAGACACTCTATGTGGCACTGACCCGTGCCATTTCTCAAATGTACATCATCTCTTCACTCGAAACAAAAAATAGCATAGTGGAGAAGAGCTATGCGACCTTATTTAACCATTTTGTTTGGAATAAAAATCAAGAGCCTCAAGTCGAAAAACCTTTTTTATGGGGCAATCTGGAAAAGTTTAAAACAGAGGACCATCGTTCTTCCATTAAAACCCTCCAACCCAATTTCGTCATCCATCCCAATTGGCAAAAGAGACTTTGGGCACAGATCAGTCCCAAAAATGATGCTTCCTCCATAGCCGCCCGCGAGGAAGGACGGTTGGTTCACGATCTGATGGCAGAAGTTTACCATTCTGACGATGTTACCGATGTGCTAAATGAGGCATTGAGCAAAGGGATTATTGGCGGTGAGGAATACAATCATTATCGACAGATGATTGAAGGTATTGTGGAGCACCCCCAATTGTCTCCTTTCTTTGCTGCCGGATCAAAAGTTTTCAACGAAAAAGATATTTTAATTCCCAACCAATCTTTCGTCCGTCCGGATCGGATAGTGAAAAGTAAAGACGATTGGGTCATTATTGATTATAAAACGGGAAAGGAGCGCGATCGTGACCACCATCAGATTAAACAATATGCCAAGGTGTTTGAAGAGATGACACAAGAGAAATCCCAATGTTTTTTGGTTTACATCGGCGAAAATACAATCGTAAAAACAGTTGCATGAATCCTTTCCAGACCCTGAATAGCCAATGAGAACTTTTTTGGATGAAATAGCAGAGCAAATTGTTCATTCAGAACATTTTTTTGAATCGATCAAAATCATTGTGCCGAGTCGCCGGGCAACCCTATTTTTGAAGAATGCACTTGCACGTCAGATTCAAAAACCTGCTTTTGCTCCGGAGATTCTGAGCATTGAGGAATTTATAGAGGAATTATCTAGTCTTAAAAAAGCACCCCAACTGGATCTGATCTTTGAATTTTATGATGTGTATTGTGAGGTTACAATGGAAAACGATCGGGATTCTTTCGATCAATTTTTGGGCTGGGCTACCGTTATTCTATCCGATTTTAATGAAATGGACGCTCACTTGGTATCTGCCCAAAGTTTTTTTGATTTTCAGTTTTCGTTGCAAGAGATGACCCAATGGACCAAAGAAGAAGATCAAACTAAAATAGTTCAAAACCACTTGCAGTTTTGGCGGATCATGCCGGCACTTTACGAAGGCTTAAACCAACGCCTGATGGATAAACAACAAGCCACACTGGGTTATATGTTTAGAGAGGCTGTATCCAATTTGGAGTTTTACATGAATCAAACCTCAAAACAACATTTCTTTATAGGCTTTAATGCACTAAATGCTGCTGAGTCTAGCATTATTCAAGAGTTTTTGTCGAGAAATAAGGGGTCTGTTCACTGGGATATCGACCGACAATTCTACAAAGACCCATTTCATGCAGCGGGCAAGTTCATCCGTCAGTATTACAAGGATTGGAAGTCGCTACGTACCCAAAAAGTATCTTTTCAGGAGCATTTTTCCAAACCCAAGCACATTGAGATCATCGGAGTGAGCAAAAATATTGCGCAAGCCAAATATGCAACGCAACTGGCCATAGATTTATTCAAAAATCATCCCGATGAGAGAACAGCTGTCGTTTTGGGGGAAGAGTCCCTCTTGGTTCCTGCTATTTCCTCCATTGAAGACCCTGCGGTCGGCTGGAACGTTACCATGGGATATCCTCTAGGGGATACTACTGCCACTGATTTTTTCGAAGTTTTTCTTCATTTGCACCACCAAGCCAGAAAGGGAACTTTTTTTTATAACCATCTAAAAAAATTGGTTTCTACTTCTTTTTGCCGTGTACTGTTCCAATTTCATCAATTGGATTTGGAGGGATTTTTAAAAGACATGAAGTCTAAAAACCTGAATCTAATTCCACAAGAAAAGTTGAATCTATCGAAAGACCCCAGGGGAATAGCGACTTGTTTTTTTGCTCCTGTAGTGACCATTGACGCTTTTCTTGTCCGGCTTGTTGAAATTTGTAATTATTTTATTTTGTTTTTAGAACAGTCCAAGGACAAAGGGGCAGTTTTACATCTAAATTATTTCCAAAAATTTAAATCCCTCTTCAATCGTCTTCAAGGACTGAATCAAAAACAAGCTTTTATCGACAACCTATCTTTAATGATTTTGGTGTTCAGAACACTTGTAAAAGAGGAGAAAATCGATTTTATCGGAGAACCATTGGAGGGCATTCAATTCATGGGTCTATTGGAAACTCGTCTTTTGGATTTTGATAATGTGATCATTACCAACCTCAATGAAGGGATTTTGCCTGCAGGGAAAAAAAACAATTCATTCCTGCCTTTTGATTTAAAGAAAAAATTTGAGCTGCCCACTTTTTTGGAAAATGATGCCATTTACACCTATCACTTTTACCGATTGTTGCAAAGGGCCAAAAGAGTTTATCTGCTCTACAATACCCAAAGTGATGGATTGAACTCAGGAGAAATGAGTCGTTTTTTGTATCAACTCAAGTACCTGAAGCAACTCCATCAACCCCCCGAGGAAAAGCAAGTGGTATTGGACTATCTTAGCCCTGAGCCTCCCGTTTCGGAAATTAAAAAAACAGAAGAAATCATGGAGCGCCTGCACTCTATTGCGGAGAAAGGTTTTTCTCCATCTTCACTTTCCCTTTACCTCAGAAATCCGCTGGAATTTTATTACCAACGGGTGTTGGGAATCAAACAAAATATCGACATGGAATCCACCATTAACCATATGGACAAAGGAAACTTGGTTCATGAGGTTCTTGAGCAAATCTATCTTCCCTATCAAAACCAAAACCTGACTGTCACGGATTTTGATCAAATGAAAAAACAGGTTCCATTGCTTATGGAAGAACATTACCGAAAGATTTACCACGGGACCCCAAAAATAACGGGTAGGAATCATATCATTTTTGAAGTGCTAAAAAAATCGATCATGGATTTTCTGGCATTGGAGGAACAAGCAGTCAAGCAGGGAAATCAGATCAAAATATTGTTCTTGGAATACAAATTTGAACAGTTCATCCACCCTCCCAACATCGACTTTCCAGTGAAACTTGTTGGTGTGGTAGATCGTATTGATCTCTACAATGGTCAACTCAGAATCATTGATTACAAAACAGGAATGATCCAGCCCAAGCAATTGAAACTGCCCCACTGGGAGGTGTTTTATGAAGATACAGACTACGCCTATTTATTTCAGATTCTGCTCTATTCCTATGTTCAGAAACCATTGATCTCTCAGTATCCGGGTGCAAATGCAGGGATTATTTCGCTCAGAAACCTCCCTGAGTACTTTATGCCTTTCACCACAAAAAACAATCCCAATCAGTCATTGAATCCAGAAAATCTAGATCGTTTTGAAGCAACATTATTCGATATTATTGACCAAATATTTAATTCCAAATTAAATTTCATTGACAATGACTAATAAATTTAATTTTAAAATTTTTATTCAATATATTTAAAAAAATATTTCACCATGAGTGAGTCCAATGGTAGAGGCAAAGAAAAGGGGATCAAGAAAGAGAAGCTCAATTGGTTGTTGCGGATTATTACGCTGGGTGATCGTTTCTCTATTCAAGATTTCTACGATCGACTCAAAAAAGGCTTCGTTGAGTTTTTGATCGTATTTTTTGGGGTATTGGTTTCTTTTGGAGTGGAAAGTCAAGGAGAGGATTTTGGGGATAGAGAATCCAACATTGATAACCTTGTTGGTTTGAGGGACGAGATGATGGACATACAGGAGTATACTCAAATTTACATGGAGGAGAATAATTGGATCAGAGCACTGTATAACAGACTTTATGATCAATGGGAAGAAAACAGAGACAGTGTTTTCCTATTCATAGACGAGAGCGATGGGGAAGCCTATTCACCACTATCTTTTTATAATAATTACAATCCGTTCAATCCTCCACGCGTAGTTTATGAAGCCATTAAACTGGATGGAACTTTTAGATTTTTAGGTTCTGAGGTGGGTCGCTTTGTCAACAACACATACGATGGTACTGATTTAAAGTATTTGATGTTGAATACAGATCGTGAGGAAAAAGTGTATGTTGATCAATTCGAAGCCCAAGTAGCCAATAAGTGGATTTACGAGTTGGATAAAATAGATCTATACGATACCGATTTTTGGATCAAAAATCGAAAATACTTCCAGAGAGAGAAATTTTTGAAATATAACCTATTCAAACGCTTGGGACTGTGGGAGCAAATTTCGGAGCAGCTGGTAGATTACGATGCCACACTGGAGCGTAACATTAAAAAACTTGATTCTGTGATCCAAACCAAAGACGATGAATTTGTATTTATTTATTGGTGGTTCTAAGCTTTTTCAATCAAACCTGCGACCAGTTTTCCGGAGATCAAAGCTGGAGGTACCCCGGGCCCTGGAACTGTTAATTG
>CBFIIP010000068.1:0-15400 GCA_965662705.1 Flavobacteriaceae bacterium
TTCGATGATACGCAGGGCTTCCTTTTCCAAATTTTTCTCGGGTCCACGCGGTTGTACCCCTACCACATTCCCCTCTTTGTCGATGATAAAACTCACATAAACCCTCCCCTGAATTCCCATTTCTTGGGCGATTTCAGGATATCTAAAGTTTTTGACCACGTGCTTGTGGATTTTTTCCTCAAAACATTTCCGTTGCTTTTTTTTGGATACCTTTTCGCAACCTGGAAAAACGGGAATGTCCTAAACGCTAATAAAAGTGACCTTTATATCTTCCTCATCATCTTTAAAATCGATTTTCTCCGTTGGGATGACCTCATTCGGATCAAACTCGATGGGATTTATAAAAGTCTCTATCACTTCCTTATCATCTGGTATTATATCAATGGACGGAGGGGCAGGAGGCGGTGGTGGTGGAAGGGGCATTTTAATCTCCACAATTGGAACGTTTTCCTCTTCAATGTCCATAACACTGAGACGATCTGGTTTAATATCCCGTTCATACGTTTTTAATTCAATCACTCTCCAAACGATAAGGAGTACCATCACCAACCCAATGAAGAAATAGGTGGTGCTGTTTTTGTTCAGATCTAAATTTGGCTTTTTTTTAGGTAACAGAATTTCACGGTTTTTGGGATTTATATATAGTGATCAAAAATTAGACCATACCACCATAAAAAACAAAAAAGCCTTAGAACTATAGCTCTAAGACTTTCGTTGAATAGAAATATTTTTTACTGCAATCTGAAAGTAATCGGAATACTAAAAGGAACCCTAACGGGTCTGCCTCTTTGTTTACCGGGAGTCATATTGGGTAGTTTTCCAATAATTCTTTCGGCTTCTTTCTCCAAATTTTTGTCGGGTCCACGCATTCTGATGTTACCAATAGATCCATCTTTTGCAATAACAAAATTGACATATACCCTTCCTTGAATACCCATTTCTTGGGCAATTTCAGGATATCGGAAATTCTTTCGAATGTGTTTGTTCATTTGTTCTTGGAAGCAATCTCTTCTTTTAGATTTAGCCACTCTTTCACAGCCAGGGAAGATGGGTACATCTTCAATCACTGCAAATGGGACATCAACGTCTTCAAAATCGTCTTCGATCTCAACCTCTTCTACCTCAACGATCTCCTCTTGGTCGGTTTCTGTGGATTCAATGACAGTTTCTTCCACTTCCTCCTCGTCCTCAACGACTTCAATTACCTCAGGAGCCGGTGGTGGCGGTGGTGGTGGTGGTGGCGGTACTTTAATTTGCTCTGTGATAGGAACTTCCTCATCATCATCATCATCGACATTTAGGGCTTCGTATCCGTAGCCACTTCTGTCGTAGGTTTTCCATTCAATGGCTTGCCAAGAGATAAACAAAACAGAACTCAAACCTATAATAAAATAAAGGCTACTGTTTTTGGATAAGTCCGCTTTTTCGTTCTTTTTAGGTTGCATTTGCTAACTACGTTTATTACGCTAAGCTATAAAAAAATCAAAAAATAACAAGATCTTTTTTTGATGGTTTGTTTTTATCCATTAATTAGTTCTTTGTACTGATCTGCAGTCAACAATTGACTCACCTCTGTCGGGTCATCCATTTTAATTTTAATCATCCAACCGGTCACATAGGGGTCATCATTGACCGCCTCGGGTGTATCGTCTAGTGTGGTATTTACCTCTATTACCTCACCGCTAAGGGGCATGAACAGATCCGATACGGTTTTGACTGCTTCCACCGTCCCAAAAACCTCCTCCGTACCTAAGGCATCTCCCTCGGTTTCAATTTCTACGTAAACTATGTCTCCCAATTCGCTTTGGGCAAAATCAGTAATGCCTACTGTGGCGACTTCGCCATCAATTTTGACCCATTCGTGATCTTTGCTGTAGTGGAGGTCGGAGGGTATATTCATTTTAAAATTAGTTATTGACAGCAAAGTAATGCAATTCAATATTAGTTTCCAAAATTATACCGTAAGGTAAAACCGGATCGAATGGAAGTTTGAGGGAAAGCGGTAGAAATGGCAAATTCGGAGAAATTATGGTCATAGAAAAACAAGCTCGTTAGATTTCTAGACAAGTTGTAACCTGCTGAAAATTTGATGGACATTAGGGTTTGCCCTGCGGTAACTTGGTTGTTATCGTATTCCAGATTACGCAATAGGGTTATGTTTTTTCGGTAGGAAAAATCTGCTTTAAGATTGAGATCGCCACTAAGTGTGATCCTTCTTCCGCCAATGTTGGTTCTGATTCTCAAATCCTTTAATCGGTAGCCTAACCCGGCGACATATTCATTCCCATTCTGTTCGGTGAGCAGGCTGTTGTCCAAACTCAACGACAAACTTCTGTCCTTTCTCATCTCTGCGAGTATTTTTAGGGAATTTTTAAATTCAATGTCCAGTCGAATTAATGGGTTGAATTGTTCTGCTAAATTGATATTGGAAAAGAATCTGGAAGTCATGTAGTTTCCTAAAGGATCTTTAAGCAGGGGTTTTGAAGCGTCGTAGTCGAGATTGGTTTGATAGTTGGTGAGGGTGTAACTGGAACGGTAACCATGGGTAATGGAGAGTCGATTGAATATTCTTGCCAACGATTTAATTTTGGTCAGGCCGGAGTACTTGAGGGTCCAATTGGGCAATGGTGTGCTTCGAATGGGATCAAAAGAGATCTTGTTGGGGTCTGTTCCGGAATAAGCCGATAAGAAAGCAGCGACCAATACGGTTTGGTGGTTTTTATTGTAGCCTTTCGGGAAACCGTTTTCATCACGATTGGCGAGGGACACACCATTTTGGGCTGCCAAGCGATCGGCAACGATCAAGCGGTTTTCTCTGAATTTTTGAAAGTTTTTGTTGACAATACCCGAACCGCCTGAAAAGGCAGTGCGAATCAAAATGGTTGACATTCCAAAATTTCCGAATTCATTGGTGTTAAGGGCGACATAATCTTGATTTTCAACACGATAATTTTCAGACAAGTTGTTGGAGTAATTTCTTTCTGCATTGAGGTCTATGGTCAAATCCTTAAGGGGTGTGATCTGTGCCGATACGTTGAGTTTGTTGTTATGGACTTGAACAAAAGGTTCGTTGAAGTAAGGGAAATTCGTCAGCCACCCTCTTTTGGCGATTTCATAGCGTACATCTGCCTGGCTCCCAAAGGTAAAACCAAAAGAGGGGTCGAGGGTACCCATAAAGCCAACTTTGGGTAAATAGCCGGGAATGACTTTACCATTGTTTTCGGAGTAGTTGAATTGAACTCTTTTGATCGAAGAAAGTAAATCCACAAAATAGGTTGCCCCTTTTTTAAAGGCATTGTTTTTAGGCTTTTTGTCTTCTTGTTGCGCCTGTGGGTTGTTGGCTGTCGCTCGAGCAAAAGGCTGATCAAAAGGAGACCTTTTGGCTTTCAATCCCAGTATGGTGTAGAGCTTGTCGAAGGAGATAGACCCAGTGAGGGTTTTGGTGTTTGCATTTTGCACGGTATTGACTTGCCCCAACATCTGCCCGTCCTCACTGGTAACGGCTGCCATGGCATTTGAGCCTCGCTGCCAACTGAAGTCCCCCGTGTAGTTGTAATTGGCATCTATAAAATTCAAAAATGGAATCAGACGCAAAGGAATTTTATAGTTTAAGGACAATGACTGAAAATGTCGGTCGGTTTGCCCAGTATCCCAAATTCCGTCCCAAATATCTAGACTTTTGTTAACCCTTCCCAAAGGGTTGTTGGGGTCGTTTTCAAAGAAATTTCTAACTATGTTGTTGTTGGAAGCCGTAAAATTAAACCGCAATGACCGGGTTAGGTTGTGACTGATGGAATAGGACCAATCAAAGAGGTAATTTCGAAGTTGTAAGTCCGGCAAAGGAATTTGTTGGGCGGCATCGACACCCTCCATATAAACCTGACGGAAACGCTGACTGCTGAAGTCACGGTTGATTCTGGAAGTAATTTCCAAATTATTGGGGATAAAATTAAAGTTCAATTCCTTGAGCCATTGCCAGTACCGCTTTCGATTGAGGATTTGTAACTTTTTAAAAGGGTTGATTTCCAGCGGTTTGAAACTATACCCATAGTTGGCTCCCAATTGAAGGTTTTTGTCTGTTTGATTTTCAATTTCGTAGTCGTGATGATACAATTCATTATAGGCATAAGAAAAATCAAAGTTTTCGGGACTGTAAAATCGGGTGGGTCGATTTCCGGTTTTATTTTTTCGCACCCCAATCAGGCTGATGCTTTTTCTTTGGGTGTAGTCAATGGCTTGGTTGTTTATGGAGTCGCTTTGGGAAGTTCTTTGGGAAGCATCCAGGCGATCTTGTAGGAGGATGTCTTGATAAAAAGGGTCGTATTCAGGAGTAATAAAGGTTTCCCCCACATTAAGGTTTAGTGGAATTTGCAAACCCCATTGATTGGGAAGCAGCTGACCCAAATTGATATTGGTTACCACATCATACTGTTTCATGTCTTCACGATTGCTTTGATTGGGGGTCTGGTCAATGGAACCAAAACCGATGGTTGACATACGTGCTGTGGCAGCCACTGTGGCAAGATCTGCAAAATTGGCATCCATAGCGCCAACGGCAGCCCATCCCCCTTTGGAATCAATCCCTGCAATGCGAAGTTCATTGAACCAAACCTCCCCACACAAGTCGTCTCCCAACTGTTGAGATGGATTTTTGACCCCAATCATCAAGGTTTTGATGGATCCGAGGGAGGGATTTCCCTTTACAGCAAATTTGTATTTCTTAAAGCCGGGTAAGGCACTGATGGGTGAGAATTCACTGACCGGATTCATCTCCTCATCAAAATAAGCTACCCTACCGATACTGGCGTTGTTGATGGCTGCAGCTTTGAGTTTTGCCAATAACTTAATGGGTACTTCCAATGCATTGGATTCGGGTTGCCAAACCTCATCGGCAGTAAATCTGTTACTTGAGCTTCCGGAGTAATCTGTGGGTTTTAATGGAATTTCAATCTGATAATAATTGTCTAAAAAGTCTGTTCCCAAACGGATAAAGGCGACCATACGTCGGTCATAATCATCAGCAGTTCCATCGCCGGGAAGGGGCTTTTGTCCTACAATAGACTCGGCGTGTAAAAACATTTTGAGATTTTTGTATTGACGGATATCCACATTTACATTTTTAAAGACGGCCCGATAGTCCATAGGTTGAAGATCACAAACCCTAAAGGACATGGATTGCTCATTTTGTCTCACAATAGTATTGTTATTGTTGACTTGCTCCCGCTGAATGTCGGGAGGTAAAATATAATTGATGGGGATACGATTTTCGTTTTCCAAAATATTGACGGTGCTAATGTCGACGGTTGTGTTGTTGTTTTTGGGGAGGCTTTTGTTGAGTTTTTGATTGTATCTGCGCCAGTCTCCTCTTACCAAATCCAAAGTACCAAACCTGAGGACAACAGGCTTTTTAAAACCTTTCAATACCATTCTCATGAATCGAATGGAGCGCAAGTCTTCGATGTTGTTGACCGCCTCAAAATATTCATCAAATTGGGTGTCTTCATAATACCCTTTCTGAACGGGTATTTTGAACTGAATCCAACGGGTGGTAATTTCATCTCCATTTGGAACGGTTACTTTTACATTTTCACGAACATCGGTGATAAAAGGGTGATTGCCTACCCCCATGGATTGAGATATCGGGATACGGTATTCAAAGTAACTGTCGATGGTGTTCATACTTTGATCCCGGTTGATGTCCTCCGAATCGGGCTCGGTGGTATTTCCCCTTTTGGTGTCGGAAAACGCAACTGGAGAATTGCCTTGGGTGCCGTTGTAATTTTTATAGCGATCCAAAACCCCTCCATTGGCAGCTACGTAAAACTGGTAGTTGTCACGAGCAGGATCTTCCTGAGGCCCATTGGAATAAATTAAGCGTTCCTGACTGTCATTGAGGCCATCCAATCCTACATCCTGGACGACTCTGTCCTCCGGCACGGTATTGAATGCATAGAGGAGGGATTGGGTGGAGGGTACTTTTCCCCAAGGGGTATCATAAACGAGATTTTGAGAGGTGGAACCGGGCAAACCATTTTCGAATTGTTTTCTCCCATCCTTAAGAATGTCCTCTGAGATGTTACCCAAATGAAAGTAAAGTTCTCCTAGCTCATCCTCCTCTGTTTGGATTTCAGTAAAAGTATCCAACAACCAAAATTCAATAAATTCTACATTGGACTGTTCAAAATTGGTCGCATTGATGGGTCGCATGATCCCCGCCCAGTTTTCCTCACTGTCTCTTTCAAACTCTTCAGGTGACACGTTGTTATATGGGCCAATCTCATTGGGATAATAGGCCAAATCAAGGGTATTCTGTACGGTAGTGGTTCCCTGAACAAGATCCTGCTCTGGAAAAATCTCTTTGATAAAAATCCTACGGGTCGTATTTAAGGAAATGTCATCGTTGTTGATTCCCGAAGGTCTCCCGCCCGCATAAAAAATGGGGTCAATGGAATACCATGCCAATTTTGCCCTACCAAAACCTCTGCTGATATGACCATTTCCTGCCTCTGCTCCTTTAAAATTTTTAAAGGGAATACTGGATAGTCTCCAGGAGTTGAATCCCTTGATATCGATATTGGTTTGCGCCCCTTCAAAATCATCAATGTAAACATTGGATTCCCCTTGAAGTTGGGTGTTCTTGGGTTTTCCCGCAATCAAATTGGCAATTTCACCTCTGAAAGATAACATAGAGGGTACCTTGGTGTTGATGGTTGGAATTTTATTGACCAATCGGGTCAAAAAGGGCAATTCGGTTGAAAAATTGGTATTAAAACCGATCATGGTATTGTTGACGGGCTCGGTTCCGTAATTGGCTTTTTGGGTGAGGGGATTTTCACTCAGATTCAATAGGGTACCGCCAAAAACAACATTGTCATTGACTTTATGAACGATGTTTAAACCGGAAAATCTTTTGTTTTGTTGGTTGAAAAAAGAGTTGTTTTCCGTGGAGATATTAATGGGTATATTGGAGGCTTGGAGGGCAGGATCCAAAATTTTTACCCTACCAATGGCGTAGTTGACAGTATAATCAATCCCCTCACGGAGTACCCTCCCTCCGGCTGTAACCTTGACGGAGCCTTGAGGAACGTTGAACGCGCCAATGGGAATGCCATCACCTCC
Organism: Flavobacteriaceae bacterium; assembly: GCA_965662705.1. GTDB lineage: Bacteria > Bacteroidota > Bacteroidia > Flavobacteriales > Flavobacteriaceae > UBA8316. The sequence goes on from CBFIIP010000068.1 coordinate 7,120, forward strand.
TTCAGATTTGTAGCGTCCTTTAAGCTGGAATTTATTTTTTTCGGTAGTCTCCAATGCCGCAGCCTTGGTTTTATCATACATTTCGTTAAATACATACCTTTTTTGGTTGGCATTGTAGGTTTGTATGTTATCGTATTGTTCTCTTTGAGAGTTGGGGTCGTCTAAGAGTTTAAAAAGGTATTCTCCAAAAGGTTCAACATTGGGGAAGATGATTCTACCATATTGGGGCTCAATGGTAACACCGGGTATATAATCAAAAAATCCGTCTCCCTCAGGCTGGGGATCTTGATAGAAATTGAGTTTGTCTAAATTGAATGTGTTTAAAAGGATCCTATCGTCCATACTTTCCGGCCAAATGGATTGATCAACCGGCGATAAATAATTGATGGGCGATGGATCTGAATACAGAATATTTAGCCTAAAGTTTTCCTCTGCAAGTTGAAAAGCTCCGGTATTGTATATGTTTTTCATCATCAAATCCCAAATGGGTTGACGCACATCGGTAATGTTACTTTTAAGCAGTTTGACCACCAGATTATTGTTGTTGACAATTTGAGCGGTTTGATTTGTATTTTGAGAAATGGAGGTCGTCTCCACACTGCCATTGGCAAACTCACCAACTTGGAAGACTTCACCCCTAAAAGTGTACTGAAAAGCCACTGCCAATACCTCATCGTTGCTCAGTCGCTGATTGAGGGAAATATAACCCAATTGGGGGTGTAATTTGTATTCATTTTGGTTAAGCTTTCTGGCACTTTCCAATACTGCATAATCAAAACCTTCATTAAAAGCATTGTTGTGGGCTCCAAAAGCACGAGGAACGGAGGCGATATCGCGAATGTCTCCGTTGAGGATCCCACCTCTGTCAATGGTCTGAGGGTTCAATCGGTTGTTATCATTGGAGGGTGGGGTTGAGGGTGATTTCCCATTGAAAAAATTGTTGATTCTGTCATCGAGTTTGGTTTTGGCGGGGTTACTTTCTGCCAGATCTTGGAAGCCGATGATGTTTCTTATGTTTTGGGTTTGGGAACCCCTGTTGGTGATCCAAACTTCGATTCTGGTAATTTGAATCGGAGAATTGATGTAAGGGTAGTTTTTGAGGAATTGATCGTAGTTGTCCCTAAAATACTGAGACAAGAAATAGTGGCGGTCTTCCTCATAGTCAAGGGCAAAAACGTTAAACTCCTGAAGCGTTCCTCCCCCCTGTGCCACTACATTTTGGGATTGGGAGCGTTGTTCTGAAAAAACTGCAGAAATGGTAGTTTTTCCAAATTTCAGGTCGGTTCTTACTCCGAAAAGACTTTGTGCTCCCTGAATGAGGTTACTGTTGAGAGGCATACTGATGTTCCCAATACTTATATTTTGAAGGATGGCATCTTCCGTTACCTTTCCGTTTAAATAATCCGTTACATTGTTGCCCAGCCCCATCAAATTTTGATTGGCCAGTGCATCTGCTTTGGACTTAAGATCCAATATTTTTTGTCGGGCCTCATCGTAGGTGCTTTGATAATCTCCGATTTTTTGCTGAATCCCGGCTGCCTTTTGGGTAATATTTTTTCCAGCAGCTTGAAGATTTTGTCCAATATTTCTGATTCCATTGGCTTGTATACCCTCTACATCAGGAATGATGTCTGAAATTTCTGCTAATTGAGGGGGGTTAAACTCTATCTTAACCAAATTTTGAAAATCGAAAGTGGACTCTGTATCATAGTTGGCTGTGATTTGTAATCGATCCCCAATTTTCCCTAGCAAGCTCAGACTGATCCTTTGGTCAAAATCAAAGCCAAAACTGCGTCGATTTCTGGGTGAAGCTGCCGGGTTGTCATTCTTTTGATAACGAACCCCCAGATCGATTCCGATAGATCCTTGCGGGGCAATATCGATGATATTACTCCCAAAAATTGATTGAAAAAATTGACTGTTCACATAAACCTCTGGCAAGAGATTTTTTTGGGTTTCACTCAGGTTTTCCGAATTACCGGATAGTGCTGCTATTTTTTCTTGAAAATACCCCTTCATTTGTTCCGACAATACCATGGCTTCAAATTGTTTGGGAGACAATACCAAGGGAGCATTGATGGGGTAGCCTTCGATAGTTTGGGTATAGATATACATCCCCGAATTGGGATCATAGGTGTATTTTGAACTGATACCTGAAGGTTGGGTGAGTTTGGATTTGGACAAGTCATAACTACTCTCTACTTGTCCCCACAGCGATAAACTGCAAAAAAACAGTAGGGGCAGCAGAAAGAATTTATAACTTAAATATTTGTCCTTTTTCCTACAGATCAAAGAGATTTAAAGTTTATTCAAAGCCCCTTTGATCAAATCCTCGACCGTACTTTGAGGGTTGCCTTGAATGAGGTTATCAACGACTTTTTGAGAGGCTTTTCTTGAATAGCCAAGGACCTCTAATGCTGATAACGTTTCTTCTTTGATTGTATTGCTCTTATTTAAAGGAATTTCTTCACCATCCTGAAGGGTGTTGATTTTATCTTTGAGTTCAATGATCACGCGCTGTGCCGTTTTCAATCCAATTCCCTTGACCCCCTGAATAGTCGGAACATCTTCGGTAACAATGGCCTGTTGGATCTGTAAGGGAGTAAGAGAGGAAAGCATGGTGCGAGCAGTGCTAGTTCCAATACCCGAAACTGAGATTAAATATCTGAAAACAGTACGCTCCAAAACAGTGGAAAAACCATAGAGAATATGTGCGTCCTCTCGAACCTGAAGGTGTGTAAAGAGCTTGATATTTTCATCGGAGGGTAAAACAGAAAAGGTGTGCAAAGAGATATTGATTTCATATCCGATGCCATTGCAATCGATCACGACTTGCGTAGGGTTTTTTTCAACGAGTTTACCTTTGATTTGTGTAATCATTTTTTGCTTTCAATTTTAATTTTTCTTGAGCGTCAATACCTGCTATAGCTGCCATGTTGACAATTTCATCGACAGAAGCACCCAACTGTAAAATATGTGCGGACTCTAAGAGTCCCATCAAAATAGGTCCGATAGATAGGGTATTGTCCAATTCTTTAATGATTTTGTAGGTGATATTGGCCGAATCCAAATTGGGGAAAATCAAGGTATTGACTTTTCTATTATTGAGAGAGGAAAAGGGAAAACGTTCCCCCAACATATCGTTGTTTAGAGCAAAATCGGATTGTACGGGGCCATCGGCAATTAGTTCTGGAAACCTTTTGTGTAAGTAACTGACCGCCTCGGAAACCTTTTTGGCCTGTGGAAATGGAGAGGAACCAAAATTATTATATGACAAAAGTGCTACAATAGGCTCTACGCCAAACATTTTAACCGTTTGAGCTGTCATCTGTGCTATATTCGCTAATTCTTTTGAGGTTGGTTCTACATTTATGGAAGTATCAGACAAGAATAGCATTCCCCTTTTGGTGAGCATCAAGTTTGTGGCAGCCACCCGATCAACGCCTTTGGCCTTGCCCATAACTTCCAAGATTGGTTTTACTACTGCAGGATACTTTCTTGAAAAACCAGAAAGCATACTATCTGCGTCTCCCTCCCTTACCATCATGGCCGCATAATAATTGCGTTCTTTAAGCAAACTATCGCACTCGTAAAGTGTTTTCCCACGTCTTTTTTGGGTCTCCCAAAAAGCTTTTGCATACCGCTGTCTGCTTTGGATATGCTCTTCAGTTTTGGGGTCGATAATACTCACCTCCGCATCAAAATCAATCGATTCCATTAAGTTTCTAATGGTTTCTTTATTTCCCAACAAAAGAGGAATACCAATGCCTTCTTCTTGAATGATTTGAGCAGCTTTGATTACATCCAATTGATCTGCCTCAGCAAAAACAATACGCTTTGGATCAGATTTGGCCCTGTCGTGAATCATTCTGAGGATTTTTTGGTGTCCACCCAATCGCTCTGCCAATTCAGCTTCATAACGTTCCCAGTCCTGAATAGGCTCCTGAGCTACTCCAGAGTTAATGGCCGCTTTAGCTACCGCAATAGGGACTTTTTCAATCAATCGAGGATCAAAAGGTTTGGGGATGATATAATCTACGCCAAAGTTGAGTTTTGTTTCCTCATAGGCAATATTGACCTGTTCTGGGACGGATTGCTTTGCCAATTGCGCCAAAGATTCTACTGCTGCCATTTTCATGGCCTCATTGATTTTTGTCGCTCTCACATCAAGAGCTCCCCTGAATATAAAAGGAAATCCCAGGACATTGTTTACTTGATTGGGATGGTCAGATCTTCCTGTAGCCATAATGATATCTGATCTAGTCTTACAAGCCAAGTTGTAGTCAATTTCTGGAGTGGGATTGGCCATAGCAAAAACAATAGGGTTTTTGGCCATAGACAACAACATACTTTGATCCAGTATATTGGGTTGAGACAAACCGATAAATACATCTGCCCCTTTCATGGCTTCCGCCAAAGTGTCGATTTCTCGATCAGTAGCAAATTCTGCCTTCTGTAAACTTAAATTGGATCGGGATTTTCTAATGACTCCCTTGCTGTCCAACATGACAATATTTTCTTTTTTGGCACCAAAAGATTGGTAAAGGCGGGTACAGGAGATTGCTGCTGCACCTGCACCAGAAACAACAAACTTGACTTGGTCAATTTTTTTCTGAGTCAGCTCCAAAGCGTTGATCAGCGCAGCACAAGAGATGATGGCCGTACCATGTTGATCGTCGTGCATCAGTGGGATATCCAGCTCTTCTCTAAGCCGATTCTCGATCTCAAAAGCTTCTGGTGCTTTGATGTCTTCAAGGTTGATCCCTCCAAATGTTGGAGCAATGGCTTTTACCGTTTGTATGAATTTTTCGGGGTCTTTTTCATTGATTTCAATGTCAAAAACATCAATGTCGGCAAATATTTTGAACAAGAGCGCTTTTCCCTCCATTACAGGCTTTGAAGCCTGTGGACCTATATCTCCCAAGCCCAAAACTGCAGTTCCATTGGAAATGACAGCCACCAAATTTCCTTTGTTAGTGTATTTGTAAACATTTTCTATCTTATTTTCAATTTCTTGACAGGGAATGGCGACCCCCGGGGAATAGGCCAATGCCAAATCGCGTTGGGTTCGATAGCTTTTGGTGGGTACAACTTCCGTTTTACCAGGTGTGGGTTTGGCATGATAGATCAAGGCTTGCCTTCTTTGTTGTTTTTGATTCATTATCAAAATTTGGTTTTATAAAAATAAAAAACATGAATTGGGAAATTCAGAGTCAAGGTAAAATTAATTTAAATTTTGAGAGAGATGGAAAAAGAGGCTATAACTAACGATAGGGTTAGTTGTAATTAAAATAATTTTGGGTTTTTTGCAAAATGAATTGGGCTACTGATCTCCCTTGCCATTCCCCTTCATCGATTGCATCCATATAATGAATCCCTCCGTAGAGCCTGGATATACAAGCTTCTGAAGCAGCCATTTTGAAAGATTTATACTTTCGGGTTTTAAGTCCATATTCTTTTTCAGTAGTGTCTCTAAACCTGAATTTTTCTCCAAAAATAACGGAAAGAATCTCTGCCGAAGAAGTTGACACTACACTGTGTCCTGAGACATATTCGGGAAATGGAGGGGTCTGTAATAAGGGGATCCATGTTTTGTCGATGTATTTGTTGATGACGGTTTCTGGTCTTATTCTATCTGATCGATACTTTTCGTCCCAACACGCTACAAAGGCATCGTGGAGTGAAGTAGCAAGAATGGTATGGGTGAAAATAGTTTTTTCAATCGAAAATCTCGCTTTTTTACAGGCAATTCCTGTAATACCCATCCAATGCCCCCCAGGAGAAATTTTCTTCAGACCAAACTCTAGGTGTCCAATCTGTGAAATGGCATAAGGATTACAATCCCAAAAGGCTGCGATTTCGTTTTTTTCTTTATCATTTTGTTTGACAACATCTCTAACTTCCATGGTCAGTTTGTAAAATTCCGATTGCTTATCTAAATCATATTTTACAGGTGGTTTGGTTAAGAACTGATCCGGTCGCTCTAAGAAAAAAGTCTTTATGGTGTTCCAATTGGGTTCTACCGGAGCCATAAAAGCAGGCTTGGTGGGTTGCCAGTACTGAGGTCCTCTTCTGGGTGTGTAACGTTTTAAATTGTTAAGTTGTAAAAAACCGTCTTCATTGGCATATCGAATGATGGCGTTGGCAAGTTTTTCAATATTTTGGATTTCATCTTTTTTTAAAAATGCACTCAACTCCTCCAAGAGAGGTTTTAGTTTTTTTCCCGAGGGCAAAAGCTTAGTAGCAGTATATACCAATGCGTAACGGTAGGACTTTGCAGGATTAGCTATTGAAATCTGATTGGAAGTAAAACCTTTTATCTTTAATTTGCTAATACCCACAAAACTTGGATAATGTTTTTGATCTTGAGTGGAGAGTAATTCATAGGAAGCCAAAGTGGCATAGGCGTAATATCGAGCTGCAGCAACGGGGGAAGTAACATCGAAAACCATGACGTCAGTAATTTGCTTAAGGTCATCAATATAGCCTCGGGTCTGTTTGGCAGGACTTTGGCCGACAACTGTAATCACAAAACCACAAAGAAAACAAGTAAGAAAAAGCTTTTTCATCTTTTTAGTTTTTTTTAATATCGAGTATGATTGGATTGGAATTATTAATGCCCACAATCAATTTTTTACTCTCCTTGGTATTTAGCATTAGCAATGACCTAACTACTCCTTTGATGTTAATCTGAGTTTTAGAGTTGGGTATGTATTCAAACCCCCCTTTGCTGTCTCCTTTGAGAAAAACACCATAAGAGGACTCACATTTCCCAATCCTTACTCTGTTGTATTTAGTATTCCCAGCCAAAAGTAGGTCTTTGATTCCGTCTTGGTCAAAATCCTCTACAGCTATGGCATTGACAGAAGATAAATTCGCCTGGGTAGGTAGGTGATGTAACTTAAATTTTCCCTCTACATTTTCAAACCAGACGGTTTCTAAGAAATTGGCAATCCGTTTGGGTGCCTTTTCAATTTGGCTGGCAGAAAATATATCTTGTATTTCTTTATCTGCATATTCTTCATAAGTAACAAATTTTTTCCTCAGTGAAACAATTTGATCTGTCAACTCATCTCGAAGAACATTGGGATAGGACTTACCCTGAATGTAGTAACTCCAGATGGGATCAATGTAGCCATTGTTGTCAAAATCGTCATAAAACATTTCCATCGGCTCTTTGATTGTTGGTTTAAACTGGTTGTTGGTTCCCCAGTTCCCCATGACGATATCTAGGTCCCCATCATCATCCAGATCATTTACATTAATGGTATTCCACCAGCCATGTAGATTTTTCGAAAAGTAGGAGGCGGTTTTATCAATAAACTTATTATTTTCATAGCTGTATACTTTGGGATAAGTCCAGTCTCCTACAATGAGCAACTCTGGTATTCCATCTCCATCGAAATCCTTTACTTCTGCATCCGTAACTAGACCAAGGTCGTGGAGAAATTCAAATTCAGATTTTGCAAAATTTCCTTTACCATCGTTGATTAAAAAAAGGGAGGGATCGGAAGCAGGAAATTCTGATTGCTTTACTCGAGTTCCGACAAATAAGTCTAAATCACCATCATGGTCAAAATCCCAAGGGACAGCAACTGAACCTACAAAATTGTCTTTAGGGAGGTTTTTAGAAGGTAAAAATATACCGCGCTCATTAAAGTAAAAACGATCTTCTAGTACAATTCCAGCATTCTCAGCACCAAACCCTCCTGATACTAGGTAAAGATCAAGGTCTCCATCTCCATCGGCATCAAAAAAACAAGCATTCGTGTCTTCAAATCCGCTGGATTGCTCCAAATAGGGTTGCCTTAACTTAAAGAACCTTCCCTCTATTGACTGAACAAGTATTACTGGGGCCTGACCCTCTGGTCCTCCAATAAATAAGTCATCAAGCTTATCATTGTTGATGTCTAATTTTTTGATTTTAGGTCCGTGATAAGAAACCATATAGGGTAATAGCGGTTGAACTTTAAAATCGTTTACCAATAGTTCCTCATGCTTGTAATTTAAGGTGTCATAATTGACATTAAATAGGGGTTGTTTAATGGGTTTCCACTTCTCGGCACTCTTTGACTTGATGATCTCCAAAGTCCGATTGATTGGAATCTTATCAGCGATAATTTGAGTTGTTAGATCGTTCCACACCACTCTGATGGAGTAAATACTTTGACTACCAAAACCAAAATGAAGCGGCTCTATAACAGATGACTGAAAACCATGAGTTGGGTTAAGTTCTCGGGTCAATTGAGCTCCTTTATCGGTATAAACCATTATTTTGGCT
>CBFIIP010000069.1:0-10111 GCA_965662705.1 Flavobacteriaceae bacterium
TTCAAGTATTGCATCTTTAAAAGTCATCCCGTTTTCTGGAGCGTAACTAGGATGTTCCAAATCAAATGCGTCGATGATGGAGGCATGGCTGTTGATCTTGGCGTTGCTTTTGGTCAAAAGTGCTTTGGCTCCCCTGACCCTGGCATTGTAGGCATGATAAATCGCATCCGAAAAGCGTTGTTCTTGATGGGCTTCTTGAGCCCACTCCAAGGCTTCTTTGGCGTCAAACAAAAGGGTTTGAACCAAATCGATGGTAACCCCAGCACACTCTCCAATACCAATGGCTTTTTCGTATTTTTCTTTGACTCCCCAGTCGATAAAATCATCGGGGATTAGGTCATCCACATTACTGAAATGTTTGAGATTTTGGTAAAAAAAATCCTTTGTTTTTCGGTCGTAATAGTTATTAAAGCCTTCCTCTTTCTGTCGGTAGTTTTCATAGTCCTCTAAAATCCAACGCAATACGGAGGGGGTTCTTTTGGAGGGTACCTTGAGCACTTTATCGGCAAACCTTCCCGTTCCATTACCCAATATCCCTCCACCGAGTAAAATCTGTGTAGCTGGTGCAATTTTACCGTTGGATTTAACAGTCATGCCTTGAAAACCAATGTTGGCAAGGGTATGCTGGCCACAGGCATTCATACACCCACTGATTTTAATGTCGATTTTGTGATTTTGGATCAGCGCAGGGTATTCTTTTTCTATAATTTCTTGCAACACTTTGGCCAAGCCCATGCTACTGGCAATACCGAGATTACAAGTGTCGGTTCCCGGGCAAGCCACGATGTCATTGATGCGCTGAAAACCAACCCGATCCAGCCCTATGGCTTTTAGCGCCAAATAAAGGGAAGGAAGATGTTCCTCTTTTACGTCCCTCAGCAATACACTTTGTCCATAAGAAAAACGATTGTCATCACGAGTAAACTGAAGGATGATCTCCGCCAGTTGTCGAGCTTTTTGGGAGGATAAGTCTCCAACTTCGACTGGAACCCCTACCGCAAAATATCCGGCTTGTTTTTGGGGGTAGAGGTTGGTTTTTTTCCAGTTTTCATAGTTCGGATCATCGATTTTTGGGGTTTTGTTTTCCGAATACAAGGGCGATTTGAGTACTCTTTCGGTGACTTCAATAGGGTAGCTCGTGCGTTCGAGTGCTTTTTCCTCGTTCTTTACTTTTTCGAGAAAAGTCTCCAAACCGATTTCTTTAATCAAAAACTTCAGTCGTGCTTTGTTCCGGCGGTTGCGCTCACCATATCGATCAAAAACCCTGATAACCGCTTCGCTAAAAGGAATGATGCGATCGACTTCCAAAAAGTTATAGACCTCATTGGCAGCCATCGGCTGCGAACCAATACCGCCACCCAAGAGGACACTAAAGCCCCTTTTTCCATTCTGAATCTTGGGGATAAACCCTAAATCGTGGATGAAAGTCATGGCTTGGTCATCGGCAGCGCTTGAAAAAGCGACTTTAAACTTCCGACCCATTTCCTGACAAATAGGGTTCCTGAGGAAGTATTCAAAAAAGGCTTGGGCATAGGGGGTGAGGTCGAAGGCCTCTTTAGGATCAACCCCTGAATAAATGGAGGCGGTGACGTTTCTAACGGTATTGCCACAGGCTTCCCTTAAGGTAATTTTATCTTGTTCCAATTCGGCCCAAAGCTCTGGGGTGCGATCCAATGGAACGTAGTGCAATTGTATGTCTTGACGGGTGGTGATGTGTAGATTCCCGGAGGCAAACTCATCGGAAACTGCCGCCATGCGAATCAGCTTTTGGGCGGTAAATTTCCCCAAAGGCAGCTTGATGCGGATCATTTGTACCCCTGGTTGCCGTTGGCCATAAACCCCTCTTGCCAAACGCAGACTCCGCAATTTTTCCTCTTCTATTTTTTGATTTTTAAAAGCATGAATTTTTTGCTCTAAATCGAGTATGTCTTTTTCCACTATGGGGTTTTCTATTTCAGTTCTAAAACTCCGCATGATTTATTGAATAAAGCCGACTCCGGCTGTGTTATTGGTTTGAGGATCGATTAAAATAAAAGCCCCGAGATTTTTGTTTTTTGTGTAGGGAGCGAAAATCAAAGTTTGGGACAATTGGAGTTCTACCACCCCAATATCATTCATCAAAAGCTGGTCGGTAGGGACAGATTTCCATGCATCCCAGTCCATTTTGGATTTTACTTCTTTGACTTTTACCAAAGTCTTGTAGATTCCATGTTGTAGCCAATATTTACTGTTGGGGTTCAGTTTTTCAGATTGCATCCAACAGACTTTGGCTTGAATATGCTTTTCAGTTTTAAAGTTGTGGTTGGTTTTTACTAAGGTGTTTCCTCTGGAAGCATCGATTTCATCTTCCAGCAGTAGGGTAGCATTTTCACCCATCACAACTTCGTTTTTTGGACTGCCGTATTTTTCAATGCTCTTGATGGTGCTTTTTTGACCTGACGGAAAAACCTCAATTTCATCACCAGGTTGAAAAAGCCCGCTTTTTACTTTTCCGGCAAACCCCCGGTAGTCGTGAAAAGCTTCGGTTTTGGGTCGAATCACTTGCTGAACCTGTAAAAACCCATCCGAACTGATGTCTTCATCAAAGGTCAAAGTCTCAATCAAGGTCAAAAGATCGGTGCCTTTGTACCAAGGCATATTATTGTTTTTTTGAACAACATTGTCTCCTTTAAGAGCCGAAACAGGGATAAAACTCAATCGGGGTTCCCAATCGTACTGATCCACCAAGTACTTTATTTTTTGCTTGATGGAACTGAATTGCTTTTCGTCATAATCGATCAAATCCATTTTGTTGATGGTAAAGATCAGGTGTTTAATACCGAGTAATTGGGTAATGTATAGGTGTCTTTTGGTTTGTTCCATGACCCCTTTTCTTGCATCCAGCAATATGATGGCCACATTGACATTGGAGGCTCCGGTTACCATATTTCTGGTGTACTCCACATGACCTGGCGCATCGGCAATAATAAATCTTCTTTTGGGGGTGCTGAAATACAGGTGGGAAACATCAATGGTGATCCCTTGTTCACGTTCTGTCAGCAAACCGTCGGTGGCCAAGGAAAAGTCAATATAGTCGTATCCTAAAGATTTACTTTTACTTTCGATATGTTCTACTTGGTCGATTTTCAGCGATTGGGTTTCATAAAGCAGTCGTCCTATAAGGGTGCTTTTGCCGTCGTCCACACTACCGGCCGTTGTGATTCTCAAAATTTCCATGGGGTTGATGGTTTAGAAGTAGCCTACTTTTTTTCGTTCTTCCATTGCTCCTTCGGATCGCTTGTCGTCCATTCTAGCACCGCGCTCAGAAATGGAAGAACCTCTTATTTCGTCAATGACCGTATCGAGATCCAAGGCCTTTGAAGGAACAGCTGCGGTGCAACTCATATCACCTACGGTTCTGAATCTTACACTTTCCGTAAAGGCGGCTTCGGGATCGTGATGGATAAAGTCAGAACAAGGCATCAGTTGGCCATCTCTAAGAAATACCTTTCGCTGATGGGCAAAGTAGATGGACGGAATTTCAAGCTTTTCCTGTCGTATATATTCCCATACATCCAGTTCCGTCCAATTGCTGATGGGGAAAACCCTAACGTTTTCACCAGAGTGGATCTGTCCGTTGAGAATGTCAAACAATTCTGGACGTTGTAATTTTTCATTCCATTGACCGAAATCATCCCTAACGGAAAAAATACGCTCTTTGGCTCTGGCTTTTTCTTCATCCCTTCTGGCTCCACCCATACAGGCGTCGAATTTTAGTTGTTCGATGGTTTCGAGTAGTGTGGTGGTTTGCAGGCTGTTCCTACTCGCATATTTCCCTTTTTCTTCCATCACTCTCCCTTGGTCGATGCTTTCTTGAACGCTCCCTATGTGGAGCTGAACTTCGTATCGTTTGACCAGTTCATCCCTAAGAACAATTGTCTCTGAAAAGTTGTGCCCCGTGTCAATGTGCAATAATGGAAAAGGGATTTTTCCAGGCAGGAACGCTTTTTTACACAGGTGCAACAGGACGATAGAATCTTTGCCGCCAGAAAAGAGTAAAACAGGTCGATTAAATTGTCCAGCCACATCTCTAATGATGTAGATGGCTTCTTCCTCCAAATAGGATAAGGTATTCATTTGATTTATGATTTTGTATTGAGGTGCAAGCCACATTCTTTTTTACTATCCTCCCACCACCATCTGCCAGATCGGATGTCTTCTCCTTCTTTTATGGCGCGGGTACATGGAGCACATCCAATACTGATAAACCCTTCTTTGTGTAAGTGGTTTTGTGGTACTTGATTTTGTTCCAAGTATTTTTCTACTGTTGATAAGTCCCAATGTGCCAATGGATTGAATTTGGGCAGTCCAAAAGCATTGTCATAACCAAACAGTTCAATTTGATTTCGTGCAGTGCTTTGACTGGCTCTTAATCCTGTGGTCCACAAATCAACCCCTTTGAGAGCCCTTTGCAGGGGGTTTACTTTTCTAATTTGACAACATTCCTTTCGGTTTTCTACACTTTCGTAAAAACTATAAGAACCTTTTTCGGTCAAAAGTTTTTCAACGGCTTCATTATCCGGAAAAAAGGCTTTGATCGGTTTACTATACTTTTTTTGGGTATCGTCAAACACCCGATGGGTGGCTTCAAACAGCCGTCCTGTGTCCAGCGTAAAAACACTGATGGGATAATCATTTTTGAAAATCACATCGGTGATGACTTGATCCTCTTGTCCAAATGAAGTGGAAAAAGCCATGTTTTTAAAACCCAATTCTTTCAGATGGTCAAAGCTTTCCTTGAGGGTGTATTTTTTAAAAATTTCGTTGAGTTTTTCGATGTTGTGATTTTTCATTTGACTTGATTTTTTCCCCATTGGAGTGTGTTCCAAAGGCGTTCGTGAAAGAAATAGAGCACAATTTTGGTCCCCCATTCTATAAATCCGATAGACAAAGCTTGTGCAATGGTTCCGGTGATTAGATAGGCAATGATGATGGTATCTAAGGTTCCAACCAACCTCCAACTGATTGCTTTTAAAGCGCTTCTGGAGATCGACTCTTTTGAGGCAGTATTTTTTTTGTTCCTGCTTTTACCTTTGAAATGAAGGTCTAAAAACATATGTTCAAAATTTTATAGCACAAACTTATTAACTAAAAACCTATAAAACAAATAAATCCTATTAAGTTTATAGGAATTAAATGTTTTTTACCGATTTATTACGTATCTTCGAGTAAAACTATATGATATCAAAAAAGTGTAAATACGCGATTAAAGCATTGCTTTATCTGGCAGATCACCAGTCGGAGGGACGTTCAATTTTCTCCTCCGAGATCGCTGAAAAGCAGCATATTCCCAAAAAATTTTTGGAGACCATTTTAAGAGAGCTTCGAAATTTTAAACTCCTTCAAAGCCAGAGGGGTAAAACCGGAGGCTATCGTCTTCTTAAAGACCCCAAGGACATTTATTTATCAGATTTGATCCGACAGGTGGATGGTCCGATCGCAATGCTACCCTGCGTTTCTCTGAATTATTATGCTTCCTGTGAAGAATGCGACGAGGAAAACTGTCAGATTAAAAGCGTGTTTGAGGAGGTACGGGACAATACCCTAAAGATTCTTACCGCTACATCAATCGAAACGATGCGAGATCAAGTTTAAAGTCGATTGATAAAACTGCCGAGGGAATCCTTGAATTGTATCCCCTCAAAAGTTCGGAGTTTGTTTAGTTTTTGATGCGCTTCCAATCCCCACAATAAAAATTCCGCTTTAAAATAATAATCTTTTTCGTCCAAATCGGATTGGAATTTTTTCATAATCTTTTTCAATGCCGGAATTTCATCCATTGACTTTTGGTGTATTTTATCGTTGGTATTGTCTTCAATAAAAAGTTCATTTTCTTTAAAAAACCAGCCCAAAAGTTCATCATAAGGCCCTTGCTCATCGGGTTTCTCTAATTTTTCAATTTTCGGGAAATAGTTTGTAAAAAGGGTTTTTATTGCACTGGAGATCAAGTGATGTGCCACCTCAGTAGCCCCTTCTTGTTCTCCCTCATAGACCAATTCAATTTTTCCATTGATGGCGGGAATAATGCCGAGAAAATCACCCATACGCACGCTTGTCTTCGAATCTTGGGTGATCAATTGTCGTCTTTCGACGGTGCTAATTAGGTTTTCGTATGCTGTGATGCTCATCCTAGTACTTACCCCGCTTTTGGGATCGACATATTCACTTTTTCGGGCTTCAAATCCAATTTGTTCCAATAGGTCTTTGGCCAATTCGGGAACATAGATCTGAGATTCGTTTTCTGGGCTGATTGAGGCCTCTTGTTGGGTGATCTTTTTGGCCATTTCAAGGTTGTGGGGATAGTGGGTGAGAATTTGTGAGCCAATTCTGTCTTTGAGTGGCGTAACAATACTTCCTCTGTTGGTATAGTCTTCGGGATTGGCGGTAAATACAAATTGAATCTCGAGGGGTAATCGCAGTTTGAATCCTCTGATTTGTATTTCTTTTTCTTGGAGGATGGAAAAAAGTGCTACTTGGATTCTGGCTTGGAGGTCTGGAAGCTCATTGATGACAAAGATACAGCGATGGGCCCTTGGGATCATGCCAAAGTGAATGACTTTTTCATCGGAATAACTCAATTTAAGCGTAGCGGCTTTGATGGGGTCAATATCCCCGATCAAGTCGGCGACGGTAACGTCCGGGGTGGCCAGTTTTTCATAAAAACGTTCGTTGCGGTGTAACCATTGGATTGGCGTTTCGTCTCCTTTTTCTTCAATGATTTGTTTGGCCATTTTGGAGATGGGCTGCATGGGGTCATCATTGATTTCTGATCCTGCGACTACTGGAATCCAGGGGTCCAGCAATTCGACCATTTGCCGGGCCATTCGGGTTTTGGCTTGTCCTCTCAAGCCTAAAAAATTGATGTTATGACCTGAAAGTATGGCCCGCTCTACATCCGGAATAACTGTGTTTTCATATCCGATCAATCCCTCGAAAGTGGTTTCACCTTTTCTGATTTTTTCTCTCAGATTTTTTGCGAGTTCCTCCTGTATACTTGAGGGTTGATAATTGGTTTTTTTGAGTTCCTTTAGGGTTGTTGTTTTTGGTTTTTCCATGAATTATCCAAAGCGTTTTTTTCTATTTTTTTCGTAATCTTCAAAGATCATTTCACCAAGGTTGTTCAGTCCGGTAAAAAATGCCTTTCCATTGTTGGCCTTGGTAAATTCCTGAACAAATTGTTGGAGGTAGGCGTCAGAGGCAATCATAAAGGTGGTGATGGGGATTTTTGTTTTTTTGGCCTGTCGTGCCATGAGGTAGCATTTTTCAACGATGGATCGATCCAGCCCGGCGCTGTTTTTGTAGTAGCTTCCATCGGGGAGCTTGAGGCAACTGGGCTTCCCATCGGTAATCATGAAGATTTGTTTGTTGGTGTTTCTTTTTCTTCTCAAAATATCCATGGCCAGTTCCAACCCGGCAACGGTGTTGGTGTGATAGGGCCCAACCTGTAGGTAGGGTAATTCTTTAATAGATATGGGTCGGGCATCGTTTCCAAATACCAGCACGTCTAGGGTGTCTTTCGGATAGCGGGTAGTGATGAATTCTGCCAGTGCCATGGCCACTTTCTTGGCAGGGGTAATTCTATCTTCACCATATAGAATCATACTGTGACTTATGTCAATCATCAAAACCGTGCTCATTTGAGATTTATGGTGATTCTTTTCAATCACCAAATCGTCTTGGCTGATTTGAAAATCGTCAATGCCAAAGTGAATTTGAGCGTTTTTGATGCTTTCCGTCAAAACGATATTTTCTATGGGATCTCCAAACTGGAAATGGCTCAACTCTCCCGAAACCTCATTTCCTGCACCAATGTTTTTGGTGTTGTGATTTCCCAAACCGGACTTTCTTAAATTTCCAAAAATCTGTTTCAAAGCGTATTCACGGAGCAATTTTTCTGTTTTGGCGGTAATGCCCATGGTCCGTTCGCTACCATCGGGTTTAATCTCTGCTTTTATAAAACCTTTGTCCAAAAGATCTTCAATGAAATCATCAATGGTATAACTTTCATCCGTCAATTGGTACTCTTTATCCAATTCACGCAACCAATCTATGGCTTCATCAAAATCCCCAGAGGTATGCGTAATCAACTCTTTGAAAATCTCAAAGAGTTTTTCAAAGGGAGACAAATCCAAAGGACGGGCATATTGAAATAAAATCCCTGTTCTAGAACTAGAAAATCTCATTCAGAATATTCTTTTTGGCAATTTTTATCAAATATAGCTTAAAATTAGGCCAATGCGATAGACTGAACAGAGAAATTGGATCAATTGATGGGGTAAGGTTTTCAGCATCCATTCAATAAGCTTTTTTAGATGGACAAAAGAAAATCACATGGGTTGAATTAAAATTATTATATTTGCGAAGCATTGTAGAAATAACAGGGAGGCGACCATTGAGTCCCTCTTTTTTTTGAAATGAATTTTAATCGGATTGTTGAAGGATTGTTGGAAAAAGCGTTGGAGGAATATCCCAACATTTTTTTGGTAGATCTCAAAATATCTTCCGATCGTTCCATCAAAATAGTTTTGGACGGGGATAAGGAAGTCAATGTAAAGGATTGTATCAATATCAGCAGGGCCATTGAGGGTGCACTGGATAGAGATGAACATGACTTTAGTCTTGAAGTGGCTTCGGCAGGAGTCGGAAGCCCATTGAAGTTTCCCCGCCAATACCATAAAAACATTGGTAGAAAACTAGAGGTTATTTCCAAAGCTGGGTTAAAATATGAAGGAGCTTTGACTAAGGTAGAAACTGATGCCATTCAATTGGAATGGAAACAGCGCGAGCCAAAACCGATCGGGAAAGGAAAAGTAACTGTAACAAAAAATAAAACCTTATTGTTTGATGAAATCAATCAGACGCGGGTAATGGTAAAATTTTAAATATTCAGAAATGGAGAATTTAGCACTCATTGAGTCTTTTTCAGAGTTTAAAGATGAAAAATTGATTGACAGGGTTACCCTTATGGTAATACTTGAAGAGGTTTTTAGAAATACCCTTAAAAGAAAATTTGGCTCGGATGAAAATTTTGATATCATTATCAATCCGGACAAAGGGGACTTGGAAATATGGAGAAACAGGATTGTTGTCAAGGATGGAGAGGTTGAAGACCCCAACCAAGAGATTGAGTTGACTGAAGCCCAGAGAATAGAGCCTGATTTTGAGGTGGGGGAAGACGTGTCTGAAGAGGTGAAATTGGTGGATCTGGGAAGAAGATCCATTCAGACCCTCAGGCAAAACCTCATTTCAAAAATATTTGAACACGACAGCACCAATACTTTCAATCAGTTCAAAGATCGAATCGGAGAGCTATACACTGCAGAGGTGCATCATATCAGGAACCGTGAAGTGATTTTACTCGACGACGACGGTAATGAGATTATTTTGCCTAAAGACCGTCAGATCCCAAATGATTTTTTCCGCAAAGGCGATAATGTTCGCGGGGTCATTGATTTGGTAGAGTTGAGGGGAAATAAACCGAGAATT
Source organism: Flavobacteriaceae bacterium (assembly GCA_965662705.1). Classification (GTDB taxonomy): domain Bacteria; phylum Bacteroidota; class Bacteroidia; order Flavobacteriales; family Flavobacteriaceae; genus UBA8316. The sequence goes on from CBFIIP010000069.1 coordinate 9,526, forward strand.
ATTCTCTCCCGTACTTCCCCTGTGTTTTTAGAAAAATTATTTGAGCAAGAGATTCCAGAGGTTTTCGATGGATTGATAACCATCAAAAAGGCAGTGAGAATTCCTGGAGAAAAAGCCAAGGTAGCAGTAGATTCATACGATGACCGCATTGACCCTGTAGGCGCTTGTGTGGGAATGAAAGGGTCCCGAATTCACGGAATTGTCAGGGAGTTGGGAAATGAGAACATCGATGTAATCAATTACACCAACAACCTTCAGTTGTTTATTACGAGGGCACTAAGTCCCGCAAAAATCAATTCCTTAAAGATTGACGAGGAAAACAAAGGCGTTCAAGTTTTTTTGAATCCCGAGGAGGTGTCCAAAGCGATTGGAAGAGGAGGACACAACATACGGCTGGCAGGAAAGCTGACGGGCTATGAAATCGATGTTTACCGAGAGGGCGTTGAGGAAGATGTGGAATTAAGTGAATTCAGAGATGAAATCGATGCTTGGGTAATTGATGAATTTAAAAAAGTAGGTCTAGACACCGCCAAGAGTATATTGGAACTCGACACTTCGGATTTAATCAAGAGAACCGATTTGGAAG
>CBFIIP010000070.1:0-18726 GCA_965662705.1 Flavobacteriaceae bacterium
CCCTTTTCCGGCGGCATCCCCTCCTTCAAATAAGATGACTACCTTTTTTTCCTGCTCAATCACCCAATTCTGCAGTTTGATCAATTCGGTTTGAAGGGTACGCAATTTTTTTTCGTAAAGAATTCGCTCCTTGGCCTTGTCGTAGTCAACATTTTTGTAGGCCATCAAAGTGCGCAGTCCAATCTTACTGTTGAGAAGTTCCAAGGTTTCGGCAGGGAGTTTTTTTGAAGTCATGTATCTATTAAATATCAATTTGAATGGCACTGCGGTGGTAGCGTACCATCACGTTGGGGTCGGGAAATAGGGAAATTCCGGATTCGCCTTTCCCGTCATAATCAAACTGCGAGAGTACATAGCGAATACTTTCCAAACGGGCTTCGCGTTTCTGGTTGGTTTTTACAATCATCCAAGGGCTGAAATTGGTATGGGTTTTGCTGAACATTTGTTCTTTGTAATGGGTATAGTCATTCCATAGCTCTTGCCCTTTGAGGTCAACAGGACTGAATTTCCATTGCTTCAGGGGGTTGTTGAGTCGAGATTCAAAACGTTTTTTTTGTTCTTCTTTGGAGATGGAAAACCAAAATTTGATCAGTTTGACGTTGTCTTCATAAAGTAAATGTTCAAACTCGGAGACTTGCACCATAAATTTTTGGTATTGCTCGTTGGAACAAAATCCCATCACGGGTTCCACTACCGCACGGTTGTACCAACTGCGATCAAAAAAAACCAGTTCTCCAGGGTTGGGAAGCTGTTTGATGTAACGCCTGAAATACCATTGTCCTTGTTCTACGGGAGTGGGTTTGGATAAGGCCACTACTCTGGAGCTTCGGGGATTGAGGTGTTCTTTGAACCTTTTGATAGCGCCTCCTTTTCCGGAGGCATCTCTTCCCTCAAAAATAACCACAACCCTATGTTGGTGCTGGGCAACCCATTGTTGGAGGTTGACCATTTCACTTTGCAGTTGGGTCAACTCTTCAAGGTATTGGAAATTGGTTAAGGCATCGCTGATATCTACCCCACTGGCATTTGCAACTTTGACCAGTTCCTTTCTGGTTTTTATCTGTTGAAAATCTTTTTCAGAAAAACTTTTCTTAGGCGGTTTTTGGGACATTAGGTAGGTTAATTTTAAAGGGGGCAGACATTATTTTAATCTACAATATAGCAATAATAGATGATCTCTTTATTTTTTCTCGATAAAAAGGATTTGTTATCTTGTGTTGAAATACCTACTTATGCTGGTTTCTGTTTTTGGAAGTGCGGTCTTTGGCGTGGACGCGCAATGCATCACCATAGAAGTTAATATTGATAAAGGTATTGGTTACCATTTGGTGGGGTTACCTGATAATGCCGTAAGAGAAAGTAACTTCCGAATCGCTGCTGCACTCAAAAACATCGGCTATAAACTTCCGGGAAAAAAAATCACCCTTAACATGGCACCTGCTGATCTTCGAAAGGAAGGTTCGGCCTATGACTTACCCCTTTCTGTGGGCATATTGGCAGCCTCGGGCCAAATCAAAGCACCCAATATAGGAGATTATCTATTGATGGGTGAATTGGCTTTGGATGGAAATATCCGACCCGTTAAAGGGGCTTTGCCCATTGCCATTCAGGCTCTTAAGGACGGTTTTAAGGGGGTTTTACTACCCAAGGAAAACGAAAGGGAAGCCGCTATCGTAAAGGGCTTGGACGTTTATGGCATGGAAAACCTCACCGATGTTATTGCTTTCTTTGGTGAAACAAAATCCTTCAGTCCCATTGTGGTGGATACCCGTAAATCTTTTGAAAAGCAATTGAAATACCCAGAGCATGATTTTTCTGATGTCAAGGGACAAGAAACCATCAAACGATGTATGGAAATTGCTGCGGCAGGGGGCCACAACATCATCCTCATTGGCCCGCCAGGAGCAGGGAAAACCATGCTTGCCAAACGCCTACCTTCCATTTTACCTCCAATGACGCTTCAAGAGGCATTGGAAACCACCAAAATACATTCTGTGGTTGGGAAAATCGAAAATCAAGGATTGATCAGTGTGCGTCCCTTTCGTTCACCTCATCATACCATATCTGATGTGGCATTGGTGGGAGGGGGGCAATACCCACAGCCGGGTGAAATTTCCATGGCCCACAATGGAGTACTTTTTTTGGATGAGTTACCCGAGTTCAAGCGTTCTGTTTTGGAGGTAATGCGACAACCCTTAGAAGATAGGGAGGTTACCATTTCTAGGGCCAAATTTACGGTTACCTATCCCGCCTCGTTCATGCTGGTGGCCAGCATGAATCCAAGTCCTTCAGGATACTTTAACGATGGCAAAAGCACATCGGTTACCCCTTTTGAGATGCAGCGCTATTTGGGTAAAATTTCGGGGCCACTGCTGGATCGCATCGACCTGCATGTAGAAGTAGAACCCGTTCCCTTTGGAAAATTGTCTGATACCCGCCTCGCGGAATCCTCAGCATCAATTCGCAGTCGGGTGACGGAAGCGCGTAAGTTGCAAACAGAACGCTTTAAAAAAACAAAAAACACCCACTACAATGCCCAAATGAGCAGTCGGCAGATTCGAAAATATTGTTCCTTGGATCAGGATTCTTCATCACTTCTCAAATCGGCGATGGAACGTTTGTCTTTGTCTGCCCGTGCCTATGATCGTATATTAAAAGTGTCCCGAACTTTGGCCGATTTGTCAGGACAGGAAAAGGTAAATTCAGACCATATTGCCGAAGCGATTCAGTACAGAAGTTTGGATCGGGAAGGTTGGTTGGGTTAGCAGAAGTTTATTTACTTTTGAAAATAAACCTCGTCTAATGGAACCCTAAACCGGGATCCATAGATCCCCTTTTTAGTGCGGATTCCACAACCGATGACCATACTGATTTCTGCTGCAGCAGGCAAGTCTAATATTTTTTTGATCCGTAAAGAATCGAAACCCTCCATGGTACAGGTATCATAACCGTTGCCTGCCATACTCACCAAAAAATTCTGTGCTGCCAATGCGGTACTTTTATGCACTACCACCCGCATGTCTGATTTTTTGACTTGACGGTAAACCACCTTGTTAAAGCCTTTAAAAAAAGTAGTGATATGATTGGCCCAACCCTTCAAATTTCCAGCCCCATAGATTTTGGGAAGGATTTTTTGATAATAGGAAATGGCGCCCTTCTTCTTTTTTTCGTCTTTATTTTTTGATTTTTCAAACTCTGATTGAATAAAAGCGACATTGGAGGCAATTCTTCTTTTCCATAGGTCTTTTCGCACCACCGGGATGACGAATTGTTTTGCCGTTTTGGCGGCGGGTTGATTAAAGCAAGCCGTGGCAATTTTTTTGACTTCTTCGCTAGAGGTAATGTGATAAAACTCCCACAATTGCAGGTTACTGCTGTTTGGAGCGAGAATGGCCTGTTCAATACATTTTTTGACCACTTTAGGGTCGATCTCTTTTTTATCGTCAAAAATCCTTACCGAGCGTCGAAACTCGATAGCTTCACTTACTTTCTTTTCAGGCATTAAAGGTTTTTTAATAAAAATTTCAACAAAGATAAGGACTTTGGATAAGGTGCATAGCGTCCGGGAAGATCAAACCAGAAGCTACGTTTTATGATGGGTTTTTCATGGGTAAAATTTTTAAAACTGTATTTCCCGTGATAGGCTCCCATCCCGCTGTGACCCACCCCTCCAAAAGGCAAGTTGTCATTGGCAAAATGGATAATGGAATCGTTGGCTACTCCACCTCCAAAAGAATAGCGGTTGAAAAGTTGCTTGATGAATTTTTTTCGTTTAGAAAAGATATAAAAAGCCAATGGTCGCTCCCTGCCTTTAAAGATTTCGTGTATTTCGTCCTCAGTTTTATAGGAGATGATGGGCAAAATGGGTCCAAAGATTTCTTCCTGCATCAGTTCACTGTCCAAGGCAGGTTCATCCACTAGTGTAGGGCTGAAGAAAAAATCTTTTTCGTTGGTTGTTCCTCCATATATGATATTATGATTTTTTAGTGAGGCTTTTAATTTATCGAAATGCCTTTGGTGCGCAATCCTACCATAATCCTCAGAATTTTCCTGATTTTCGCCAAAAGCTTTTTCAATTTGCTTGATGATTTCTTGGGTCAATTTGTCCTTTATCTTTTCGTGAACCAAAAGATAGTCCGGAGCTATACAAGTCTGTCCGCAGTTTAAGAATTTTCCCCAAACCAACCTTTTTGCGGTCATAACAATGGGTGCCGAATCATCGACAATACAGGGGCTTTTTCCTCCCAATTCCAAGGTGGTGGGAGTGAGGTGTTCTGCAGCCGCTTTGGCAATGATTTTTCCAATACCCGTACTACCGGTAAACATGATGAAATCCCATTTTTTTTGTAGTAAAGCAGAAGCAGTTGAGCCATCTCCCTCTACTACTGCAACATGGCCGGGATCAAAAACACGCTCAATGATCTCACTGATGACCTTGCCCGTATGCGGGGCAAATTCAGAAGGTTTTAATACAACAGTATTTCCAGCAGCTATAGCCCCAACTAATGGAGTGACTGCCAACTGAAAGGGATAGTTCCATGGACTGATGACAAGGGTATTCCCATAAGGCTCGTGTATGATATAGTCCTTGGATGGAAAGTTGATCAAACTGCTTTTTGCCTTTTGGGGACGGTTCCAAAGCGGCAGCATTCGAATCATTTTATCAATTTCCTTTTCTACCAGAACCGTCTCTGAGGTCATCGACTCAAAACTCGACTTTCTAAGGTCTTTTTTTAGTGCCTGATAAATGTCCTTTTCCATGCTTTGGATTTCTTTTTTTAACGCCCTGAGTTTCTCGATTCTGTAAGAATTACCTCGGGTGATCTGTGACGCAAAAAAAGCCTTTTGTTTTTCATGTAAATTTTCAACTAATTTGTTTTTGTTCTTTTTCATTGTATGGTATTTTCGGGACTTAGATTTTTATAAAGGTAACTCAATTTATTTTTTTTATCTCTGAATGTATTAATTAGTATTGGTTAAATAACTAATAATCAATAATTTATAATGATTTAATTTCGTTTGGGTATAGTCTAAAAAAACAGAACATTGTAAGCCAATGGCAGTTAGCCATTAAATTAGCATAAAATTCCTTTAAATGGAGCTCAATAAATACAGTCAGCGTGTAACTCAAGACCCCACCCAACCGGCAGCTCAAGCCATGTTGCATGCCATTGGTATGACCGATGAGGATTTTAAAAAACCACTGATCGGTATTGCCAGCACAGGCTATGAGGGGAATCCTTGTAACATGCACTTGAACGATTTATCTGTTCATGTGAAGCATGGTATTGCCCCCCATCAAATGTTGGGTTTGATTTTTAATACAATAGGGGTAAGTGACGGGATTTCAATGGGAACCCCAGGAATGCGTTTTTCCTTGCCTTCAAGGGATGTCATTGCGGATTCAATTGAAACAGTTGTTCAAGCCATGTCGTACGACGGTGTAGTAACTGTAGTGGGCTGTGACAAAAACATGCCTGGCGCCTTAATGGCCATGTTGCGGTTGAATCGCCCAAGTATTTTGGTCTATGGTGGAACCATTGCCTCGGGTTGTGTCAAAGACAAAGAATTGGATGTGGTCTCTGCTTTTGAAGCTTGGGGGGAAAAAGTCGCTGGAAAAATAGACGAAAAAGAGTATAAAAAAGTTATACAAAATGCCTGTCCTGGAGCTGGTGCTTGTGGAGGCATGTACACGGCCAATACAATGGCATCTGCCATTGAAGCCTTAGGAATGTCATTGCCCTACAGTTCTTCCAATCCAGCGGTGAGTCAAGAAAAAATTGATGATTGTAAAGCGGTTGGCCTTGCCATGCGGCAATTGATAGAGAAAGATCTAAAACCTTTGGATATTGTTACCAATAAATCACTGGAAAATGCGCTACGTTTGATTGCTGTTTTGGGCGGGTCTACCAATGCTGTGCTGCACTTTCTGGCCATTGCACATGCAGCGAAAATTGACCTAAGCATTGATGATTTTCAAAAAATAAGTGACAGTACACCATTTTTAGCAGATCTCAAGCCCAGCGGTAAATATTTAATGAAAGATTTACATGCCATTGGAGGAATTCCAGCGGTGTTAAAATTCATGTTAGCGAATGGCATGCTTCATGGAGATTGTATGACCATTACAGGTAAAACCTTGGCCGAAAACCTGGCAGATGTCCCCCCCCTTCAAGAAGGTCAGGATTTGATCAGAAACTTAGACAATCCTATTAAACCGACTGGACACATCAGAATACTGAAAGGGAATTTAGCCTCACAAGGCTCAGTGGCTAAAATTACTGGAAAAGAGGGACTGAAGTTTGTAGGCCCAGCACGTGTGTTTGATGGAGAATATGACGCCAATGCCGGAATCGGTTCCGGTAAGGTTCAAAAAGGGGATGTGGTGGTCATCCGATACGAAGGCCCCAAAGGGGGACCTGGTATGCCAGAAATGCTCAAGCCCACTGCAGCCATTATGGGAGCCGGATTGGGTAAAGAGGTCGCCTTGATCACCGATGGCAGATTCTCTGGCGGAACCCATGGCTTTGTGGTGGGACATATTGTTCCTGAAGCACAAGAGGGAGGAGTCATTGGTCTGCTTCAAGACGGTGATCAGATAACAATCGATGCAGAAACCAACAGATTGAGCGTTGATTTAACCGATGAAGAAATTGAAGCAAGAAGAAAAAACTGGGTGCAACCGCCTTATAAATTTTCAAAAGGGGTGTTGTACAAATACATAAAAAGTGTATCGACAGCCTCCAAGGGTTGTGTTACCGATCTTTAGTACTATGAAAACAAAAGAACAAATTGCATTGCAAGAGGTAGAAAGCGAAAGCATCAAAATCAGTGGTGCCGAAGCGGTCATTCGCTGCTTGTTGGCCGAGGGTGTAGACCTGATTTACGGTTATCCCGGGGGTGCCATCATGCCAGTGTATGATGAATTGTATAAATTTCAGGATCAGTTGAATCATGTACTGACCCGTCACGAACAAGGGGCGACTCATGCCGCCCAAGGTTACGCCAGAACCTCCGGAAAAGTAGGGGTGGCCATCGCCACTTCAGGCCCGGGAGCTACCAATCTGGTCACGGTTATTGCCGATGCACAAATCGACTCTACTCCCATGGTTTGCATTACCGGACAGGTTGCTTCTCATCTTTTGGGTTCCGATGCCTTTCAGGAAACCGATATCATTGGTATTTCTACTCCAGTTACCAAATGGAATTATCAAATTACCAAAGCCTCAGAGATTCCTGAGATTTTTGCAAAAGCATTTTACATTGCCAGATCGGGCAGACCCGGACCGGTATTGATCGACATTACCAAAGACGCTCAGTTTGATATTTTTGATTTTGCCTATCAAAAATGTACTGCCGTAAGGAGTTATAAACCTGTTCCTGCACTTGATACCGAAGCTGTCATCCAAGCTGCCGAACTGATCAACCAAGCCCAAAAGCCATTTATTGTTTGGGGGCAAGGTGTCATTTTGGGTGCTGCTGAAGAAGCATTTAAAGCATTTGTAGAAAAATCCGGGATCCCTGCTGCTTGGACCATATTGGGACTATCGGCCCTTCCAACTTCCCATCCGCTGAATGTCGGAATGGTGGGAATGCATGGCAACTACGGGCCCAATTTATTGACCAATGAGTGTGACCTGCTGATCGCCATCGGAATGCGTTTTGATGACCGTGTAACTGGAGATTTAAACACCTATGCCAAACAAGCGAAAATCATCCACTTTGAAATCGACCCGGCAGAAATCAATAAAAATGTACAAGCGGATGTTCCCGTTCTGGGAGATTGTAAGGAAAGTTTAAACGCCCTTTTACCGCTTGTCGAAAAGAAATCACACAAACAATGGATCGGTCGTTTTGAAGAATTGATGAAAGTAGAGGTAAAGGAAGTCATTGACAAAGACATCCATCCAAAAAAAGAAGGCCTTTCCATGGGTGAAGCCATCGTATCCATCAACAAATACACCAAGGGCGACGCTGTAATCGTCACCGATGTGGGACAACACCAGATGGTGGCTTGTCGTTATGCCGATTTTGTTAGATCCAGAAGTAATGTAACCTCTGGTGGGCTGGGAACCATGGGATTTGCACTACCGGCCGCAATCGGTGCCAAAATGGGGGCCCCCGAAAGAGAAGTCGTAGCTGTGATCGGGGATGGCGGATATCAGATGACCATACAAGAATTAGGAACCATTTTCCAAACGCAGGCTGCCGTTAAAATTGTTGTATTGAATAATGAATTTTTGGGAATGGTAAGACAATGGCAACAATTGTTTTTTGACAAACGCTATGCCTCCACCGAGATGGTTAACCCGGACTTTGTCGCCATCGCTAAGGGATATCAACTGGAAGCAGACCGGGTGGAAAAAAGGGAGGATTTGGATGCAGCAGTGGCTAAAATGATTGCTTCAGACAAACCTTATTTTTTAGAAGTTTGTGTTGAGAAAGAAGACAATGTATTTCCCATGATACCTTCTGGGGCTTCGGTTTCTGACATTCGTTTAAAATAATCGAAAGATCAAATGGAGAAAACTTATACCGTTTCAATTTACTCTGAAAACAATGTGGGCTTGTTGAACCGCATTTCGGCTATATTTTTAAAGCGTCATATCAACATTGAAAGTTTAACCACCTCACAATCCGAAATCAAAGATGTTTTCCGATTCATTATCATCGTTAATGTTACAGAGGAGAATGTAAAAAAACTCATCAAGCAAATCGAAAAGCAAGTGGATGTGATTCGGGCTTTTTACCATACCGATGAGGAAACCATTTTCCAAGAAAGTGCGCTCTATAAAATGAAATCCAGCGCTTTGTTTGAAGAAAGACACATTCAAAATATCATCAAAGAAAGCCATGCCAATATTGTTACGGTTTCTCCCGAATATTTTGTCATCGAAAAAACAGGTTTTAGAAAAGAAACCGACCGCTTGTACCATGATTTAGCCCCTTTTGGTTTACTTCAATTTGTTCGATCCGGTCGGATTTCAGTAACCAAATCCAAAATGGGCATCAGCGAAATTCTCAAAAAATTTAAATCAGATAATTAATTTAAACTCACAGATACAATGGCCAATTATTTTAACCAACTTTCATTAGCAGATAAACTAGACCAACTCGGGCAATGCCGCTTTATGGATCAATCGGAATTTGACCAAGGGGTAGATGCCCTAAAAGGAAAAAAAATCGTGATCGTAGGTTGTGGTGCTCAGGGACTCAATCAAGGACTCAACATGCGCGACTCTGGATTGGACATCAGCTACACCCTTCGTCAAGGAGCCATTGACCAAAAAAGAGCTTCTTACCAGAATGCCGTGGACAATAATTTTAATGTAGGGAATTATGAAGATATGGTTCCTACTGCCGATGTGGTCATAAATCTGACCCCCGACAAAAACCATAGTTCAGTAATAGAAGCTGTTGTTCCATTGATGAAAAATGGAGCGACCCTGTCCTATTCACACGGATTTAACATCGTAGAGGAGGGAATGACCATACGAAAAGATCTTACGGTGATTATGGTGGCCCCCAAATGTCCAGGATCTGAGGTTAGAGAAGAGTTTTTACGCGGTTTTGGTGTTCCTACTTTAATCGCTGTTCACCCCGAAAATGATCCCCAAGGTCATGGATTGGAATACGCCAAAGCCTATGCAGTTGCCACAGGTGGGCATCGCGCAGGGGTACTGGAATCCTCTTTTGTTGCCGAAGTAAAGTCCGATCTGATGGGGGAGCAAACCATACTATGTGGGGTATTACAAACCGGTTCCATTCTTTCTTTTGATAAAATGATAGAAAAGGGCATTGACCCCGCTTATGCCGCCAAACTCATTCAATACGGTTGGGAAACCATCACCGAGGCTCTCAAGCACGGTGGTATTACCAATATGATGGATCGCTTGTCTAATCCGGCTAAAATTAAAGCTTTCGAACTTTCTGAGACTTTAAAGGAAATTTTGACTCCCTTGTTCCAAAAGCATATGGACGATATCATGTCTGGCCATTTTTCCAAAACCATGATGGAGGACTGGGCCAATGACGATAAAAACCTCTTGGAATGGAGGGCTGCTACTGGAGAAACCGCATTTGAAAAAACAACCATTACCGATCAAGAAATTCCTGAACAAGAATATTTTGATCATGGCGTTTTGATGGTCGCATTTGTTCGTGCCGGAGTAGAATTGGCTTTTGACACTATGGTAGCCTCTGGTATCAAGGAGGAATCCGCCTACTATGAATCCCTCCACGAAACACCCCTGATTGCCAATACGATTGCCAGAAAAAAATTATTTGAAATGAACCGTGTTATCTCTGATACCGCTGAGTATGGCTGTTATCTTTTCGATCACGCTGCCAAACCTTTGTTGGTTGATTTTATGAAAGGCATCGATACAGATGTGATTGGTAAACCCTTTGCAGATGGTAAAGGCAATGGTGTAGATAATCGACAACTGATCGATGTCAATGAGGTCATTCGTTTTCATCCAGTAGAAATCATTGGATACGAACTGAGAGAATCCATGACTTCCATGAAAAAAATCGTTTGATTCGGTTAAGATTCTCTAGATTTCCTCCTTTTCACGTTAATTTTTGGTTAAGGGTTAGGGGGAAACGGTTTTCCTTATGTTTGGTGAAAATATTTGTCTAACTTTGTAACAGAAAAATAAAACAAAAACATAGCAATGAGTAACGTTTTGTCCGCACCTGCTAACCATATTAAACTTAACGACATTCCCAAAGCCTACAGGCACGTAGTGACCCATTTCAATCAATACCTTGTCGGTGGAGAATTGAAAGCTTGGGAAGGGAAGATGGCTGAGGTCTATTCCACCATCCAAACCGAAAACGAAAATGGTGAAATGGCACCCACCTTATTGGGATCTGTTCCCGATATGGAATCCGAACCGGCGCTTCATGCACTGGAATCCGCAAATAAAGCCTTTGACAGAGGCAAAGGACAATGGCCAACCATGCGGGTTCGAGAACGACTTAATTGTCTTGAGCGATTCGCCAATAAAATGAAAGATCACCGTGAGGAAGTCGTTAAATTGTTGATGTGGGAAATCGGGAAGACCCTCAAGGATTCTGAAAAAGAATTCGATCGAACGGTTGACTATATCTATGATACTATTGATGCTTACAAAAAATTAGATCAGAAAAGTGCGAAGTTTGAAAAAGAAGGAGGGATTCACGCCCACATCAGAAGAAGCCCTTTGGGGGTTGTCTTGTGTCTGGGTCCATATAACTATCCGCTTAATGAAACCTTTTGTTTGTTGATCCCAGCCATAGTGATGGGGAACACAGCAGTTTTTAAACCTGCCAAGCACGGGGTGCTATTGATTACCCCTTTATTAAAAGCCTTTCAGGAAAGTTTTCCTCCCGGTGTGGTGAACATTCTTTTTGGTCGTGGGAGAAAAATTGCACAACCCATTATGAAAACGGGACAGGTGGACGTATTGGCACTCATAGGGCACAGCTCCTCTGCCGTTGCGCTTCAAGATGAGCATCCCAATAAAAACAGACTTCGATTGGTTCTTGGTTTGGAAGCCAAAAATCCAGGAGTCGTTTTACCCGACGCCGACTTGGAACATACAGTTAAAGAATGCATCTCCGGAACCCTCTCATACAATGGACAGCGCTGTACTGCCCTCAAGGTACTTTATGTCCATGAGTCCATCATCGATCAGTTTAACAAAAAATTCTCTGAGGCTGTCGATTATCTAAAATACGGTTTGCCTTGGGAAAAAGACGTTTTCCTTACCCCACTGCCTGAGCCCAGCAAGCCACAATACATCAAAGACCTTATTGACGACGCTACTTCCAAAGGGGCAAAAGTACTCAACAAAAAAGGGGGACAAATGACTGAAAATTACATCTACCCTGCGGTTATGTATCCTGTGGATGACTCAATGAGTCTCTACCACGAAGAACAATTTGGACCTATCATTCCTGTCATTCCCTATAAAGACATTAATGAACCTTTGGATGCCATGGCCGCATCAGAATATGGCCAGCAAGTCAGCTTATTCGGTAGAGACGTGAGAAAAATAGGTCCACTTATCGATATCATGGCCAATTTGGTTTGTCGTGTCAACCTCAATAGTGCTTGCCAGAGAGGGCCAGATGTCTATCCTTTTACCGGGAGAAAAAATTCTGCAGTAAGTACTTTGAGCGTATTTGATGCCTTAAGATCTTTCTCTATCAGAACTTTTGTGGCTTCCAAAGACAACCCCTACAACAATGAAATATTAGAATCGCTGTTGAATTCAAACGAATCCAACTTTGTATCCTCGGATTACATACTGTAGCGCTTAGTTTTTGTAGATCTTTTTGATCAAGTTTTTACCCACCATGGCGGAGGCGGTTACCACCCCCGAGAACATGGCTCCACCGACTCCAGCCGTAACTATGTCTTGTCCGGTCAGATAAAACCTTTTAATGGGGGTTTTGGGTTGCAGAAACTTTTGTTTGAATCGCTCTGGGGTATGGTCAATACCATATATTTCCCCTTCTTTATAATTTACAAAGTTTTGCGTGGTCAATGGAGTTGATAGTTCATAGTGATCTATTTTACTTTTGAGATCAGGTAAATGATTGTATAGGATTTCTAAAAGCCTTTGAGACATATCCTCTTTAAATTCTTCATACGCTTTGCCTCTTTTCATCCATCGGGTTCCTTGCCACTGTTTGACCAAATCAAAGGGTAATAGGGTAATGATGTCGATGGTACTGCGGTCGGGATAACGGGCTGACCAACTCGGGTCTTTGGCAGCAGGAAAAGAAATATAGACCACAGGAAAAGGAGCTTTGGGGTCAGAGAGATAATTGTCCACTATACTGTCGTGATCCCCCTCCTCTGGGTAAATCCAAAGATTGTTTTTGGGTAATTTGAGTGCTTCTGGACTGCCTTTGAGTCCAAGATATAAACAGGCATGTGCCACAGATGGATTGACTTTTTCCAACTGTAGGTGCAGTTTATATTTTTCGGATACCGAGGGGGGAATGAGTTTTTCGTAGGTGTTAAAAATTCCAGTGCTGCTGACTACATCATTTGCAAAAAACTTTTTTCCATCTTTCATTAATACACCTTTGGCTTTGTTTTTTTCAAGGAGTATCTGGTCCACTTCAGCATTGATCAAAATAGTACCACCGCTTTTTTCAATAACGGGATCAATGGTTTCAGCAATTTGAGATGATCCTCCTACTGGAAAACTACCTCCATTAAAATAATGCCTCACAACCGTGGCGTGCATGGCAAAACTACTTTGTTTAGGCGGCAGTCCATAATCCCCATATTGTCCTGTCAGTACTTTAATTAGATTTTCATTTTGAGTGATAGATTTCAGAACATCATAAGTAGTTTTACTGGCATATTCTAGATATTTTTTTCTCATTTTACCACCCAGCAACCCAGAGAGAAATGGGGGCAATGCTTTGGCACTGTAATAGGCCCCCATGGATTTAACCACGTCAAAAACCAAATCCACATATTGGTTGATCGCTTCTTTTTCCTCTGGAAAATAATGGATCAGTTGTTTTTTAAAATTTTCTACCCCCTTCACGAATTCATATTCCTGATCTCCGATGATGATGCGGTCGTAAACCTTCCCCATATCGGCCCATTCCAGTTTACTATCGGTAATGTAATCAAACATTTTTCTGATGGCACTATTGGGTCGTTGTACCTCTCCGATATAGTGTATGCCCACATCCCATTCATAGCCTTTTCGTTTAAAAACATGGGTAAATCCACCAGCAGTATAGTGCCGCTCCAGCACCAAAACTTTTTGACCTTCTTTGGATAAAAAAGCGGCAGCGGTGAGTCCGCCGATACCTGAGCCAATGACAATGGTATCGTAATGCGTTAAGGTTTTGTAACTTTTTTTATAAGACTGAATCATAGCGGTTAGAGTTGTATTAAAGAATTTTGAGGCACTATTAGAGATTTTAATTTAGTTTTTCACGATGCCAATTTAGATTTTTTAATTTTTCAAGAAGGAGTAACTCGGGGTAAAATTGCCAATCGAATGCCTGTAATTGATTTGCCAAATGGTGGTGGTGGTCTTGATCCAAAACATAGTCCTGGGGTTTGTGGATGATTCGGGTTTTGGTATAGGTTTTTTCAACCTTATTTCTCAAATCATAAAATTCGGTTTCAAGTTGCAACATCTTTGCTTTTTCGATCAGTCTCTCTTCTTCGTTTTTTGCTTGATCAAAACGCTCCAATGCCAATAACAATTTGGGGGTAAAACCAACGATTTCGTTTACCCGTTGATAAACTTCAAGGGTATAGGCATTTCTTTGGGCAATTTTTTGCATCTGCTCTATTTTTTTACCAATCTCATTGCTGCTTTCGATCATTTTTTTTGCCATGGCTACCCTTTCCTGAAAATCAATACTCCATTGACCTGGATTTTGGCTGTTTGGAAGAGGAATCAATCCTTGCTCTTCAGGTTGTTCCATTTCCATCAAGTAGTTTCTTTTGTCCCCTTTCAGTAAAATATTTTTCCATTCCGCAACAGGCTTTTCCAAAGCATCGATAAAGGCATGCTTATCCTCCGTCAACAAGTAGGAAAATTCCCTTTGTCGGTAGGCCCTTTTAAGTTCATCTTTATTCAGTTGGTCACCAGACCAAGTATCATTGGCAAATGCGATAATTCCTCGGTGATACAATTCAAAATGGGGGGAATCGTCATCCCAAAGGGTCAATAGGAGGCCGTTGAGTCCCGTTTCGATCGAGGACAAAGCAAAAGAGCGAATGTTATCCATATTGCCCTCCCTTTGGGGCATCAGCACCCAGCGGGTTTGCCCAGCGGTGGCCCCCATCACCTTAAGTCCATGATCCCGAAACCATTGCATGGCCTTGGTATTTCCATAAGCCTCGGGGGTGTGGTAATTCCAACGCATATAGATGCAGTTTTTAGGAAACTGGGGAAGAAAAGCTGCTAGGTTTTTCTGGTTGGCATTCCAAATGCTATCCACTTTGGCTTTACGCATCTCAGGTTGAATCATGGGGCGGTAGACCCCCATTTGTTTTAAAGGCATATCATCCCAAAAAATGGGGGTTCTACCATGTTCATCTGCAAACTGACACACTTTATTCAACCAAATCAATTGGAGTTCAAGGGGAGACTTTCCGCTGTTTCTTCCAGTGGTTTTTACCTCATCGCCACCCACATGGAGGTACTTGCCGTGTGGCAAGGCTTCCATGGCATCCAAGTACAAGTCGTATTGTAACTCGTAGGTTTTGGGATCCAAGGGATTGAAGGCCCAATCACTTTCTGGGTCATCCCTAAGGGATGCATACTGCTTGTGTTTGAGAACAAAAGAAGCATGACCCAAGCCTTGCACCAAAGGTGAAATCGAAATGTTTCGTTCGTGGGCATATGCACTCAGCTTTTGCCATTGCTCAATGGTCAGTGCATCGGAGGAACCCACCAAAGGTTGTCTTTTGAATTTAATTTTGTCTTCTACTTCAGCAATCACGGCATTGATCTTGTATTTTTTGAGTTTGTCGATCAGGTCGTAATAGTAATCCAAGGTTTCAAGATGGTGTTTGATATCCCAGTGAATGGCACGGTAGGAGAGGAGAGGGAAGTCTTTAATCTGACATTTTGGAAGATAGACATTTTGCTCAGTTGCGTCTTCCACCAGCTGTTCTAGGGTGGCCAACCCATAGATTAGCCCTGCTTGATCTTTTGCGGTGATTTGGATTTGATTTGCGCCGATATCCATAAGATAACCTTCTGCCTTAAGATCCAATTCGGTATCGATGGCATAGACCAATTGGGCTTGGTTCTTATCATCGGTCGCCTTGGCCTCCGACAAAAAGTCACTTCCCGGAGGCAGGGGAATACCGGCGGCGTTGAAATGGTATTTTAGAGCAGCAGCCTTGAGTTGGCTGTTGCCCGTGATTTCCCATTGCTGAGGTTGGGGTAAAATTTTAAATTCACCAGAAGGATTTTCAGACCCACAAGAAAGGGTGAATCCGAAGAGCAAGAGTAGGAGGTAAGATTTGATTTTCATTTTTAATTATTTTTTTTGTAAAACTTCTTTAGGGGAGGATTTGTAAAGTCCAATATTGGACAGGGCCACGGTATTGTTGGCTTCGGTGATGCGCACCCGTATTTTTTGGGTGTTTACTTCCGGGATTCTCAGGATTCTTTTATAGCCGATGGTGGTTCCTCTGTAGATATTGATCCAGTTTTTTTGACCCATCACATCGATTTCAAATTCACTGATGCGTTGCCCCAGATGTATGGGTTCCTGCAACAGGACGCGGTCAAAACTTGTTTTTTCTTTTAAGGTAATTTCCAAAGTGGCAGGAAAAACTCCGTCATCGGTTGCCCAGTAGGTCATGGGATCTCCATCCAAAGTGTTTGGCGGAGCAAACTTGGTGTGCTGCAACCGATAATTGTCAGCCGATGCAATTTGCCCCTTGGCCAAATCATTGGCAAAAGAGGCATCGATGGTGCTTTTAAATTCCTTCAGTGCTTGAACGTCGTTTTCATGAATCAATCCTCTTTGATCGGGGGGTAGATTGAGTAACAGCAAGGCATTTCGCCCCACAGATTTATAATAAATATCGGTCAAATGTTGTGGGGTTTTTACCAAACTGTCTTGATCGGAATGGTAAAACCAGCCTGGACGTATGGAGACATCGCATTGCCCTACGATCCACTTTGTACCCTCTGGATCTCCTGAATTGAGGTAGTCCGTCTTAGAAGCCCCAATGGTCAGTTGGTCTGTGTTGATGGTTGACCAAAAAGTAGCTCCGGCAAAGCCTTTTTCATTACCGATCCAGTGAACATCTGGCCCAGCGTCGGAAAAGATTTTGATGTTGGGTTGTAAGTTTTTAACAAAGGCAATGATTTCTTTCCAACCGTAGTATGTGTCTCGATCTATTTTTCGGATCTCATTGGCACCGCCATAATACCCGTCTCCCCCGTTGGCCCCGTCGAACCATATTTCGTTGATCTCACCATATTGGGTGAGCAATTCTTCCAGTTGGTTTTTATAGTATGAAATATAGGCGGGCTTTCCATAGTCTTTGTGGTTTCTGTCCCAAGGGGAGAGATAAAGTCCCGCTTTAAGACCATATTTTCTGCAGGCAGCCACAAATTCCCCCACCACATCGCCTTTTCCTTCTTTGTAGGGGCTGTTTTTGACGCTGTGCTCGGTATATTGACTGGGCCATAAGCAAAAACCATCGTGGTGTTTGGCCGTTAGGATCAATTGTTTCATTCCTGCAGCCTTGGCGGTTTGCGCCCATTGCTCTACGTCCAGAGCAGTAGGATTAAAAATTTCAGGGCTTTCGTCTCCATAGCCCCATTCCTTGTCGGTAAAGGTGTTGACCGTAAAATGGATGAATCCAATCAATTCCATTTGTTGGTAGATGATCAATGTCTCACTAGGGACTACTTTATTGGGTTCTAGATCGGGTGGAGGTGAATTTTTACATGCTAAAAATAAAAGAGAAAGAATTACGGTAAAAAATTTGATTTTCATTGGGTCTCAATTTTTTTTAATAATTGTACTAGAGGTTTAGGAGCAGACCATTGAGGATTGTGGTCTGATTCTAAAATATACACTGGCCAAGCTTTGTCTCTAGCGCGATTGGCATGTAAAATAAAGTCGTCCGTTTCGGGAGTTTTGCCTTTTTCCACGGTATGGATATAATGGGTTTCAATTTCCAATCTTTTTGGATTTTTTAAGACAATGGGGTCGGTAAAGGTCTTGTAGGGATGGGGAACATCAGAGGGTGGAAGTTGATCTTTGGTAACCCAAGTGGGAACGATCCCTCCATCAACGATTTTATATTTTTTGGGGTCGTTGACAAAAATTTCGTTGACATTTTCGTTGTTTTCGGGAACAAAAGCATCGAGATAGACCAATTTTTTGATCCGTTCGGGCAGGCGGTCGGCCAGGCCTGTCACTACCATGCCTCCATAGCTATGGCCCACTAAAATGATATTTTCCAATTCTTCATATAGCAAGGTGTTGACCACATCCATGATATGGGTTTCCAAGCCGATGGATTCATCGGCCAAATGAACCCGTTCCCCTTGTCCGGTCAGACTGGGACGATAGACCGTACTGCCCGTAGCGCTAAGCAATTGATCCACTTCCTTAAAAGCCCATGATCCGCCCCACGCCCCGTGAACGATCACATAGACCGACGGTTGCTGTTGTGCTTGGCTACAATAAAACGAACACAAACTCACAAACAGCACCATGGTTTTAAAGATGTGCATACTTGGTTTTTTGTTTAAGTTATAAAAATGCTGGCTGAAATGGAATTTTTTGCCCTGTAAATCCACTCTTTGTTTTTCAAAATATTTAAAATAAAGCATGGTTTGGTCAAGCCGCAAATTTTTTAAAATTAAAAACCGCTTGGCAGAGGAGTGGATATTGTCCTAACCTCCTATCTGACCCTTGAGGTCTGTTTTATCCTGCCCTTGTATTCCGATTGCAACCCTTCAGATAAATTTGTTTTATTGTAGAAATAAAGTTGAATACCGTTCAGCATACACAAACGTTACAAGTTATTTGTTATCAATCTATAGGTTTACTGTAAGCTTTTAAAACGGTATCCACTCAATTGGGGAATGGATTGATTGATAAACTATTGAATCAGCAGCTCTGGCCGGTATTCAAAATGCATGGTTTCATAATAATACCATTTCCCTCCCCATATAAAGCCATACTTTTCAAAAATGGCTATAATGAGTT
>CBFIIP010000071.1:0-28940 GCA_965662705.1 Flavobacteriaceae bacterium
GGATAAAACCATGCCGTATCATAGAAAATGGTCAAAGTCCCTTTGTCTCCAAAGACCATTATTTTATAATCATCTTTCGCATTCGACGTCAAACAGGTGAAGGTCGACTTGACTCCATTGGGATAAAGATAAACGACCTTGGTGTTGTCGTAGGTCTCTCTACCGTCTTTCCAGTAATTGATACCGCCAAAGCCTGCCGCCTTTTCTGGAGTAGCATTGAGTACCCAGTTGGCAAAATCAATTTGGTGTGAACTCAATTCTGCCAGCAAACCATAGGAGTACTCTCGGTACATTCTCCAGTTGATTTGTCTTTCCAATGATGGATCGGGCAAAGGCCTTCTCCAATTGCCGTTTCTGTTCCATTGGGCCTCAATGGAGGCTATTTTCCCAACCTTTCCCCCTGCGATCATGTCAACCAGTTGGGTGTACATTCTCGAACTGTGATACTGATGTCCGGTTTGAAAAACGCTTTTTGAGCTTTTGCTTTTTTTAACAATGCGAGCAGTCGCCTCAACACCTTTGGCCAAAGTTTTTTCACAATACACGTGTTTGTCTGCATCCAGTGCATCAACAGCGATCTGATCATGGGTACTCAAAGGAGTAGCAATGATTACTGCATCAATGTTTTTGTCGTCCAAAAGTTTACGGTAGTCCGCATAAGATTTGGGATTTTTGTTGTTTTTGATCAAATCAAAACTTTTTTCCAATCGGAAAGGGAGGGTATCGCATACAGCAATGACTTCACAGTTGGGAATCTGATTGAGTAATTTGATAATTCCACTCCCTCGACCACCCGTTCCTATAACCCCTATATTGATGAGATTATTCGCATGGACATTGGCCATCAAGTGGGGGGCGAAAGCAGTCCCTAAAACTATTCCACTGGATTTGATGATAAAATCTTTTCTTTTCATTTTAAAAATTAATTTTTGTCAATGATTTGGTTAATGTCCTCGAGTGACTTCCCTTTTGTCTCGGGCATCATGAAAACAGCAAATACAAGTTGCAGCACCATCATAAAGGCGAAGAAAGAGAAAATGGGCCATGGGTTGGTCTGATACAGATCGATTACATAAGGACCAATCAAAGTAATTAAAGCGGCAAAAATCCAATGAATACCTGTCCCAAAGGACTGTCCCAACGCCCTGAGTCTGTTGGGGAAAATTTCGGAAATAAATACCCAGATAATTGTTCCCTGGCCTATAGCATGGGAGGCGATAAATCCAAAGATAAACAGACTGATCCACATTGGATTTGATTGTGTATAAAAAGCCAATGATACTCCGGTCAAACTAACAATATATCCCAGCGATCCAATAATCAGCAGTTGTTTTCGTCCGAGTTTGTCGATGAGTAAAAGGCCAGCGAATGTAAAAATAATATTGGTCAGTCCAATAAAAACGGAATTGAACAAGGATTCCTTGGTGGCGAAGCCTGCCAATTCAAGTATTTCAGGAGCATAATAAAGTATAAAATTAATCCCAGACAATTGATTGAAAAAAGCTACAAAAAAAGCCAATACCATCGCCTTGCTGCTCAAATTAGCAATACTACTTTTCTTGGTTTGATGTTCGGGTTCAGCTGTCTTGATTTTGTTCAAGAAGGCTTGGGCTTTTTCTTTATCAACATACATGATTTCTAGGGTTGCTAAGGCAGCAGTTTCATTCTTTTGAAACAAAATTTGCCAACGAGGTGAATCGGGTATGTTAAGTGTTAATAGGAAATATAATAAAGCGGGAATGGCCTCTACACCCAACATCCATCTCCAATCGTTGGCACCGTCAAACCCGGTCAATAAATAGTTGGAGAAAAAAGCAATAAGAATTCCAAAAACCAAACTGAATTGGTATAAAACCCCTAATGATCCTCTATTTTTTGGAGATGAAATTTCTGATATGTATATGGGAGCAGCGACAGAGGAAACCCCGACGGCCAACCCTCCAATAAATCTAAAAAATGAAAAGGTGTAGGGATCCGTGGCTAAGGCAGAACCCAAGGCAGAGAGGAAAAAGAAAATACCAATCCAAGTCAAAGTCTTTTTACGTCCCATCGTATTGGTAGGATATGCCCCTAACAGGGCGCCAATCACTGTGCCCCAAAGGGCCATCGACATGATGAAAAAACCATGAAAAAATGGGCTGGTGGACCACAATTCTTTTATGGGCAAATTGGCACCGGAGATCACAACCGTGTCAAAGCCAAACAAAAAACCTGATAAAGCAGCTACAAGGATCCACTTAAGAGATTTAGCCATAGAAATCAAATTTCGTGTGCGAACACATTGTAAACAAAGATATGCAAAGCAAATTAAAAAAACATTTCGCACCACCCTTAATTCATTAAATTAATTGGTTTAACAATCATATTAATTTTTATAAATTAACATATTATATTTACCAGTAGAAGAAAAGATAAATGACCATAAAGGATATCGCCAAAGAAGCCAATGTATCCGCTGGTACCGTGGATCGTGTTTTACATGACAGAGGTGGGGTCTCACCAAAAACTGAGGCAAAAATCAGAAAGATCTTAAAACAAAAGAAGTTCAAGGTCAATCAGATTGCCAGCTCTTTGGCCATGAAAAAACATCACAATCTGGCCACTTTGATTCCCCAATACGATGAACAAAACCTTTTCTGGAAATCTCCCTTTTTGGGAATTCAAAAGGGTGGGCAGGATGTGAGTGCCTTTGGGATTGAAATTCATGCATTTACATTTGATCAGTTCGACCCCCGGAGTTATTTAAATGCTTTTCATAATCTCATCAAATCCAAACCAGATGCTGTGGTTATGGTTCCGATTTTTATCAAAGAAACTGCGACCATCATTGAAAAGTTGGATGAGGAAGAAATTCCTTATTTGTTTCTCAATGTTGACCTAAAAGGATTTAACAATCTGAGTTATATTGGTCAAAAATCATTTGAAGCCGGAATATTGGCAGGAAAGCTAACCCAACTTTGTATTGAAAATGACGATGAGTTATTGATGATCCTCACCCGAAAAAATCCGAATAACAACGAGACTATTTACGAGCGGATAAATGGTTTTAATCATTATTTTAAAGAAAACAGACCCAAAACCAAAATTCATCAAATCCAATTTAACCAGCACGATAAAATTGGCGATCAACGAGTAAATATCAATGCGTTTTTGGAACAACATTCCAAGATCAAATGCATCATGGTACCTTCCAGTAGGGTTTCTAATGTTTGTGAAGTTATTGACCGGGATAAACTATCAAAAATCAAGATAATAGGTTTTGATACCACCCCTCAAAACATTGCCGCTCTCGAAATGGACTTTGTCACTTTTTTGATCTCACAAAAGTCGTTTAATCAAGGATACAAGTCCATCAAAATGATGACTAACTATCTGGTTCACCGAGAGCTACCCGAAAACGAAGTTCCCATGCCACTGGAAATTATTACCAAGGAAAATTACCGATTCAGCCATTCCGATGAAAGGGCTTACTACAGCGAAGTTAAAAACTAACTTCATTAACGGGATTTCCCGCAACATCGTGATGGATAAATTTAATCGCAGGTTGTTTTTCAGCGGTTAGGGATACCGACAAAAACCCTCCTTTTACTCTTAAAAATTGGTGTTCAGGACGAAAATCTTCTTGTTTCCATCCGCCTGCATGAACATCAGCACCAGCTCCACAACCAAATTCCCAGAGGTTGGTGTTCTTAATATGCGTTACATATTGCCAGTGTCGATCCCCATTCACAATGAATAGGTTTTTTTGTTTTTTTATAAAATCCAATATTTCACTTCGTTCATGAGAGTAAGAGGCATTACTCAAGTTGTCATTCTTTTTTACCCTGTCTGGACCCAAAATGGGAGAGGAAGTAATCAATACCTTATAAGTTGCATCTGACTCGGTAACCGTGTTATAAAACCATTGTTTTTGATCGGTACCCCAAATGGTTTTTTCAGGTCCGTCTTCCAAATAATTTTGATTCCTATAGTTTCGGCCTTCAACAATCCAAATTTGTAAATCTTTACCCCAACGTATGGTTTTATATCTTTTGGGATGACTTGGAAACTGTTCCAAATCGAAAATTTCCAGCCCCCTTTCAAAAGAAACCATTCCATAGTCACGACCGGGGTAGCTATCGTCAAAACCTACATCGTGGTCGTCCTTCATAAAGTAGGAAGTGTGGTGGTTGTAGAAGGAACGTTGAAACGGAAGGGCAAACAAACGATTCCACTTGAACCGCATCAACTCCTCGGTCATGGCATAGGGTGTGGGTTTGTCCATATACTCGATGTCTCCAGTATGAACATAGAAATCGGGTTGTAATTGTGCCATGCTGGGGTAAATTTTATGTCCGTTTTCCAGGTCATCACGGCGGTTATAGTCGTGACAGGAAACGACGCAAAATTTAACATCCCTCTTGGTCTGTCGATCAGCAGGCAGTAGAAAACTACCAGAGATACTATCGCTGATTTGGGCACCTTTGGTAGCCCGGGCATATATTTTTAGGCTGTACTTTTCACCAGCCTCTAAACCCTCAAGTTTCCATTGATGGGTGAAATCTTTTTGGGGGTCAACTGATCTCCAATCCACAGTTTTTTTGTTGGCAGAGTCACCATTTTTATAGTATTTTAATAAAACCTGTCCCTCGCTTCCTGGACAATAGCCTTCCATATCTTTCAGGCTCAATCCATCAGGAATTTGTGTGTTGTAGATGCCCTCAAGGTCTTGGTTTTCCGCCAAGGATTTCATTTTTCCAACTGGAATCTCTATAAATGGCTCTCCCTTAAAGTGGGCCAATTTGTCTTGAGTCAATCGTGTCCAGAGCACAATGGAGTTTTGATCAGCCCAGCCGTTTTTTATGCCGTTGGCAAAATGGGGGCCCTGATGGTGATCCGGTAATTGACAACACAATAAAGGCAATCCGATTGCAAGGATTAATAAGTGTTTAACATTTGTCACTAATATATTGGTTAAAAGTTGATCTTACTCCCCTCCGTATAATTTATAAACCTCTGAGCCGGCACTTAAAAATGCACCTACACCATAGACCTCGGTCTTGTCGTGATAGGCGTCTCCGGGTGCTGCTCCAATGGGTTGGACATAGCCTAGCATTCCCTCTTCATTGACATGGCTGGTCATGGCATTCCAGCCTTTCTCTACAGCGGGTCCATAAGTTGCTCTGTCTAAAATTCCATTGTTGATACCCCAAGCCAAACCAAAGGTAAAAAAAGAGGAACCACTGGTTTCAGGGGTTGGATAAAATTGTTGTCCCAGAAGACTCATAGACCAATGCCCTTGTGGTGTTTGGATTTCCAACAACTTCTTGGCCATTTTTTTATAGTGCTTCAAAAAATAAGAATAATCTTTGTCGTTGGGGTCAAGTTCTTGCATGACATTTGTCAAACCGGCAAATACCCACCCATTTCCTCTAGACCAAAAAATCTTTGTTCCGTTGTCAAGTTTGTCAAAATAAGAACCATCCCTGTAATACAGACTTTCTTTTTTATCAAATAGATGGTCGGTTGTCGCTTTCCACTCTTTGACCATAAAGTCAATGTACTTTCTGTCTCTTGTCAAATTGGATACCATCGCCCAAACAGGTGGTGACATGAACAAAGCATCGCACCAACTCCATCGGTTATGGTGAAATGGAGATTTCCAGTCCAATTTAGCTTTGGAGGGGTGATAAAGTATAAAATCAAATTGTTTGATGGTAGGCTCAATCATTTTTTTATCCTTGTACTTCCTGTAGAGCTGAAAATAGGTTTGACCAACCGTATGGTCATCCGCATGGTAAATCCTGTTGTAATCTCCATTTCGCATATGGAGTTTCCAATCGTGGGACTCGCCAATCCCTTTGAGCCACTCATAATATTTGTCACTATCGGCCATCGCTGCCCATTTGGACATTCCGACATAAAGCGCTCCATTGGTCCAATCTAACATATGATGTTTCCCTCTAGATAGTCTTTTATTTTGTGCTCTATATTCTAAATCGTCGTGGTGTTCAATTTCCCAGTCTGCCACTTTTTCCATGATTTGTTTGACCTTAGCAGGTTCAATTTTTTGACCCATAAGTGGGGATATGATCAAAAAGGCAAATAGCATTAGTAGATGTTTTTTAGGCTTCATTGGTTACATTATTAAGGTTATTTTAGGTTTTATTCCGTTTTTTTAACAATATAGTCAGGGTTGTATTTTCCTCTTTTATTAAAGCCAGGAAAATTACGCATGGAGGAGTAACGCGGGTAACTATCAAAGATCGGGTTGTCTGAGACCCTAGGGTCACCTTGTGTTTTTAGATCATTCATTAATTGTTGTCGCAATTGGCTGAGTACTTCCCTATACTCCGGCTGAGTGGCGATATTATGCATGCAATAGGGATCTTTTTGTATGTCATAGAGTTGTTCTTGTGGTCTTTTGGCAAAGGCCCTTTCAAAATAAGGAGAATCTTCCATGGCCATGATCACCTCCTTTGAGGGTGATGGGTCTATATCGTGGTAGCCGGGGTAGAGGGCTTTAAAACCTTTTGCCCTGGTCCTTTGGTCATTTTCTGAGTTTTGAGGAACTGGATCGCCTTGCGGCCAGCGATCGGGTTTAAAATGATGTACATACAAGTAGTCTTGGGTTCTGATGGCCCTTGCGGGGTAACCTAAATTGTCTGGCCGGGCGTGGGTGTGGCGTTCCCTTCCGGTAAGTACATGGGTACGGTGGGTGGGGTGTTCGACTTGTGTAAGCACTGGAATCAAGCTTTTTCCACTGGTGGTCATGGCACCCTCCAATCCCACAAGCTCCATCAAGGTAGGCGCCAAATCGATCAAACCGACCGGATCTTGCACTTCTTTTCCTTTGATGCCATGAGGCAGGGAAATTGCCAAGGGCACATGAGTGCCAAATTCCTGAACGTTGGCCTTGGCATAGGGAAAGGGCATGCCATTATCGGCAGTGACCACAATAAAGGTATTATCCAGTTCCCCTTTTTCCTCCAGGAATTGAATCATCTGAAGCAGGTGATTATCAAAATGTTCGATTTCCAATATATAATCTATTATATCATTGCGAACGACTTCAGTATCCGGTAAAAATTCTGGTAACTGAACAGCCTCGATATTTTTTCCCGCTTTGATTCCACTTTGATATTCATAAACCCGATGGGGTTCAAAGGCACCATACCAAAACACAAAAGGGCTCCCCTCCCCTTTTTGATTGTAAAAATCTATAAAATTTCTTGCGTAGTCATTCGAATTGATACCCTTGGTTGGTGGGTCTAGCAATTGATATGAATTGTAGGGTTTTCCTACGGGGTTTTGTTTGCGTCCGCTGATCTTCCAGTTGCCGGGGCCCCAAGGCTTTCCGGTATAGCCTACAAAATAACCGTGCGCATCCAACAGCTCAGTAAAGACCTTAAACTTTTTTGGGAAATTACTGGCATGGGTACCGGCTTCTTCCAGTTCCCAAATGTTTTTTCCGGTAAGCATGGCGGCTCTGGAGGGACTGCATTGGGGAGCTGCAACAAAGGCATTATGGAACAAAATACCGTTTTGGGCGACATAATCAAAACCGGGGGTTTGGGTCTCGGCAAAACCGTAAACTCCCGTATGGGGATAGGAATGATCGTCAGCTATGGCAATGAGGATATTGTGTGAAGGTTTTTTTCCCTCAGCAGGCGGGGCGCAGGAGATGGTGATGGTTAGCAAAAAAAATACGATTGGAAATGCTGTTTTCATTTTAAGGAAATTGAGTGGCTTTGTTTGATGGAATCAAGCTGCTGTATCAATTGTTCCAATCTCTCGGGGAACTTCTGGGAAACATCGTTTAATTCTGATGGGTCGTCCTTGAGGTGAAATAGGCGTTGGGGTCTTTCACCTAGGGGTGTGGGTAGGCTTGCCGGTGGAGTAAAACCTCCCGAGCCTCTTTTTTCGATCATTTTCCAGTCCCCGTAGCGGATGGCGAAATGTCCATTGGAAGAATGATGGATGACAGGTTGAGGTTGCTGCTGAAAATCCGGATCGGTGAGTTGCCCCAGCAGACTGTTACTGTCCAATGCTTTTGAGGGAATGCCGAGTAATTCGGCGACAGTAGCATAGAAATTGGCCAAAGAGGATGCGCCCTGAGCCATGCTGCCTGGGCTTACCTTAGCCGGCCACCGTACCAGAAAAGGCACCCGATGTCCAGCATCGTAAATGTCACCTTTCATCCCCCGCAGGTGTGCCGCAGCCTTATGATTGTATTTTTCAATGTGATGGGGTTTCCAATAAGGGCCATTGTCGCTGGTAAAAATCACCATGGTTTCTTCTCCTATACCTTGTTCATCCAAGTATGCAAAAAGTTGCCCCAATTGTTCATCTACCATTTCCACAAATGCCCCATACATTCCCGCTTTGGAAGAGTAGGGAGCTTTGGCTTTGGGTACCCAAGGGGTATGAGGACCCGCCAAGGGAAGATATAGGAAAAATGGTGCTTTCTTCTTTTGGGTCTTATTGATAAAAGCTTTGGCCTTGTCTATAAAGTTGGGGAGTACTTCATAAAAATCAAATCCCTCTGCCATGGGCCCAGGACGCCAAAAGTCATAATCTTTGTCCCCCTCCAGATTACTCCCATCGGTATAGGAGGTGACGGGTTGGGTGAGTTTTTCGTTTTCCAGATAGGCGTAGGGCGGGATATCAAGCGAAGCAGGGAGAATGTAGCTGTAATCAAAACCGACCTGTGTGGGTCCTTTGGTGGGGTTTTTGGAAAAATCGATGATTTCTTCTTTATAATCGGTAATCAAACCCCAATCGTTTTGAATGACTTGATTCGGTTGAGTATCCGATTTCAATTGCCAATCCAATCCCAAATGCCACTTCCCTACCACGGCGGTTTGATAGCCATTGCGTTTTAGTAGTTTGGCAACGGTTTCTTTTTCATCGGGGATCATCAGTGGACCATAGCTCCACAATACCCCCTTTTTTAGGGAGGTTCGCCAAGCATATTCTCCAGTTAGGATGCTATAGCGGGTAGGCGTACAGACGGAAGAAGTGGAATGCATGTCCATAAAACGCATACCTTGGCGTGCCAATTGATCCAAATGAGGCGTTTTGATTTTTGATGCCTCATTGTATATCGACAAATCTCCATAACCCAGATCATCGGCCAAAATATAGATGATGTTAGGGTGTATTATTTTCTTATGACTTAGCTCACAGCTTTGAAAGAAAAAAAACGATAATAAAAAAAAGGGAAGTTGAGTAAGTTTCATTTTCTGTGCTGACTTTTCCATTCCTGATATAGTTTTGTGAGTTCTGCCACCACTTGGGGCTGTTGATCGTAGAGATTGATGGATTCTCCGGGGTCATATTCCAAATCAAAAAGGACGAATTCTTCGGAATAGGTATAATCTCTTCTACTGGTATCGTAGGGGTGAGCGTAGAGTTTCCATTTGCCTTTTCGGGCGACCCAACTCAATTTTCCTCGATTATAAAACTCCCAACAATATCCATCTCGGTGGTTGGAGGATGCCTTTTCGTTTTGGATGATGGGTATGAGAGATTTTCCGTCCATATCGGAGGTATCGGTTTCAAAACCACAGAGTTCAATTAAAGTCGGCATCCAATCTATATTGACACTCATTTGATCTCTGAACTGATTGGCAGGAATTTTACCGGGCCAAGATATGGATGCGGGAACTCTGATGCCGCCCTCAAACAAACACTGCTTTGCACCTCTATACGGACCGGTATAACCTCCACCGTGATAGGCTCGGGTTTCGGTGGAGTGGCCATTATCGGATTGAAAAATGATGATGGTATCCTCTCTAAGGCCATTTGCTTCCAAAAGCCCGATCAATTCTCCTATTTTTTCATCTTGAGTGGTTAAAAATGCAGCATATAAATCTCGAGGGGAGGCCACTCCTTTTTCTCTATAGTATTTGATCCATTTGGCATAACCCTGATAGGGATAATGGGGGGTATTCATGGCAAAAAAGATAAAAAAGGGTTTTTCCGATTTGTTTTCTATGACTTGCTTTGCCTCTTCTACCAAAAGATCTGGGAAATATTGACCGTCAAGAAAAATTTCTTCGTTGTTGC
Source organism: Flavobacteriaceae bacterium (assembly GCA_965662705.1). GTDB lineage: Bacteria > Bacteroidota > Bacteroidia > Flavobacteriales > Flavobacteriaceae > UBA8316. Next base: position 10,051 of record CBFIIP010000071.1, read on the forward strand.
GGTAAAGGTCGTGACGGTTGGGGCCTCCCCAATAATAGAAATGGGAATAGTTGTCAATGCAACCTACCAAATGACCAAAACTATAATCAAACCCCTGTTTGTTTGGGCGCATTTCGGGTTGAAATCCTAAATGCCACTTGCCGATAAGGTAGGTACTGTAGCCATTTTCCTTAAACATTTCGGCCATGGTATATTCCGATGGGGGGAGTCCGGATTTTACGCTTAAATCTTGTCCTGCATTTCCAGGTACACCGGCCCTTTGGGGGTTTTTGCCTGTGAGCAAGGAGGCGCGCGATGGAGAACAAACCGGGGAAGCATAAAACTGGGTAAAAGTAGTTCCGCTCAAAAGAAGTTCATCCATGTGTGGACTGACCAAATCTTTAGCTCCGAGGATATTGACATCCAAGGTGGCTTGGTCATCGGTATAAATGATGATAACGTTTGGTTTTTTTTGTGCACTGACCGATACTGAGGTCAAACAAAAAAGTGCCAATAGGGTTAAAAAATTATTTTTCATTGATTTTAATTGATGCTCCACATTTTGAAATTTCAGTTGCTAAAAAAAGAGTTTAGTTATATTGATGATTTTGCTGGTTTGCAACCATTATTTTTTGCTGTTATTGGTTTCATTTTCTGGAAGTGAGGGAAAGGTTTCCAATTGAGTAGCCAACCTTGCTTTGATTCTTTTTTGATCTACATTCAAATCCCTGTCGGAGAGAGGTTGTGTTTCCAAGATGTCATTTTCCATATCGAAAAAACGCCCGTCTTTGTAAAGTTTGTATCTAGCGTTTTGAGTGTAAACGTTTCTGTATTTGTTCACATTGGGAGACCACATGGGATTGTAATAAGTAGTTACGGTTTCTCGATCAAGAGATTTTTGACCACCGAATATCTTCGTCATACTCATCCCATCGGTTTGATGCGGTACGCCCAAAATATCGGAGAAGGTAGCATAGAAATCAGTGAAATTAATCAAACCGTGGTAAGTTTTGGGAGTTTTAATTTGATTGGGCCAATGGGCGACCATTGGAACGTGATTGCCATGGGTAATGGTGTTTCCCTTAGCACCTCTTACTGGCCCCTTTTTAGTTTGAGACACTAATTTAGTATTGGTTCCGTTGTCACCAACAAACATAATAAGGGTATTGTCTGCTATCCCTTGCTCATTGAGGGTATTGACAATTTTACCAATGATCTTATCCATATAGGCCACCATATCAATAAAAAATCGATTGTCTTTTTTGGATCTGGTATCGAGGGATTGCCATTCGGGCGAGTCGGGAGTGGGTACAAACGGATCGTGAACCAGCAGCATGGGATAGTAGACAAAGAAGGGTTGGTTTTTGTTTCTTTTGATGAAATCAACGGCGTAATCAGAAACAATATCGGGGCCATAAGCATTTTGATCTCTTGGCAAAATTTTTCCATTCTGCTCGATCAGAGGGTTAGCAAAACGCTCTCCAAAAGATCTTATTTTAGTCAGTTGCCATAAACTGTACTCGTCAAAACCAAAATGGTGTGGCTTGGTATTGTCATCATGGCCTTCTAATTCAAATTTGAGACCATTGAGCTGCCATTTGCCAACAACGGCGGTCTTATAGCCATTTTCTTTGAAAAGGTTTCCAAATGTTTTTTCTTTTGGATTGAGATAGGTGAAATAATCGTAATTCTTAAAATTAAATTTACCTGTCATTATTTTTACTCTCGATGGGGTGCAAAGGGGTTGTGAAATGGCTTTGGTAAAATTGATTCCGTTACGGGCCAAGGAATCCAAAACCGGAGTTTTATAGGATGTGCTACCATTGATACTCAAACATTCAAAACCGATATCATCGGCCATGATCAAAATAACATTGGGTTTTGTGGTTTCTCTTTGTTGCAATTGGCAGGACATCATCGTTGACGAGAGGAAAACAATGACTAATGAAGCTGTGTGGAGAAATTTTCGCATCTATTGGTTTATTTTTTTGGTTTTATTCTGTCTCCCATCGACTGATAAATGGCGTTGATCAGTGCAATTGACTTTTTGGCTTGGTCTATGTTTACTTTTGGAGGGTGGTTATTTCTCACCGCATCCATCATGTCCTCTATGGCAGCCATGTGAAATTGATCGCTAATGGCCATGGGGTCAGAAGCACCGGAACCATAATCGTCAGTGGTATTGTTCAATGCTTGATTCAGGGAGTTAACGGTTGAAGAAGTAATTTTTCCTCCCTTGAAAACAATATTCCCCAGTGTACCATAAATGGTGATCGACTCGGGTTCCCCGGGAAAAAGAGCGGTACCACCGGAGAGCGTACCCAATGCGCCACTCTCGAACTTTAAGGCAGCTACTGCGACATCTTCTCCTTCGATTTGGTGATAAAGGGTGTTGACAATTCCACTGACCTGAACGACCTCTCCCATTAGGTCGAGCATCAGGTCAATGGTATGAATGCCTTGGTTGATAAGGGCAGCACCACCGTCCATGGCCAGTGTACCTCGCCAAGAGTCCTTATAATAATCAGGGGAACGGTACCAGTTGATACTGGTTTGACACAGTAATATTTTACCCAGAACCCCTGTTTCTATAAAATTTTTAAACTTTTTATATTCGGGGTTTTCCCGGTTTTGAAAAACACAACCCAATTGGATTCCGCTGGATTTTACGACCCTTGCTATTTGTTCGATTTTTTCTACTGTGGTCTCTAATGGTTTTTCGCAAAGTATATTTTTGCCCGATTTTGCAATTTTGGCAATGGTTGCTCCATGCAATCCGCTTTCGTTACAAACGCAAATAATATCAATTTCAGGATGGGAAAGCAATTGATCCATTTCCCAAAAAACAGGGGCATTGTAATCTCCCTTTACTTGAAGTGCTCGGGTCTCGGATTTACTTAATACACCTAAAAGGCGTGTATTGGGTATTTTTTCGATGCAATCCGCATGGAATTTGGCAATGTTGCCCGTACCAATAACACCAAATCCGATTTTTTTTTCCACCTGCCCTATTTTTTATTGGACATACTGGCCGGGAGTAATTCCTCTGCAGTCGCCCATTCATAGTTGGGTTCCTCACCCAATACATACTCCAAAGCCCCCCCTTTTACCAAATCCTTGTGATAAAACCAAGCATGATTGAGGGGTTTTCCATTGAGTTTTACACTTTGAATATACTTATTTTCGGGACTGTTACTTTGAGTTTTGATGGTAAAATTCCCACCTGGGTAATAATCGGGATCAAGATGAATTGTAATTTGATCGAAAATTGGGCTGGAGAGATCATAGGTAGGTTGAATGTCTGCTCCCCCTTTCATTTCGAAGAGTCCCATTTTCATCAATACTGATAGAGCTCCCATCAAGCCTTGGTCTTCATCACCGCTGTATCCGTGTTGAGGGTCATTATCACTGTAAACTTTCTCAATAACCTCTCTCACCCATTTCTGAGTGAGCCAAGGTTGACCAAGGTAGTTGAATATATATCCTGTTTGCATGGAGGGTTGATTGCCATAGTTGATGAACGCTCTTTTACGAAAACTGGCCACAAAGTTATCCGTACGATGGTGATGGGTCACAAAATCGTGCTGTTCAGCGATCAAAAATGATTGATTGAGCCTTTTGGCAGCAACCGTTTTACCCCCCATCAGATCTGCCAGTCCGGCCAAGTCATGGGGTACAAACCAAGTGGCCGCTGCCGCTGTGGCTTCCACAAATCCCGATCCTAAAGGGTCTTTGTAGTCACTTTCGTAAACCAAAGGATCAAAGGGTTCTATCCAATTGCCGTCCATGGTTCTTCCCCGCATCCAACCCGATGAAGGGTCATAAATGTTACGATAATTGCCTGCTCTTTTTTGGAGCATTTTATGATCGTCCGTTTTGTTGAGTGCCTTAGCCAACTGTGCCAAAGTCCAATCCTGATAGGCATATTCCATAGTTACACCAGGTCCACATTGGTGAAATCCGTATTCCTTATCATGTAAAGGAAAGGGAACATATCTCCTATCAATATAATATTCAATACCGCCCCCTTTGTTGGTGTAGTGTTCATAGCCTACCTTACTCATAATTCCTCCGGGAAGGGCATTTTTAAGCATCCCTTCATAGGCTTTGTCAATATCAAAACCTCTAATGCCTTTCATATAGGCACTGACTATAAAAGGAGTGGTGGAGGCTCCGGTCATTACGTAGGTGTAATTCCCTCCTGAGGGACCCCTTGGAATCAAGCCCCCATCATCGTACATCAACAACATAGAATTGACAAACTCCTCAGAGATTCTGGGATAAACCAAATGCCAGAGCGTGTTGAGGGTCCATTGTGCGCCCCAAAAAGAATCGGAATTGTAGTGATTAAACTTTGGTTTTCCGTTTTGATTAAGAGGGATTTGACCGATGCGTTGTTTTGCTCCGGTCATGTCGCTGTATTTTCCATTCACATCGCTGATGATCCTCCTACCCTGCAAGGCGTGCCACAGATCGGTATAAAACCGAATTTGCTGGTCTTGGGTATTTCCTTTGATTTCGATTCTGCTGAGATAGACGTTCCATTGATTTTTGGAATCTTTAACCACCGCATCAAAATCCCAATGGTTTAACTCTGTTTGGAGGTTGAGTTCGGCCTGTTCCGCACTGACGTAGGAAATCCCAACTTTCATCTGAATTTGCTCCCCTTCTTTGGTCTTAAATACAGAATATACCCCTCCATTTTCACCTTCGAATTCTTTTACTTTACCCAATAATTTCTGATTTTGGAAAGCATGTAAGTCCTCAAAAGGTTTATCGAAATGAATGGAAAAAAAGACTTTGGTGTCTTTGGGTCTTCTAATGGTTTTTTCCATTACCGCATGGCCCTGAAGTTTTTTGTTAGATATTTTTTTTACATAACCGCTTCTGGTACCACTGGGACCCAATTGCGCAGATAGATCAAGAATAACCGCACTTTGGTCGGATTCTGGAAAGGTGTAACGGTGAAAACCTACTCGAACTGTCGAGGTCAATTCTACCTTGATGTTGTAATCGTCCAAAACAATGGAGTGGTAGCCTGCTTCAACGGTTTCTCTGTCGTGGGAATAGGCTGACCCATAGGCTTTTGGTCCCAAATGGGCTTTGATTTTACCGGTAGTAGGCATTACAGGTACCCCCGACAATTGCCATGCGTGTATGTGGCTAAAAAAGTTGATGGTTTTTTGGTTGTAGCGATAGCCGGATTCCCAAGCTCCTGAGGTTCCCATATCAGGGCTTAAATTGACCATTCCAAATGGACGGGTGGCGGAGGAAAAAAAGAACCATCTAGAATTGGCAGAATCGATCAGGGGGTTTACCAAATCTACGGGGCGCTGGGCATAGATCAGCGTTCCAAATAATAGAAGAAAAAGTTTTATTTTTTTCATTTTAAATGTTTAAGTGATCGTCATCGATTGAAATTAATTTTTGTTCATCAACCTTTGGTCCAAAACCGGGTTTAAAATCTGCGGCTACTTTGCCCTCTTTGTCGAGGTAAGTGGCTTTTTCTAGAATACACTTTAAAAAGCATCTTGTTCTTTGGTTTTTCCATGGCTTCTACCCATGAGGCTTCGTTTCCAATGGCTATTTGTTGCCAAAATGTACAAGCTGCACCAATCAGACTGGAGTCTCCGATCATAATGCCTTTTTGAGAAGCTCTGATGACTTTGGAAATTTCATTGATCTCCGCAATGGTTCCCATACAATTGGGATGAAGATTGAAATAATTTCCCATGCGGTCATCGAAATATTTGATGCTTTTGGAGGCAGGTCGCATGATGTGATCGGGAACAATGGACAGTTTCCCCACATTGGCTTGCAGATAAATCAATTCTTCCTTGGTGAGGCTGGAGGGGTCTTCTACCCCATCCATTCCCGCCTCATTGAGGGCGATCATGATTTTTGATAATTCCCCAAGGTCTTGGATATGTTTATAACCTTGGTTGGGATCCCCCAAGATGAACACATCCGGCCCAAGGAATTTTCGCAAGGCAGCGATATTCTTTTTGTCCAATTCAAAATCTCCAAACATTTTGATTTTTACATAGCGATGCATGTTTTGATCTACAGCGATCTGCGCTTGTTTGATCACCATTTCCTCTTCTTTTTCCAAAATGCAGAAAATCTCAGGTACGGGTGCCTCTCCCTTTAATCCCCAAATTTTGACCGTGGGTTTATTTTCAATCTTGCCCATCAAGTCATATAGGGTCATCAACAGACCTTCTGTAACTATTGGTTTCCAGTTGCCAGAGAGAAATTGATTTCTAACCTCTTCAATGGCTTCACCCAGCTTCATCCCTTTTAGTTTTTTAAACTCCTCAGACCAAGGAGACAAATCAAAATCGGGTTGATTGTTAGCGACTTTTGTCTCTCCCCAACCGATCTGATCTCCCCCTTTGATATTGATCATCACGTGCTGTCTATTTTTCCAAACGCCAAAGCTAAAGTTTCGCTCCTTGGTGACGTTGATGAGAAATAAATTGATTGCATCGATCCTTACTTCCTTAGAGGATGTCAAAGAGGAGCAAGAGAATAGACTGGGGGCAAGAAGTAGCGGTAATACGACTCTGGATTGGTTTATAAATTTTCTCCTAGAATGATTCATTTGTTAGATTTAGGATTCTGTTTGTTTTGTTTCTGCATTGGCTTCAATCAAAAATCAGATTAAAGCATCATTCATTTTTTTGTCAATTCCCGTATTTTTATAGAAAGGTCTTTTTTTAAAAATACCGTTAACCTTTAGCTGGTTATGAATTTGGTTTGTTTCTTATGATCACCAATTATCCTGAATTAGCTTTTTCATCTCAGCACCATCAGTCGCAGCATCTCCATAGTTTTCTCTCAACCCAATCAAATCCTTCTTTAATTGCTGAATTATGGTTTTGTACTTGGGGTTTTGGTATTGATTTTTGAGTTCCATCGGATCATTTTTCAAATCGTAAAACTCCCATGCAGGAGGGGTCGCTTCATCGGTGTAAGTTCCATTGAGACCCAATGAAAGACCATAATAAAAAATCAGTTTGTGGCGATCTGTCCGTATCCCCAAATGTGCGGGTCGATTGAGTGCATGAGCATAATACCGATAATACATCTTATCCCTCCATTGATCGGGAGTTTCCATGATGAGGTTTTTACGAAAACTCTCGCCCTGGAATTGCTCTGGCTGCGAAATGTTCGCATAGTCCAAAAGCAGTGAGGGAAAGTCGATATTTAGTATGATGTCCTTTACTCTTTTCCCAGCAGGAATTTCTTTGGGATAACGAATGACAAATGGCATCCTAGCGGATTCTTCCAAAAACATGCGCTTGTCGAACATTCCATGCTCCCCTAAAAAATACCCCTGATCGGAGGTGTAAATGATCACTGTATTCTGTGAAAGATTGTTTTGATCGAGATAGTCCAATAGCCGCCCAATGTTGTCATCAATGGCTGCAGCAGACTTCATAAGGTCTTTGACAAACTTTTGATAGGTTTTTTTCCTTGACTGAACAGCATCCAATCCATCTGTATCAAAAGGAAGTCCGGGGTAGTTGCCTTTGTTTTTAATTGAGGCTTGTCGCCACCGTTCTGCCAAAATTTCAAGAATTTGCCCTTCAAAACTTCTCCCCGACTGTTGGGGATCAAAATCGAGTAGAGAAACAGGCTCGGGAATGGTGTCGTTTTCAAATAAATTTTTGAATCTTTCGGGATAGTCAAAGGGTTCGTGGGTAGCTTTAAAATGGGTCATCAGCATAAAGGGTTTTTCTTTGTCTCTTTGATCCAACCACTTGAGAGATTCATCCATGATAACATCGGAGGAAAATCCATCGTACTGCTTTCCACCTTTGTTACCGTATTCCCAATTGTCATTATTTTTTAAAATGGGATTGTTATACCTACCCTGCCCTGGTAATATGTTGAAAAAATCAAAACCGGAGGGTTTATCTTTTAAATGCCACTTTCCAATAAGGGCAGTTTGGTAGCCTGATTTTTGAATGAGTTGTGCTACATTCTGTTGATTGGGGTCGAGGGCATCGGTAAGGGTGTACACTTGATTGTGGTGGCTGTATTGACCTGTGAGTATGGAAGCACGACTGGGAACACAGATAGAGTTGGTGCAAAAAGCATTCTCTAACACCACCCCTTCTGCCGCCAAACGTTTGATATTTTGATTAATGGCGTAGTTTTCAAGTACCCCACCGTATATGCCCCATGCTTGGCTGGTGTGATCATCAGACATCACAAAGATGAAATTAGGACGCTGCTCCTTTTTTTCGGTGGAGGGATTTGAGCAGCCCAAAATTATTAGAGTCAAGTAAATCAAGCCACAGTATCTCATCATATTGTTTAAATATTATATTCTGACAAATTTAATTACTTTTGCGTGTACGCACACATTAAAATTAATCAATAAAACATGAAAACCAAATTTAACTTTTTTAACCAACTGTTCAACTCCATTGTTATTTTTTTCATACCGTTGGTAGCACAATCCCAGTGGACATCTCTTTTTAATGGAGAAAATTTATCTGGTTGGGAAGTAAAAAACGGAAATGCCAAATATCACATTGAAAATGGTGCGATAGTTGGAACCTCCAAAACCGGTACGCCTAATACTTTTTTGTGTACTCAAAAAATGTACGGTGATTTTATTCTTGAGTTAGAAGTCATGGTTTCACCAGGACTGAATTCGGGAATCCAATTTCGATCCAATTCAATGGAAGGGTATAAAAATGGGAAGGTGCACGGCTATCAGTCAGAATTGGACACCAGCAACAGAAAATGGTCTGCAGGAATCTACGATGAAGGACGCCGTGGGTGGCTGTATCCCCTTACCGATAATACCAAGGGGGGAGATGCTTTCAGAAATGGGGATTGGAACAAAGTGAGAATTGAAGCGATCGGAAACACGATTAAAACTTTTATGAATGGAGTACAATGTGCTAATTTGGTGGATGATATGACTTCCGTAGGCTTTATCGCCTTGCAAGTACATTCCATCCGAGATAAGTCGCAAGAGGGAAAAACCATCCAATGGAAAAATATCAAAATCCTCACTGAAAATCTCGAGCAATACCAAACAAAAAATCAGCCCAACGCCAGACAAATCTCCTATTTGACCAATAGACTTACCCCAGAGGAAAAACGAAAAGGTTGGAGATTGCTATGGGATGGGAAAACTTCCAAAGGTTGGAAAGGTGCCAAATCTGCTGACTTCCCAAAAGACGGGATCGAAATCGTTGATGGAACGCTGCACTTTTTAAAACACGAAAGCACCAAAGATTCAAAAAAATCGGGGGACATCGTTACCGAGGAAAAATTCGACAACTTTGAATTGGAAGTCGATTTCATGTTCCAAAAAGGGGGTAATAGCGGTATCAAATATTTTGTCGATGCATTGGAAGAAGGCGATGGCAGGAGCATAGGATTGGAATACCAAATATTGGACAAGGCTCATCCTGATCATAGCGAGGGAATGGACGGCAACAGAACCATCGGTTCATTATACGATCTCATTACTGCCGAAAACCTCTCTGAGGGGACGGGCAAAAGCATCAGAGCCAATGGATCGAATCAATGGAACAGAGCAAGGATCGTTGTCGATGGAGGAAAAGTCCAGCATTGGATCAATAACATCAAAGTAGTCGAATACAACAGATTTTCACAAAGCCTGAAAAATATGATAAAAAAGAGTAAGTATTCAAAACACAAAGGATTTGGAGTGGCATCCAGCGGAAGAATTTTGCTTCAAGACCACAGTCCGGGAGATTTTTACTTTAAGAACATAAAAATTCGTGAATTCTAAAATTTTCATCTCCTTAACTCCTTTTTTAATGTTTTTTTAATGCGAAGAAGGAAAACCCAAAGGTGGTGAGGGTGCTCGATCATGGATTAAACAAACTCAGGGGAACGGTCAATGTGGTCAGATAGACCATGAGGCGTAGAAGTTATTATTTTACTAAATATTAGAAAAAAAGGCTAAGTTTTCAAAAAAAAAATTATTTTTGATAAGTATGTTCGTGTACGCACACTACAAAAAACAACAATCATTAAAACAACATCATAATGGATTTAAACCGAAGGAAATTTATCAAAGAAGCCTCCCTTGCCTCTGCAGGCGTCATTGCTGGAGTAACTGGAGTAAGTGCAGCCAGTAGTGGGATGAGTGCGGCAAGTTACAGAAGAATTATTGGTGCTAATGATCGACTCAATGTCGGAATTGTTGGTTTTTCAAGCCGTGCAAAAGGGTCATTGATTCCTGCTTTTCTAAACCACTCCAAACAACAGAATTGTAGAATAGTTGGTGTTTCAGATATATGGAACAGAAGAAGAGACGAGGGAAAAGCTTTCCTTGAGGAAAAAACAGGTGACCCAATTAAAACCTGGAGAAACAATGAAGAAATGTATGACAAAAATGAAATTGACGCCGTCATCATTTCAACTGCAGATTTCCAGCATGCTTTACATACAGTCCAAGCGGCAAATGCCAAAAAAGATGTTTATGTAGAAAAGCCTTTTGCAGAGACCATGGAAGATGCAAGATTGGGTAAAAAAGCGGCCAATGAAGCCGGTATTGTTCTTCAAGTGGGATCCCAACGCAGAAGCGGAAAAAATTACCACGCTGCGGAAAAGTACATCAAATCCGGAGCTTTCGGTGATGTTGTTATGGTCGAAATGACTTGGAATGTAAACCAACCCGGAAGATGGAGGGTGTATCCCAATAAAGTAAGTGACATCAAAGAATCAGATGTGGATTGGAAACGGTATTTGATGAACCGGCCCTATCAAAAATGGGATCCTAGAAAATATTTGGAATACCGATTGTTCTGGCCTTTATCTTCAGGCATACCTGGACAGTGGATGGCGCACCAGATTGATACTGTTCACTGGTTCTCAGGTTTGGATCACCCCAGAAGTGTAGCCGCCAATGGAGGAATCTATCTTTGGAAAGACGGCCGTACGAATTTCGATACCATGACGGCTGTTTTTGATTATGGCCCTCTTGATGATACCACCACAGGTTTCCAAGTGGTATATTCCTCTCGATTTACCAACTCTGCTGGGGGAATCAAAGAAATTTATTATTCCAATGGAGGTGAGTTGAACATGAAAACCAACAAAGTAACTCCCAACGGTGGACTTGTAGAGGGTCACTCAAGTGCAATGAACATGAAACCCAATCTTTTGGATGAATTCTCTCTGTCAGAAATTAAAACACAAGTCGTTACCTCGGCCAATACTGGTGTGGATAACATGACCTCCAACCATATGTTGAACTGGTTGGAATGTATCCGTTCCAGAGAAAAAACCAACGCACCTGTAGAGGCAGGTTACAACCATTCCATCGCCAACATCATGACTACCGCATCAATGAGAACAGGTCTTAAGGCCACTTTTGATGTTGAAAATCAAGAAGTTTTGGCAGGAGGTAAAGTATTTAAATATTAATGTAGTATGATGACAAGGGCTTTTATTATAACCTTTATCCTAGGCATCAGTATGATTTCGTGCGAGGGACAAACCAAAAAAACCGGAGGAGAAAGTCCTTCGGTTGTTTTTGTTAACGATCAGCCCAATCAAAAAATTGATGTCCTACTCAATGGGGCTCTATTCACCAGTTACCATTATCAAGGAACATTACCCAAACCCGTTCTATTTCCTTTAATAACAGCAAGTGGAAAAACCCTAACTAGGGGATTTCCTATTGATCCAAAACCAGGAGAGCGTGTGGATCACCCTCACCATATGGGGCATTGGTTCAACTATGGTGATGTTAATGGACTTGATTTTTGGAACAACTCAGATGCTATTCCTGAGGAAAAGTTAGAGGACTATGGAAAGATTGTTCATTCCAATATTATTGAAATCAATCAAGAAGCAGGCAGTCTCACCACCAAAAGTAGCTGGCAAAGCACTGCCGGTGAATCCATGTTGGAGGAGACTACGGTTTTTAAATTTTCTCAAGAAGGCAACACTAGGGTCGTTGATCGCTACACCACATTAATGGCACTAAAGGATATTTCTTTCAAGGACAATAAAGAAGGTGTTTTTGGTGTTCGTGTGACCCGTGCCATGGAACTACCCTCCAAAAAACCAGCTGTTTTTGTTGATGCCCAAGGCAATCCTACAGAGGTAAAAGTATTGGACAATACTGGTGTCAATGGAAATTATCTCAGTAGCGAGGGACTCGAGGGGAACGATGTTTGGGGAACTCGTGCGGAATGGGTAAAACTATATAGTACCATCGACGAAGAACCGGTATCCATTACCATAATGGACAACCCCAATAATGTGGGATATCCAACCTATTGGCATGCCAGAGACTATGGTCTGTTCTCTGCCAATCCCCTAGGGCAAGCAGTTTTCTCCGAAGGAAAAGAAGCCTTAAATTTCGCGTTGAAAAACGGTGAATCCGTCAGCTTTCACTTCAGAATGCTCATTCACAATGGTTCCGTTTTAAATCCAAAGGAAATCAATAAATTTTCTTTGGTCGCCAAAGAGTACACAAGTTATTTTGACGGCAGTAATTTGGATCAGTGGATTATACCAGAAAACAATATATGGTGGTCTGTTGAAGATAAAATATTAAAAGTCAAAAGCGGTCCTGACCAAAAAGGATCAACCCTGTGGACCAAAGACAGCTTTGGTAACTTCCGCGTTCGTTTAAAATTTAAATTTGGCCCAGGCACAGTAGACTCGGGGATTTTTATGCGTGGTGACGATGCCAGCAATCCTCAAATTCAAATTGGGATTTCGGGTTCGCTTAAAAGAGATATGACTGGCTCTCCATATGTCCCCAAACAAGGGTATCCAAAAGAAGCCACCTTGGTAGCATCACTCCTCAAACAAGATGATTGGAACAAAATGGAAGCCGAAGCAATCGGCAACCGTTATCGTGTATGGCTCAACGGCAAACAAGTGATGGACTTCAGTATGGAAAATGCCAATTTATCAGGACCGGTTGGTCTTCAACTGCACGGCAATAGAGACATGGAAATTTGGTACAAATCGATCGATATTGCAAGTTTCTAAACCTTTTTTAAAATTTGAACCACCATCCAAATTTCAAATATTTTGTTTGCGGTTTTTTTATACCTTACACCAAGTCAATATTAAAATTATGATCAAAACAATCTTCACTTTGATGTTGGTTTTCTTTACCCTTTCTTTTGGTTTTGGTCAAGATAAATCACAACAACTTAATGAAATCATTAAGGAATGGGCAGCTCCCAATCATTTTCCAGATCATGTGATTTTGAGTGCTACTTCAGATCCTGCGCGATCCATTGCCATCAACTGGAGAACCCATGCAGACAATAAAGTTGGCTATGTTCAAATTGCTCCAGCCAGACCGGGACCTGATTTTAGGGAAAACAGCAAGACGCATACTGCCAAAAGGACACTCATCAATTCTGCCAACGCTACACCGGATGGTTTTGAATCCTCTTTTTTTGAAGTTAAAATAGATGATTTAAAACCCAATACCCTCTATGCTTATCGTGTTGGAAATGATGATTTTAAAAGTGAGTGGCACCAATTCACCACAGCAAGTGACCAACCAGCACCCCTATCATTTTTATATGTAGGAGATGCACAGAATTATATTTTAGAATTATGGTCGAGAGTGATCAGAAATGCCTACAAAAAAGCCCCTGAAGCTGATTTTTTTATCCATGCCGGTGATTTGGTGAACTATGCTCACGATGAAAGTGAGTGGAATGAGTGGTTTGCTGCCGGAGGGTTTATACACAGTGAAATCCCTGCCATTTCAGTTCCAGGAAATCACGAATACCGGGGTATGGACCCCAACGCACCCAGAGAGGACAGAGTACTCTCCATGCAATGGAACGCACAGTTTGGTCTCCCAGATAATGGCCCTGAGGAGCTGCTTGAAACCTGTTATTTTATTGATTACCCAGAACTCAAAGTCATAGGGTTAAACAGTAATAGAGATATCGAACTCCAAGCCGGATGGCTCAAAAAAGTATTGGAGGAAAATGACAAAAAGTGGACCGTTGTAACCTACCATCACCCTGTTTTTTCAGCTTCAAGAGGACGGGACAACGAGGAGCTCAGGAAACATTGGAAACCCTTATTTGATCAATATGGTGTTGACCTTGCTTTACAAGGACACGACCACAGTTATGCCCGTGGGGCAGTCTATGAAAACCCCATAGCAGTTGACAATATCACAGAAGAAAAATATGTTGTAGGCCCGGTCTATGTAGTCTCGGTCAGTGGAGGAAAGATGTACAGCCTGAGTAAGTCTGGCTGGGGAGAATTTGGAGCCACACAAGAAAAAACCGGAGAACGAACTCAGTTGTTTCAACACATAACGATTGACGGCAATCGATTGATTTACAACTCATTTACCGCTACTGGTGAAATGTTTGATCGTTTTGAGTTGGAAAAAACAAACGGAAAAAACAGATATATTGACTAAAATTTTTTTGGCGGATAGTTTACTGAAGGGACTTCTTTTACTCCATTAAAATTCTAAAAAGAATACTAAACAAAACCTTTAAAATGATTTGAGACTGACTGATTATCTAAATCCCTAATGCTACTGTCTTAAAATCCATATAAACAAGTTATTAGCGTGAGGTATAGAGGAGTTCAAATGTTTCTAAAAAAATTAAATTTAAAAGTATAAAAATTTCATTTCATTTAATGTTGTGGATCTTGATTCCACTGTTTTTGAGTTGCCAATCTACTATTAATCAACCCACTGGACTCCGCACCGATTTGATGCGTCATGGCGATTATGTGGGATTGGGAGGCAAAAAACAAGACCTTGTTTTGAATGATGACATTTTAAACAAAAACCAATATGAACTTGCCATAGTACAATCTAATAACCCTATATTTCATTGGAAATTGAATGATCGTTCCAAGGAAACCTCAGCTTTTCAGCTATTGGTGAGCAGTAATCCAGATTTATTGAATCAAAACAAAGGAGACCTATGGGATAGCGGTAAGGTATCCTCTCAAAAAGCTTCAACCCTTTATCAAGGAAAAAAATTAGAGGGAAATAAAGTATACCATTGGAAGGTAAGATATTGGGACGAAAAAGAGAAAACATCAAGCTATTCCCAGCCCCGGGCATTTGTTGTTGCCCCCAATCCCAGCGATGAAAAATTTTCCCAAGAACCCCTTATTGCCACTGATCAATCTCCGAAAATGGTCAAGAAAACAAAGCTGGGTTATTTTATTGATTTTGAAAAAGCGGCTTTTGCCAAGCTCAAGTTGGCATTAACCGCCAGCGAAGAAGACACCATTTTGATAAGTGTGGGTGAAATGGCACAAAAAAATAAATTTTCAATCGATCCAAAAGCTGGACCAAACATAAGATATCACCAAAGCCAACTCCTACTGAAACCAGGATCGCATTGGTATGAAATCCCTTGGCCTGAAAACAAACTTAGGGCCAGCAACCGGTTTATGATTCAAATGCCGGATTACATTGGAGAGGTTTATCCTTTCAGATATTTGCAAGTTAAGGGCTATGCAGGGGAGTTGAAATCAGATGATGTGGTAAGGACAATGGTAAACTATACTTTTGATGAAACTGCCTCCTCATTCGATTCAAGTGATGAGGTTTTAAACCAGGTTTGGGATCTTTGTAAATACTCCATGAAAGCTACCAGTTTCTGTGGCTATTATGTTGACGGAGACAGAGAGCGAATCCCTTATGAAGCCGATGCTTACATCAATCAACTTTCTCACTATGCCGTGGATGCAGAGTATGGCCTTGCGAGGGGGAGCATGAAGCATCTGTTGTTCAACCCAACCTGGCCCACCGAGTGGTCGCTTTACAATATTTTGATGGCTTGGTACGACTATCTTTATACCGGTGATAATCGATTTATCTTAAAATATTATGACGAGCTGAAAATCAAAACCCTCATGGATCTGTCAGACGAGACGGGACTAATCAGCACGTTAACGGGCAAACAAACCGAAGCTTTTTTTAAGAAATTACACAAAAACCATTGGGGGAAAAACAACAATCTGAGAGACATTGTCGACTGGCCACAGGGCACTCCCCCCGGAGGTTATGATAACCTGGATCATTTTATAGGGACAGAAAAAGAACATCCCGGAGAAAATGATGGATATGTATATCAAACCTACAATGCTGTGGTCAATGCACTGTATTATGGGGCACTAAAAATAATGGTGAACATAGCGAAGGATCTCAATAAAAGCGATGATGTGGCCCTATACAATGATCAAGCTGAGCGACTTAAAGTTGCATTTTTAGAAACCTTTCAAGATTCAAGCAATGGCCTGATCAATGACGGAGAGGATACCTCTCACAAATCTCAACACGCCAATATGTTTGCTTTGACCTTCGGACTGATTCCGGAAAAAGATGTCAAAAATGTGGTTGATTTCATCAGTGAGAAAAAAATGTCTTGTAGTGTCTATGGCTCTCAAATATTATTGGAAGGATTATTTGATCATGGCGGAGACCAACATGCCATTGGACTGATGGCAGCAAAAACCGAGCGAAGCTGGTACAATATGATCCGATATGGATCAACCATCACCATGGAAGCCTGGGACAAGCGCTACAAGCCCAATTTAGATTTGAATCACGCTTGGGGTGGCGCACCATCAAACATCATCGTAAGAAAAATGATGGGTGTGGAACCGATCAGCCCTGGTGCGCAACACATTAAAATACATCCCAAAATAGGAGAATTGGAATTTGCCCGTTTAAAAACAAGTTTTATCAATGGTAGTGTAGCAGTAGAATGCAAACAAACTGAAAACAAATATTCCCTTAAAGTAGAAATTCCTGGTGGAGTTGTAGCAGATATTAAAATCCCCGCATCCAAAGGGAGTAAGTCACTTTTCGTGAATGGTAACATCTTAAATGCAAATATTGACAATGGTAACTTTCACCTCCAAAACTTCCCCTCTGGAAACCATTTGTTAGAAGTGAAATAAATTATCTGAATGCCAACCCTTTTAATTCAAATGATTAACTTTAAATAAAAAAATGGCAACATACGAATGCGATAATTGTGGAATGGCCGTAAATGCCAGCTGTGCTAAATGCGACCGCCCTTTGGTTGACGACATTCTGAGACTAAATGATGGAACTACTGTCCAAATTTCAAGATGCCCTGAATGTGAAGGTAAGATCAAATCTCCCTCCTGTTGTGGTGTCGAAATGGTTTGTAACAATTAATTTTTAACTTAATAAATTACCCAATGAAAAAACTAATCATTATCATTTTTGTAGCTACAGCTAACTTAACCCAAGCTCAAAATTTTAAAGGATTGGATAAAAGTCCTATGGATCGGACTTTTTACCCTGCCTCCAACCGTGTAACGGACAAAGCCATTGTCATCACCTACAGCCGACCTCAGTTGAGGGGAAGAAATTTAGAAGATGTAGTTCCCACCTATAAGATTTGGAGAACCGGAGCCAATGAAGCGACCGAAATTAGACTTTATAAATCAATCAAATTAGGGGATACCGTAATTAAAGCGGGAACATACACCATGTATTCCTATCCCAAGGATGACTCCTCAGAAATCATTATTAATTCTGCCACTAATATTTGGGGAGCCTATAACTATGACCAATCAAAAGACGTTGCAAGACTTGAAGTTCCTGTCATGGAATCATCAGAATACTTAGAAGCCTTTTCTTTAGCCTTTACTGGGGAGGGGAACAATGCCATCCTTCATGGCGGCTGGGGAAATGTAAGGGTGGAGATTCCAATTACTATTCTGTAAAATAACCAAAACCGTTTATTAAACCCCTCAAGAGGGGTTTTTTTATTCAATTACATAGTACTATGAAAAAATTACTACTGGACTTTTATCAAAGCATGGGATTCAGTAAAAATATTGCCGAAGACCTCGAAGCCTTTACCTATATTCTCATCATCAGTTTGTTTGCCTTGGCATTGTGGTTGATCAGTAGACGTATAATTAGATTGGTATTTTCTAAAATTTCCAAAAGAACAAAATCGAAATTTGATGATTATTTAATCAAAAATAAAATTCCAGAAAACTTATCCTATTTCCCCTCACTGTTTTTTCTGATTAGCTTTCTGCCACAATCTCTAAAATCTTTTCCTTTACTCGAACAACCGATTGCCGTTGGACTCGAAATATTGGGAGCCATATTGACCATTGTATTGGTTAGGAGATTGTTAACCTCAGTCAAAGACTTTCTAAAAACCTTAAAGAACTTTAAAGACAAACCCATAGACAGCTACATACAGATCGTCATGATTTTAATTTGGTTTATAGGGATCATGGTCATTTTTTCTATTCTTTCAGGGAAAGACATCAGTACCTTTTTAGCTACCCTTGGTGCCTTATCGGCCATTATCTTATTGATTTTCAAGGATACTATACTCGGTTTTGTTGCCAGCATTCAAGTAACAATCAACGATACCGTTAGAATTGGAGATTGGATCAGTATGAACAGCAACAATGCCGATGGTGATGTCATTGAGATCAATCTCTCCACTGTAAAAGTGCAGAATTTTGATAATACCATCACTTCAATTCCAACATACAAATTGGTGTCAGACTCATTTGTCAATTGGAGGGGAATGAGTGAATCCGGTGGGAGAAGGATCAAAAGAGCATTGTTGATTCGAGTATCGAGTATCAAATTTGCCGACAATGATTACCTACAAAAGTTAGAGAAGGTAGAACGAATTACCTCCTATATAAAACAAAGAAAAGAAGATATAGAAGCTGAAAATCAAGTCAATAAAACAGATAAATCATTACTACTGAACGGAAGAAATATGACCAATATTGGACTCTTCCGAAGGTATGCTTTGGCTTATTTACAAAATCACCCGGAAATCAACAGTGATTTGACTGTAATGGTAAGGCAATTGGCACCCACCCCCGAGGGAGTTCCCCTTGAGGTGTATGTCTTTGTCAAAGAC